>JACXUY010000020.1 GCA_014763665.1 Gammaproteobacteria bacterium
GCTTGCAGACGGGCGGCATCAGCCAAAATCAACACGTCGGCCGGAGAGCGCGCACCCTCTGCCTTTAACCGTTCTACCAGCTCTTCATCTTTCGCTTCAATGCGATTAACTTTGATGCCTGTAGCTTGAGTAAACGCAGCATAGAGCTGGTCATCTGAAGCATAATGACGTGATGAGTAAACATTCACTTCCGCCGCAAGCGCGGTGAAAGAAACCGAAGACAAGAAAAACGCAAGGATTGTTTTTTTCATTTGTTACCTACCAACAAATATGAATAGTTATCATTTATAAAGCTGCATTTGCGTATATTACCGATAATTGTTATTATTTGCACTCAATATTTACACTTTTTTCACAATTAATTGCATGGGTCCCTGTATCCACTATGTCAACGGCTGCTTTTCCTGCATTAAGTATTCAAGACCTGAGCTTGACCAGAGCCAATACGCACATATTAAACCAAGTTGACCTGCATTTAGCAGCTGGACAAATCGGCTGCCTGCTCGGACCTTCGGGCTGTGGAAAAACCACGTTATTGCGTGCCATTGCTGGCTTTGAATCCATTCAAGCGGGAAAGATAACCATTGCCGGGCTTTGTGTCGCTGGTAATGGACAAGAACAAGCACCCGAACAGCGTGGCATCGGCATGGTGTTTCAAGATTATGCGCTTTTTCCTCACTTAACGGTGGCAGAAAACATTGCTTTTGGTTTGCATAAGCTCAATAAAGCAGAACAACAGCAGCGTTGCCAAGAATGGTTACAGCGCCTTCATCTCGACAACCTAGCCCAGCGTTACCCGCATCAACTTTCGGGTGGACAACAACAACGGGTTGCCTTAGCGCGCGCCCTAGCACCGCAACCGCAACTACTACTAATGGATGAACCCTTCGCTAATTTGGATGCTGCCCTGCGCGAAAGCCTAAGTTTAGAAGTGCGCGACTTATTAAAAGCGTTGGGAGCCAGTGCTTTGCTCGTCACACACGACCCCACCGAAGCCTTTACCTTGGCCGACGTCATCGGTGTCATGCAACAAGGACGCATTGTGCAGTGGGATAGTCCTTACCGCGTTTATCACGAGCCCGCCAATCGGTTTGTTGCTAGCTTTGTTGGTCTCGGCAGCTTCTTACAATCTCAAGTGACTAGCCCTCGCCATATTCACACCCCTTTGGGATTGGTGCATGGTCAATGTACTGAACAGGGGTGCTCTTCTGAAGTGAGTGTCTTGGTTAGACCCGATGATATTGTTTACGACCCGTTAAGCAGCTTCCGTGCTAAAGTTGTGTACAAAGCCTTCCAAGGCCCTAGCACCTTGTACCGGCTAATCCTACACGACCAACAACTGGTGGTGGCGCTCATGCCAAGTCATATTCAACTCAATGTTGGCGATGAAACGGGCATTCGTTTCGACACAGGTGGTCACGTGGTTGCATTTGCATGAAAATCTGTGCTTGGCTTGGACTGGCTGTCAGTGCCATTTTCATCCTGCCGATCTTAATGTTGGTTTGGCAGGCACTCGACTTCAGCCAAGGAAGTGATCACTGGCATCACTTATTAAGCACTTGGCTCGGTGAAGCCTTTATTAACACCCTATTATTGACCAGTCTCACTGCCATTGGCGCTGTTACCTTGGGTACCAGCTTGGCTTGGTTAACCGTCGCCTATCGCTTTCCTGCCAGTAAGTTGCTGTCATGGCTGCTCGTTCTGCCACTCGCCCTACCGCCTTATGTGGTGGCGATGTTGGTCACTTGGTGGGCAGACAGCAGTGGCACCTTACACTTATGGCTTAGAGAATTGGGATGGGTAGAACGCTGGGTTGATATTCGCAATTTACCGATACTAGCCTTAGTCTTTTCACTGGTGTTCATGCCCTATGTGTTTTTACTGGCGCGTGCCAGTTTTCAACGCCAAGGCTTACAAGCTTTTGAAGCGGCTAGAGCCTTAGGCTTATCGCCTTATCGCGCTTTTATTAAAGTCGCTTTACCCATTGCCAAACCCTCTATCATTGCTGGTGCGGCCTTGGTAATGATGGAAACTTTGGCCGACTATGGCGCCAGTAGTCTATTCGCCGTACCCACCTTAACGCAAGCCATTTATCGTAGCTGGTTTAATATGGGCGATTGGGCTTTAGCAGCACAATTGGCCGTGACGCTGATTAGTGTCATTGTATTGTTGTTATTTCTAATTCAACCCAGCAAGCAACAGCAACTCTCACAGCAACGCGCCAACGATGGTGCTAAAGCTCCCAAGCACCTTATTGATAGTTTATGGATGAGCGGCTATGCATGGACTATTTTTGCACTGGCTTTTGCCTTACCACTGGCATTACTGCTGTGGCAAAGCCTCTCGGCAGATACAGACAGTTGGAACGTCGAGCGTCTGAGCACTTGGTTTACCAATAGCCTAACCCTAGCCAGTGCCGCCGCACTCATTGCCATTACCATTGCGGCATGGGTCAGCTGGCAAGCCTATCGTCAACCGCACAGTCAGGCACACCAGTGGTCATTGCGCTTACTCTCGATTGGCTACGGTATTCCCGGCACGGCCTTAGCCGTCGCTATTTTGCTCACATGGCAACAACTCGACCTTGCTGCCGGTGTGGCGGCCTTAATTTTTGCTTACTGTGTGCGTTTCATGAGCATCGCCGTACAAAGTACCCAAGCAGGATTATCACAGCTCTCACCCCGTTTACTAGAAGCGGCACAACTGCATGGCTATGCTCACTGGCAACAGCACTGGCGCATCACCCTACCGCTGATGTCACCCCACCTGTTAGCAGGCAGTTTAATGGTGGCGATTGAAGTGTTAAAAGAACTGCCGGCCACGCTAATGCTGCGCCCATTCAACTTCGATACGCTAGCGGTGATTACCTACCAGTACGCACAAGACGAGCGCATTCCCGAAGCGGCCAATGCCGCTCTGCTGATTGTCATGGCCAGTTTGATAGGGTTGTTTTTGGTGAAATGGTTGGAGCAGAAGGCGAATCGAGGTTAGAAGGAGTAGAAACCTACTCTTCACCCGCCTCGCGCGCTAACAGCTGCGCCACCGCTGCTTTCGGGCTCAGTTGACCGCTGACGACCTGATAGACGGATTGGGCAATGGGCAACTCGAGACCATAACGTTCGGCTAAGGCCATCACACTACGCACGGCCAACAAGCCTTCGACCGTTCCTAGCGCTTGCTCGGCTTGTGCTAAAGACTGTCGCTTTGCTAAGGCCATACCAAAACGACGATTACGCGATTGATCGTCGGTACAGGTGAGTACCAAATCACCCAGCCCCGTTAAACCCATTAGGGTATCGGGTTGCGCACCTAATACCTGACCCAAACGCATCATTTCTGCCAAAGCACGCGCCACCAAAGCGGCACGCGCATTCGCGCCAAACCCCAAACCATCGGAAACACCAGCGGCAATGGCCATGACGTTTTTAACCGCACCACCAATCTCAACACCAGTGACATCGGTGTTGGTATAAACCCGGAAATGAGCATGATGCAAGCGTTTCGCCCACCAGTCGCTAATACTAACTTGATCACTGGCAGCGACAATGGCGGTAGGCAAGCCTAAGGCCACTTCATGGGCAAAGGTTGGCCCCGACAACACCGTACCCGACACCTGAGGTAAATAATGATGCACCTGTTGGTGTAACAATTCATGCGAGTCTTGATCAAAACCTTTCGTTGCCCACGCCACATAAGGCGGCAGACAGCCGACAGGTAACTGTGCTAACTGTTGCAATAACTGCATAAAGGCGTGACTGGGCACAGCGATGAGCAGTCCTTGCGCACCTTTTAAGGCTTGGGAAAGATCACTCGTTACCTCAATGGCATCGGGCAAACGTATATTGGCTAACAGCGGTGTACAGCGTGTTTGTTGTAACGACTGGGCAACACTGTCTTTATGTGCCCAAAGACTGACCCTGCGACCAGCACGCACCAACTGCATGGCAAGCGCAATACCCCATGCACCTGCCCCTAATACGGCAATTCGCATAAGCTAAGGTGACCTCTAAACCCGCTCGTTCGCCATCTGCTCTTGATGCAAGGCCTCGAAATTAATCGGTTGCAATTCTAACGGAGGGAAACCCGCTTTTAACGATAGGTTAGCGATGGTTTCACGAGCGTAAGGGAAAAGCAAGGTCGGGCAGTAGCTGTTCAGCAAGCTGCTAATCGCTTCGGCTTCAAAGTTGGCCATGGCAAACAAACCCGCTTGTTCGACTTCGGCCAAGAAAGCCACCTGATCGGCCAAGCGCACGGTAGCGGTTATACGCAAAGTCACTTGCCAGTGATGCTCGCCCACTTGCTCAGGTTCAACGTTAACTTGCAAATCCAAACTAGAGTCAAAGGGGATGGTGAACACGCGTGGTGCCATCGGCGATTCAAAAGAGACATCTTTTAAATAAATTTTTTCAATGGCAAAGTGAGGGGCGTTGACTTGTTCGCTCATGAGATTTCTCTGTAATAGGTTTTATGAAAAATGGGATGAAAAAAAAGCGGTTCAAACTAGGTAATATCGGATCGATCGATGGTTTCCACGCTCAGCAAAGCATCCAGTTTGCCTGCTCTATCGAGCGCTGACAAATCATCATAACCACCAACGTGTACATCACCGATAAAAATTTGCGGTACGGTACGACGACCCGTTTTCGCCATCATCTCCTGCCACACTTCGCGACTCAAACCCACATTAATCTCGGTCCACTCACTAATGCCTTTTCGCTCTAATAATCGCTTGGCCATAGTGCAGTAAGGACAAACCGTAGAGGTATAAATGACGATGGGTTTCATAAGGACGCGCCTTTTATTTCTTCTTACCTTGTTTGACGATGGGCAGGTTAGCGCCACGCCATGCATTGATGCCACCCGAAAGGTTATGCAATTGCTCAAAGCCTGCTTTACGTAAGATACCGCAAGCACGTGCTGAACGCAGTCCACTTTCACAGTAAACAATCGTTGGCCCTGCTTTATGCGCTTCTAACGAATCTAACTTAGTGGGCAAGTCGGCCACAGATAAATTTTTCGCGCCCGTTAAATGACCGCCACGATATTCATCAATCGACCGCACATCCAACACAAAGGCACCATCATTCATCATGCGCACCGCTTGTTCGGGGGCAATGCTGGCATAACCAGAAAGCTTGTCGCCAAAATGACTTTGAAACAGCATAAACAGCACAATCATCAGTGCCAACAATAATAACCATTGTTGCTGCATAAATTCTATAATTAAAGCCGACTCCATGCGCTCATACCCTTTCAATCATGTCTGTGTGTCAAATAATGTAAGACAGCCCTAAAAAGCAGAGAAAGATGATGATAACAAGGCAAAAAAGCACAAAAAAGGCAAGTTTACATAAGGTAAATGCGTTTTGAGTACTTTTTTAACGCAGTTAGCGCAGCTTTATCGATTTTTTTTGGGGCAATCTTTGTCATGATTCTAACCGATTTTTTCGTTATAATGAAAAGATTAATGTTAATTCTTGATAGGACTTGCCCCCATGAGCGATCTACGCCCCCAACATAAACCAACTGGTCTGATTATTCTTGATGGTTGGGGCTACCGCGAATCCAGCGACTACAATGCTATTGCCTTGGCGAACACGCCGCATTTCGATGCTTTGTGGCAGTCTTACCCACACACCCTCATTAACACCTCTGGCATGGTAGTGGGTCTACCCGATGGACAGATGGGCAACTCTGAAGTGGGGCACTTAAACCTCGGTGCGGGTCGGGTGGTTTACCAAGAGTTAACCCGTATTTCTAAAGCCATTAGCGACGGTGATTTCTTCACCAATCCGACTTTTGTTCGCACCTTAGACACCCTTTCCCATAATGGCAAAGCCTTGCATCTGTTGGCGTTGCTGTCTGATGGTGGTGTACACGCACACATTTACCATCTGAAAGCAACGATTAAAATGGCCAGTGATCGCGGTATCAGTCGTATTTGTATTCATGTGTTTAGCGATGGGCGTGATGTGGCACCCAAAAGTGCGCTAGAGTACATTGAACAGCTCAATCATTTTCTGCAAGATCACCCCAATGCGGCGATTGTGAGCATTATTGGTCGTTATTTCGCCCTTGACCGTGATAACCGCTGGGAGCGCGTGAGTAAAGCCTATCACCTAATTTGCGGTGGCATGGCCGAACATCAAGCCGACAGCGCCCTAGCAGCAGTTGAAGATGCTTATGCACGTGGTGAAACCGATGAGTTCATCGCCCCGACCACGATTGGAGAAGGTGTACGCATGGAAGATGGTGATGCGCTCATTTTCGTTAACTACCGCTCTGATCGGGCGCGTCAGATCAGTCGCGCCTTTATTCAGCCCGATTTCGATGGCTTTGCACGCCAGTGCAAAGTGTCCTTATCGCACTTTGTCACCATGACCGAATACCATAAAGACTTCGCGCCCCTATACGGTGCCGAGGTTGCCTTTGGTGCCAACAATCTGACCAATACCTTCGGTGAGTATGTGTCTAAGCTCGGCTTAACGCAGTTACGCATTGCGGAAACGGAAAAGTATGCGCATGTTACCTTCTTTATGAACGGTGGCGTGGAAATCCCTTATCCAGGAGAAGATCGCATTCTCGTGCCCTCGCCCAAAGTCGCTACTTATGATTTACAGCCTGAAATGAGCGTGGCGGAAGTGTCGGATAAGTTGGTGGAAGCCATTTTATCGGGCAAGTACGATACCTTCATTTGTAACTTCGCTAATCCCGACATGGTCGGACATTCGGGTGTGTTACCTGCCTGTATTCAAGCAGTGGAAGCCGTCGATACCGCTTTAGGTAAGGTGATGGCGGCAATGAAGCAAGTGGGTGGGGAAATGATTGTCACCGCCGATCACGGCAACATTGAACAACTGCGTGATCCCGTTACCGGTCAGCCGCATACCGCACACACCACAAACCTAGTACCGCTGGTGGTGATGAGTGATCGCCCCTTCCAAATAAGCGCTGAGGGCGGCTCGCTACCCGATGTCATGCCAACGCTATTACACATGATGGGCATTGCACAACCAAGCGAAATGACGGGTAGGAGTCTCGTTCACTAAGCGAATGGCAACCGCCTCTTCCCGTTTCTGGGATGTGATTGTGATTGGTGCTGGGGCATCGGGCATGATGTGCGCTGCAACGGCTGGCTATCGAGGCAAACGGGTGCTGGTGCTCGATCATGCACCCAAAGTGGGGGCTAAGATTCGCATTTCTGGCGGCGGTAAATGTAACTTCACCAATCGACAAGTGACACCTGCCAATTATCACTGCCAAAACCCACATTTTGTGAAATCGGCCTTAGCGCGTTACCCTTCTAGCGCCTTTATTGAACTGGTCGAACGTCATGGTATCGACTATGAAGAACGCGAGCATGGTCAGTTGTTTACCCTAAAGGGTGCAGGTGAGATCATCGCCATGCTACGCACCGAATGCGATTGGGCAGGGGTTGAGCTGCAGCTCAACTGTAGCATTCATCAAGTTGCCTTTCGTCCCGCAACAGAAGCAACAGGTGATGGCTATGTACTTCACACATCGCAAGGGGTTTTCGGCACCGATAAACTGGTCATCGCCACAGGCGCCCTATCCTTTCCTAAATTAAAAGCGAGTGACTTGGGTTATCGCATTGCCAAGCAATTCGATCTGCCGATAATTACTCCCAGACCCGGCTTAGTGGGCTTAACCATTGATCTACCCAACTGGTCGGAATTAGCCGGTATTGCTCTACCCGCTACCTTGAGTTGTGAGGGGCGGAGCTGGACACGTAATCTGCTGTTCACCCACACGGGGTTAAGTGGCCCTGCGGCACTACAAATTTCCAATATTTGGCAACTGGGACGCTCGATTCAGTTAAACCTACTGCCCGAATTGGATGCCGTGTCAGCGGTATTAACGCTGAAAGCACAGAACAAAGAACTGCGCCCTTGGTTACGCAGTCGGCTACCAAAACGCTTAGCCGACTATTATTGGCAGCTTTATCCGCTCGATGGCAAACCTGCCGAACTGTCCGACGACGCCTTACGTCAGTGGGCGCAAGCCTTACAGCAATGGACACTCACTCCCAGCGGCACCGACGGTTATGACAAAGCTGAAGTGACCGTTGGCGGTATCGACACACAAGCCATTTCTTCGAAAAGCATGGAAGCGCTAACGCAACCGAGGTTGTATTTCATCGGTGAAGTGCTAGATGTCACCGGTGATTTAGGCGGATTTAACTTTCAATGGGCTTGGGCCAGTGGTGTCGCTTGCGGCATGGCAGTTTGAATAACAGGGATTGACACCACTCCTCATAATCGACTAGCATCAAACCAAACTAGACTTAGCTAAGGAATGCATTATGTTATCGGTTAATATGTTTGAAGCCAAATCACAGTTGTCTAAACTTGTTGAAGCGATTGAATTAAAAGTTGAATCTGAGATCATCATTGCACGCAATGGTCGCCCTATTGCCAAACTGGTCGCATTTGACACGCCACCCTCGGCGCAACGCATTGGCGTGGCTAAAGGTGCATTTGATGTCCCTGATGATATTGACCAACATAACGAACAAGTGACCGCTTTATTTTTAGGTAGCGACAAATGAACATTTTGCTCGATACCCACATCGCACTCTGGGCAGTGACTGACAGTCCGCGCTTGCCAGATCAGGCTAAAGCGCAAATAGCCAACCCGAAAAACCACATTTGGATCAGCACGGTCAGCCTGTGGGAAATTGCCATTAAACACAGTTTAGGCAAGGGCGACATGCCCATTAATGCCAAGCAAGCCTTACATTATTTTCAATTATCTGGTTACCAAATATTGGCGATAGAAGCGGAACACACCCTAGCCATCGCCGACTTAGCTAACCATCATCAAGACCCTTTTGATAGGCTACTCATTGCACAAGCCATCACAGAACCCATGCGTTTAATGACTCACGATAGCAACATCATTAAATATGGCGACATGGTAATAGCGGTTTAGGTTGGACAAAAATCAAATCGACGAAAGTGATGAACCCAAACCAACAACCAAACCCCTTACTTCTTCACTGTATTCAACACACTTATGGCACTGGCTAACATGCCCGATACATCCGCTACATTGGCGGGTACGATAAGGGTGTTACCCGTTTTCGCTAACTGAGCGAAGGCTTGCACATATTGTTCTGCCACTTTTAAGTTCACCGCTTGCATACCGCCTGCTAACTCGGTGGCAGCAGCGACTTTGGCGATGGCATCGGCATTGGCTTCGGCGACCAAGCGTAGGGCTTCAGCTTCACCGGTAGCGGCATTAATGGCGGCTTGTTTTTCCCCTTCCGACTGAGCAATGGCGGCTTGTTTCTCACCTTCGGCACGGGCGATAGCGGCCCGTTTTTCCCGTTCAGCGGTAATTTGTAGCTGCATCGAAGCCAATACATCGTGCGGAGGGTTGATGTCTTTAATTTCATAACGCAGCGTTTTCACACCCCAAGTAATCGAAGCTTCATCTAAAGCACTGACCACGGCGACATTAATCGTTTGGCGGTCTTCGAGTAATTTATCCAACTCGCGCTTACCCACTTCCGAACGTAAACAGGTTTTAGCCAAGCTTTCAATGGCCATACTGTAGTTTTCGTTACCATAAGACGCCAACTTAGCATCGGTGACTTGATAGTACAAAATACCGTCGATTTGAACCTGTGTATTATCGCGCGTAATACACACTTGTGGTGCCACATCCATGGGGACTTCTTTTAAAGAATGACGATAAGCAATACGATCAATCATCGGGATAATGATATGTAGCCCTGCATCAAGGGTGCCGCTATAGCGTCCTAATCGCTCAACGACAAAGGCCATTTGCTGTGGCACAATAACAATCCCTTTGGCAATAATCACCGCTGCCACAACGATGAGCACAAATAAGGCAAAAATAGTCGGTTCCATGGTCTGATCCTTTTAAGATGAATGGGAGAGATGCGTGCCGATCACCAACCGATTGGCGTGTTTGGCAATAATAAGATATTCCGTGCCACTTTGCGCTTGGGCAGGCGGATTGATGTGCCATTCGGCTTGCCAATCGGCACCACGATAATGCACCAGCAGTGGATTAAGCGATACCAGCACCACCGACTGACCAACATCAGGATCATCCATGGCTTCAGGCGCTGCTTGGTTACTGCGTCGATTGAGCCAGACAATCCATGCTGCTAAGGCTGACAAACCAAATGCGGTGACCAATTGCCAGGATAAGTCATATTCCCAATAAGCAACCAATCCCGCTGCCAGCGTACCCAAGGCTAGAGCCAGCAAGTAAAGACTACCCAGCATCAACTCGGCTATCACTAATAGTCCTGTTAACGCAAACCAAATGATTGATGCCATAGAAACTGCTCCTTTACTTAATGCGCGCCTTCCTGACGCCACCAGTAACCTAAAATCAGTGCTGTGGCGACGCTGACGTTCAGGGATTCGACCGCACCTGTACCAGGAATTTTGATCGGCAAGTCACCCATCGACGCCACTTTTTTCGACACACCGCTTTGTTCTTCACCAAAGACGATCACCGCTTTGGCAGGTAATTTCGTGCGATACAAGTCTTTACCGCGATGGCGAGAGGTCGTTAACAAGCTGTATCCTGCTTTACGAAATAGCGACAATACGGGCACAAAATCGGCTCCGTTGATGGGATAAAGCACCTCGGCAACACCTTCGGCCACACGCGCGGCTGCTCCCGAAAAGTGTAAACCGGGATCGGGCAGAATCAGTCCCTGAACACCAAAATGCGCCGCCGAGCGCACTAATCACTGGTGGTTTTTTCACCACCAGACTAACGCCGCCATGATGACAGCTACCCGTGATGCGTTCTAATTCGACCTCATCTACCACCTTATAGGCCTTACGAGAAGCGGCCAAGGCACGCATGGCATCGGCAAAACGCGGCGCGGTTTCATCGATAAAAAAGGCTTTCGCCACATCGTCAAAACGATTTAGCAAGGCGGCACGACAAGCGTTTTCGCCATGAATAGCGACTTCTTGCGCGCGTTGTTCGCGCACTTTTTGTGCGGGGGGGCGGTTTTTAGTCATAATTTAAACGGATTAATAATGGTCAGTGAATCGATACGTTGTTGATGTTGCATATCTTCAGAGTAAAGAATATGACATCCTTCTGCTTGAGCAGCAGCAACGACTAAACTATCCCAATAGGATAGTGCGTAGTCCTCTCGCAACTGAGACGCTTGTAAACTATCTGCAACCGACAACAGATGAATCTGCGTATGCTGTGTAAACTGCTGAATCGTCTCTTTCAGCTCATCTTCAGAGTAGTTTGCTCTGCGCAATAAATTACGACAAACTTCATTAAGCACTTGAATGCTAATGCAAACCCCATCGCGCTGAATCAATTGACGCGCCAAGGTAAATTTGTTATCTCGGCTTTCCATGAAAGCATATAACCAAATGTTTGAGTCAACAAAACACTTAACGCTCATAGCAGGCTTCGCGCGACAAAGGCTCAAAAGGAGCTACCTCTCGAGGAACTTTAAATTTAAGGGGCTCTGAGCTAGTCACCCGCACCTCTGAACGCGCATACTTACTCAGCAAAAACTCGTAAAAATCAATTAACTCGTGCCTGGCATTTTCAGGCAATCTTTCTATATCTAGAGTCTGCATTTAAAACCCCCATTTAGCACTTAACCATAAATAACCTTAGGCAACCAAGTTGCGAGTGCAGGAAACAAGCTTAACAATAACAGCATAAACACTTGCAGTCCAATAAAAGGAATCACGCCCTTGTATAAATCGGACGAGGGAATGTTCGGCGGTAACACACCCCGTAAATAGAATAAGGCAAAACCAAAGGGCGGCGTCAAAAAAGACGTTTGTAAGTTAATGGCAATCATAATGCCCAACCACACAGGGTCTACACCCATCATCAACAGAATCGGCGCCACAATGGGCACAACAACGAAAGTGATTTCGATAAAGTCGAGGAAAAAACCGAGGATGAACAAAAACAACATCACCACAATCATCACCGTCACCACACCACCGGGGATGGATTCGAGTAACTCGCGCACAGCATCATCACCACCCAACCCACGGAAAACCAAGGAGAAGAAAATGGCACCGATGAGAATGGCAAAAATCATACTATTCACTTTCACCGACTCTAAGCCAGATGCTTGCAATGAAGCGAGATTCAAACGACCTCGCACCAAACCCAGCAAGAGTGCGCCCATGGCACCCACCGCCGCCGATTCGGTGGCCGTGGCATAACCGGCAATAATCGAACCTAGCACTAAAACCACCAATAATAAGGGCGGCACCAAAGAGGTCATGATTTCTTGCCAACTGGGTTTTGGGGGTAGGTCTTCGACGGCAATAGGCGGCTGCTTACGTGCGTGCCAGATCATAAACAACGCATACATCACCGCTAAGAGCACACCAGGAATGAGTGCGCCAGCGAATAAATCGCCTACCGAAAGGGTTTCTGGGCTGAAATTACCCATTTTCAACTGAGCTTGCTGATAAGCCGACGACAAAATATCGGCCAACAAAATCAAAATGATCGACGGCGGAATAATTTGTCCCAAGGTGCCCGAGGCACAAATGAGTCCGCAGGACAGCTTAGGGTCGTAACCTTCTTTCAACATAGCAGGCAAGGCAATCAGACCCATGGCAACCACAGTGGCACCGACAATACCGGTACTAGCGGCTAACAACACGCCGACACCCACCACGGCTAAGGCCAGCCCACCGCGCACACCAGCCAATAATTTAGAAGTGGTGACCAGTAAATCTTCTGCCAAGCGCGATTTTTCTAACAGCACGCCCATGAGCACAAACAGCGGAATGGCCAACAACTGACCATTGGTAATGAGCGACCAAATACGACTGGGTAAGGCTGCCAAAAAGTCGGCATCAAAGGCACCGATCAGTACCGCAAACAGCGAAAAAATTAATGAAGCGCCCGCCAAAGTAAAGGCAACAGGGAAGCCCATTAACAATAAAGCAAAGGTGAAGGCAAAAAACAATAAAGCTAACCATTCCATTATCAGCACTCCTTAGCTTAAATGCGATGGCGCGGGTAAGGCTTGCGCTTCACCGCGCCATACCTGAAAGGCGCGATAGGCAAACACTAAAGCGGCGACAAACAATAAAGCCACACCAACGAGAATCAGCGACTTAAACCAATAGACACCACTTAATCCACCGGCATCACCAGAGCCTTCTCCCATGACCCATGCACGAGCAACATAGTCCCAACCATGCCATGCGGTTACAGCCAACATCGGCAGTACTAACAAAACCACACCCAGTAAATCGCGCAAAGCCTGTAACGGCGTAGGCCAACGATCTGACAGCACATCGACACGTACATGCGCATTGGCTAGCAAAGTGACTGACAATCCCAACATCACTAAGCCCGCATTGAGATAAATGACCGCATCCTGTACCGCCGTGGTATTCAGACCAAAACCATAACGCAACACCAACACACTGGTCGCCAATACCGCAAGCCCAATCATCAACCAAGCTAATAAGGTCGCCAGCCCATCAAAAGCGCGCTCAATCACTCGCACCATCACCTTGTTCCTTTATCTTATTTGTTTAATGCTTTGATAATTTTACCGTAATTCAGCCGTCAACCGACACAATAATTGCGTTCACCCAATCGACTGGCTAGAATGGTGATCACATGAATACCCATTATCTGGTCGCTGTTAGCGGCACCCCCCTACCCGCCCTCACTTACGCTAGCGATCTGATGCTCGCTGCAGGCACACGTGTGCTCGTTCCCCTAGGTAAGCGTCAACTGGTTGGGGTGGTGTTAGCCGCCATCGAAGCGCCCACCGATGCCGAGTATGCCGTCAAATCCATTATCAGCGCCTTAGACGACGCCCCTTTGTGGCAAGAAAGTGAACTGAAACTCTTGGCTTGGTGCGCAGGTTACTATCACGCTGATTGGGGCAGACTGCTGGAAACAGCGCTACCGCCGCAATTGCGCCTAAGCAAACAACCGACAAGACCCGCCAAGCCACTTAAAGCGCCTGAACTCGGACAAGCTGCCCTAGTAAAACTAAACGCAGAACAGCAACACGCCAGCGACAAGATAGCCGATTCATTCGGAAGCTTCAAAGCTTGGTTACTCATGGGTGTGACGGGCAGTGGCAAAACCGAAGTGTACGCTCAACTGATTAACCAGACACTGCAACAAGAGAAACAGGTGTTAATGCTGCTACCCGAAATCGGACTCACTGCACCGATGGTCAGCCGATTGGCGCAGCGACTGAATACCGAACCCGTGCTCCTGCATTCAGAACGCACCAATAGCCAACGCGCGCAAGTGTGGCAACTGACACGACAAGGGCATCCATTACTGCTCATCGGCACCCGTTCCGCCATTTTTGCCCCCCTACCCAAGTTAGGGCTCATTATTGTCGACGAAGAACACGACAGCGCTTACAAACAGCAAGACAGCATTCGTTACCACGCCCGCGATGTCGCGCTCATGCGCGCCAAACAACAAGCTTGTCCAATTGTGCTTGGCAGTGCCACGCCTTCTTTAGAAAGTCTAGCCAATGTCGATCAAGGTAAATTGCACTTACTCACCTTAACGCAACGCGCCAATCAACAAATCTTACCCACGATGCTCACCATTGATATGCGTCAACAAAAGCTGGATGGTGCTCTGTCTCCACAACTGCTATCCGCAGTTGAACGCACACTAGCGGAACAGGGACAAGTATTACTCTTCTTAAACCGACGCGGTTACTCACCAGTGTTGATGTGTCACGATTGTGGTCATACACTCGACTGCCCCGCCTGTGAGGTGCCCTACACCTTTCACCGTCACGCACCGAATTTGCGCTGTCACCATTGTGGCAAAGTTGAACAGGCGCCTGCTCAATGCCCTAGCTGTGGTTCCAGTCATTGGCATCTGGTCGGACAAGGCACACAAAAAGTCGAAGAAGCCTTGCAGCAACATTTCCCCACTACACCCGTTCTGCGTGTTGATCGAGACAGCACCCAAGGCAAAGACAAACTCAACCATCTATTCGCGCAAATTCGTGCTGGGGATCCCTGCATTATTTTAGGCACGCAAATGCTGGCAAAAGGTCACGACTTTGCCGGTATTGCCTTGGTTGGCATTATCGATGTCGATTCTGCTCTCTTTGCACGCGACTTTCGCTCGCTGGAGCGTTTAGCCCAGCTCGTCATTCAGGTTTCAGGACGCGCTGGACGTGGCTCGCAAAGAGGGCAGGTGTTACTACAAACCCATCAGCCCCACCACGACTTTGTGCAATCACTGCTAACCAAGCCCTATGCTGAAATCGCCCAACAATTGCTAAAGGAACGAAGCGACACACAACTACCGCCTTTCAGCTTCAGCGCTTGGTTATTAGCGGAAGGAAAACACTTAGATCGGGTACAAGCGCAACTGGAAAAACTCTTACCCCTGTGCCAACACACCAAGGTGCAAGTCGCTGGCCCCATGCCCGCACTGATGCACAAGCGTCAGTATCACTATCGAGAACTGCTCTGGCTACAATCCGAACAGCGTGCCGCCTTGCATACCACCATCGACAACTTGCTCGCATTTCTGCAACAGCCCGAAGGCAAGGTCACAGGGGTTAGGGTATTTCTAGACGTTGATCCGCAGGATATGCCCTAACTCTTGCTCAACATGAAAAGAAAAAAGGACACCTACTGGTGTCCTTTTAAATTGTGCATCCAACCAATAATTGATTAGAAAGAGTAGCCTAAGCCAATTTTGATAATGGGGAAAAAATCCATGGCATCTTTTTTAACTTTTTCTTTTTCTACTTGAATATCAGCCGCATTCGTCGTGTTAAACACAGCATTATCTGTTGTCAAATCAACCGTTGGTTTACCAGTAAACATCATACCCAATTCTGAATTAAAGAATAGCCCGCCCTTTGAAGGTGCATGATTACCCCAACCAATAGACACATAAGGTGCGTTATCGTATTTGATGCGACCTGTAGCTGTACCCGTAGCCGTTACGCCATTGAAAGTGTAACTTCCCACCGATTTAACATCTAAGCTAATGTCAGACCAAGCATAACCGGCAGAGACACGGAAAGAACCATTAAACGGATGCCAATCAAGACCTAAAGTTTTATAACCCGTATCCAATTTGTAATCGTATTTAGTTGCGTCAGGTGTAGTAGAACCAGTCGTGTCTAAACCCGCATTCAAACCAGCACGCACATTTACCGTATCCTGAATCAATGCATAACCCAAATCAGCGCCAACACCACCTAAGCCATAGTTGATGCTCGCACCAAAGTTATTCGCTAATGCACCACCCGATACCATCATTGCTGCTGTTGCAGCCATCATTGCTTTACGCATGATCTTTTCCTTTTAATGTTGAAGTTGAAAAATTGCATTAGAATTTTAACAACCCAACACTTCCCGTGCAAGCACGACTTGGTTCCTACCCTGATTCTTAGCGCGATAAAGTGCTTCATCGGCCAAGCGATACAGTCCATCTAAGTTCGCTTCACTGGCATGCTGACAGGCTCGAGCATCCAATAATGCGACACCAATGGATACCGTTAAAACACCTTTAACAGGACTGCGCGGGTGCATGATTGCTTTTGACTCCACCGCCACACGCAAACGCTCAGCCAACTCCATCGCGTCGTCGACATCCTTAACGACAACCAAAGCCGCCATTTCTTCCCCACCCAGTCGGAAAGCCAAATCGCTACTGCGTTGACAGATTTCTTGTAAACATTGAGCCACCAAAGTCAGAGCTTCATCTCCCATCTGATGACCGCGACTATCATTAAATAATTTAAAATGATCCACATCTAATAAAGCGAACATCAAACACTGGCGCTGGCGTGCCACCGTTTTCCACAAACGAACGCCCTCTTGAAGATAATGACGGCGATTGAATAACCCCGTCATCGGATCAATCAAACTCAGCTGCTCCAATTCTTTCGTGCGCTCGCGCACTGCCTCTTCCAAGTCTTGGTTGTACTGCGCTAAGGTTTGCGCCTGACACTCCAACTTGGTCGTTTGATGCTGTAATCGCTCAAGCTGATCTTCAATGGTATCCGCCAGCTGGTTAATACCCGAAACAAGATGCGCGGCCTCCTTGCTTTCCAAATGTTCGTTTGACACGCGCAAATGCCATCTTCCCGACTTAAGCTGCTGCAAAGTATCAACAATAGCCAACAAAGGTTTTGTTAGTCGCTGACTAATCGCCATGGACAACAAGGAGACCACTAGAATCACTACAACCAGCAAGACAAGGGTATATAAGCGCATAGTATGCAGAGAAGCAAGAACCTCCGATTCATCCTGCTTGACGACCAAGGCCGTTTGCATGCTAGGCACATAAACCCAACCAGCTAAGACGCGTTCATGACGATAATCTTTACCTGTCCCCCAACCTTCTTCACCGCGAATAGCCCGATTAGATGGCACTTCATGCGACTCATCCAACAAGCGTCCATGTATGGCTGCCTCACGATCAAGGCGCAAAGGAGCCACCACTTCCAACTTGCCAGATCCATTCAATTGAGACAGCACCACCTCTCCCGTGCGCGTGGTTCCGACACCACTTTGAGCAACCTCAGCCAGCCATTCTTGATTGAGTTGCACCATCAGTACACCCAGCCACACGCCTTGCGGACTCCATACTGGCGTCGCCATAAAGGAAGCAGAGCACAGTGACGGTTCATAGTAGCGTACCGGAGTGACGACCGTCGTTAACAATCGACGCGATTGATCAAAAGCCAATCCTGCACCCGTGTCACTCCAAGGCTCTTCACGTAAATTAGCGCCCAAATCTGATTCTTGCTTGAGGGTAAAAATGACGCGTCCAGACGGATTTACCAATAAGACATCATAGTAATAACTATGTCGGTTCAACAAAGCCTGCGACAACTGCATCGCCTCTAACTGAGCGCGAGGATTATGCTCATTGACGAGCATATCGGCAAACACAACGCGTTCGGCCAAACCTTCAAGATAAGACTGAGTTACCAAAGAAACTTCGCTAATTAAGCGACTTTTGTCACGCGCCAAGTTGTAAAGATGAGTCTGCTGCTGCTCAACCAATCGCTGTTCCATATGCCACTGCACCAGCGTTGCTAACAGCAACATCGGCAAAAGCGCAACGAGCAATAACCAACGCCACAACTTGATCGAAAGACTTAACGGAGTTTTCACGGAGCTTGCCATTGCTGTCCCCAAAAATCATACCAGCTTTGCACAACGCGCTGCCACGCATGCTTGGGTAGCACTAATGGCCAAGGTTCTGGCTCAACCAGTGAGGTAGATTGCCACTCCAGTGCAAATTGCCCATTCGCTTGTGCCTTACCAATAAACACCGGTTGCCATAAATGGCGATTGAAAGGATCTACAGTAACCGGACCGGTAGCCGAGGCATAGGACATTCCTTCAATAGCATGCACTACCTGTTCGGCTGACAATTCTGAAGCCGCATTAACTGCTTGCGCCCAAAGAAAAACACCATCCCATGCCGATTTCATCGCTGCTGAAATATAACGCACATCTAACTGATGATTAGTTGCATTGGCAACTTGTGCCTTAAACTCCAGATTCTCCTGTGTCTCAAGCGCACTTAAGTAACTGGTTGCAACATAATGTTCTCTCGCAACACGCTCGCCTAACGCCACAATCAACTGTTGAAGCTGCTGCTCGTCCATGCTCAATGACATGACAGGAATCTTCGCCTCATCTTGACGTAGCAACTGCATCAGCGCCAAGTTGTCGCTACCATTGACGGTATTGATAATAAAGTCTGGTCGACACTCGTTGACCATTTTTGCAAGGCCATCTACCTTCGACGAACCCGATTTAATGTAATATTCTCCGCAAACCTGAGCACCTAAACGCTTAAGCACTAACTGGGCAATGCTATTTTCAACGCGAGGGAAAATATTGTCTGACCCCACCAACAGCACGCGCGAGCCAAAATGCTCAAGCATCCACGTAATCGCTATGTTAAGCTGCTGATTAGGAGTAGTGCCCGTGTAAATAATACGTTGACTTTCTTCAAGACCCTCGTATTGCACAGGGTAAATTAACAAACCCTTGTGTTGCTCAATAACAGGTAACATGGCCCGACGCGATGCCGATGTCCAGCCACCAAAAATCGCGACAACGCCATGATCAACAATGAGTTCGTCAACCGCTTGAGCAAAACGTTCTCCGTCCGAAGCACCATCCATGACCACCGCTTTAACGGGACGACCCAAGACCCCACCCTGTTCATTAAGAAGATTGATGGCCGCCAATGTCATCTGCAACACACCGCCTTCTGCTGACGCCATCGTCCCTGTTTGCGAATGCACTACGCCCACTAAAATAGGCTTTGCTGGCCACCCAAAACCGATAGCAAGGCTAGCAATCGCCAAAAAGCTAGCCGCAAACAACCACAACCAACCACGTTGTAGGCCTTGCTTGAGCCAAGCGTAAAAACCCGTATTAACGGCCAATACTCGTTTCCTCACCGCTCAACAACCGCCGAATATTCGACTTGTGTCGAATCATTAACACCACGCTCATCATCGCCACTCCTAATGTCCAACTCAATTCACCTTCTGTCCAAAACCACACCATTACGGGCGCTAAGGTCATGGCAATTAAAGCAGCCAAAGAAGAAATTTTCATACCCTTGGCAATCAGCAACCACACACCCGCAATCACCAAACCAATAACAGGATGCAAGCCAAAGAGCACGCCCAACTCAGTCGCAACCCCTTTTCCACCTTGAAAGGCAAAAAATACTGGCCACAAATGGCCAACAAAAGCGGCCACACCGATGGCAATAACCACTTCAGGCGCCAAACCAGCCCAGACAGCGAGCGCAACCGGCAAATAGCCTTTAAGCATATCGCCTAGCAAAGTCAAAGCTGCTGCTTTTTTGCCGCCAATACGCAACACATTGGTCGCTCCAGGATTACCCGAACCTTCAGTCCTTGGATCTGGCAACCCCATTAATCGACAGACAATAATCGCACTAGAGACTGATCCTAACAAATAAGCCAATAATACCCAAACCCAATATACTATCACGCGCCCTGTCCTAATGAAATAAAAACGGTTGTGTTATGCTAGCGCAAATTAACCCCATTAAAAAGATTACATTGCCATGAATGACCATATTTTTATTGAACAATTGCGACTTCCTGCGCGAATTGGCGTTTATGAACATGAAAAAGATGTCACACAAGAAATTCTATTAGATATCCAACTCGGCTTTAATTTGCGCCCTGCAGCAACAAGTGATAAGTTGATCGACACATTAGACTACGCACAACTTTGTCAACAGTTAGCCGAACGCTGCTTACAACAGCATACCGAACTGGTCGAAAAGCTAGCAGAAGACTTAGCACAACTCTGCCTAGCCGACCAACGTGTTACATGGGTAACACTCAAACTTGGCAAACCTCACGCCATTCAAGCAGCCAACAGTGTTGGCGTACAGATTACACGTCACGCATCATGAGTGGGCCCGCTACACAACCGCCATCCTCACGCTGGAAAGGTTGGTTAAGAGATGCCATCATTATTTTCGTGATTATCCTCGCTGTTCGCGCTTGGCAACATCAAGATGTGTTAACAGGCGAACCACCCGCACTGGCAGGCATTAGTCTGGCAGGACAACCCCTTGCCTTGTCCAACTTTGCTGGAAACCCCCTACTCATTCACTTTTTTGCGCCTTGGTGTCCGGTCTGTGTCGCCAATCATGGCAACATCACCCACATTGCCGAACACTATCCTGTGCTGATGATCGTGGTACAAACCGAAGATAACGAATTAGCACAATGGTTAGCCAATCATCCAGAAGACAATCCTGCCATGATGATGAACGACCCAGATGGCCGATGGCTGGCGGCTTTCGGCGCCAAGACACTGCCCACATCTGTCTTTATCAATGCCGAAGGCAAAATCAGTACCACCGAACTTGGCTACATAAGCACAATAGGCTTGTGGTTGCGTTTCCTGTGGAATTAAGTCTGTTAGTTGGCATGTTTAATGCTTTCAAAGTTTCATCATTTTACCTTTGTTCAGGAGTGGGAATATGAGCCCAATCAGCCGCTGGTGGCAACATTTGAGTATGCAAACGCGCTTGCAAGTCATGACACAACTCTCCGTTGCCATCATGACCCTCAGCGCACAGGTATTAGTCAGCCTATCGGTCGAAGACTTGCTTCACACCGCATTAGCCAATCATAGTGATGAGCCGTTCAGCGCCAGCCTAAAAGACAAGTTAGCCTGGTTCAACGGCACCATGTGGATGATGCAATTGGTATTTCAAGGTGTACTCTTTTTAGTTGTGCGTCATATTGCACATTCTATTACCACGCCTGTGGTGCATCTCGAAAAATCAATGACGCTTATGGAACAAGAGAGCAACATCAGTCATAGCGTTCCATTAAATTATCATCACGATGAAATCCACCGTATGGCTAAAGCCTTTAATCGACTGATTCAGCGCCTGCAGAATGTTTTCAAAACCATGATCATTGGCAGCGAACAGGTCAGCAGTGCAGCCAGTCAAATGACCAGCACCGCACAACAGGTACTCGACGCCACGGAACGTCAACAGCATCGCGCCGATCAAGTCTCTCGTTCAGTAATCTCTATTCAACACACAGTACATCAAGTGAACGACAAGGTTGAAGAAGCCTCCCAAATTTCTAAAGAAGCTTGGCGTTATGCGGAAAACGGCAGTCAAGTGGCAAAACAAGCAGCCGATAGTGCCGAACATCTGGCCAGTGAAGTTTCACAAATGGCTGACGCTATTTCGAAACTGGGCGAGGAATCGGAACGTGTGAGTGGGATCGTTAGTACCATTGGCGATATTGCCGAACAAACCAATCTCCTCGCCTTGAATGCCGCCATTGAAGCCGCTCGTGCAGGCGAGCAAGGACGCGGCTTTGCCGTTGTGGCCGATGAAGTCCGTTCGCTATCGGTTCGTACCAGTCAAGCAACCGGTGAAATCACGCAAGTTATTCATACCATTCAACGCGAAACGGAAGCCGCGGTGCGCCGCATGCGCAGCACTGTCGAACAAGTCGAATTGGGCGTTTCACATAGCTATAAAGCAAGTGAGTCCTTAGCGCAAATTCAAGAATCAGCGACACTCACCTCGCAGCGCATTCAAGATATTGCCACAGCGATGCAATCGCAATTGGCCGAAGCCGATCGCATTGCTGGTGAAGTGGCCGATATTGTCAGCATGGCACAAGACAGCAGCTCTGCCATGCGTAACACGCTTGCCGCCAGCGAACATTTACAATCCCTAGCAACACAGCTCGAACAGCAAGCGCACCAGTTCAAAGTGTAAATTTTCCTGTACTAAAGCCTCTTAGGAGGCTTTAGCTTTCAGATAAACCCAACGTCCTTTCTCGCGCACAAACTCACTCACTTCGTGCATTTCCTGCAGATTACCCTGTTCATCACGCCAATGTGCTATAAACTCCACCACACCCGTGCTATCATCCACGCCACCTCGCTCGGTGCGTATCACCGTCAATCCTTGCCAATCGGTTGCTGCTAACTGCTTCAAACTGGCTTTACTGGGACGAGTACTACTGGCCCAGGTTTTGTACAAATAATCACCGTCTCGTCGCACATAAGCCACATAACGTGAACGCATCAAAGCCTCTGCCGTTGATGCCGACTTTCCTTGCAATAATAGCGGCGCACAACACGCCTTCCACCTGTTACCAGAACCACAGTTACACTCCATGGAATATCTCCAAAAATTTATAGGGTTGGGGGTTCTGGGGGAAGGGTTAGTTTTGGTAACATGTAAATACATTATTTAATACCCTTCCACCAGCCAAAAAATTAAACAGGGAAGTCTAAAAACCTGCGCAGCAAGGTTTTTAGTAATTCCCCATTCTTATTCACCCTGCCAGCGTTCTAATTTAGCGACACTTAATAACAACCAACGCGTCGCATCGCAAAAGCGCACTTGCACACGACCATCCTCACCCAATCCGTCAACATCGACCACCAGCCCCTCACCAAAACGAGCATGAATCACTTTACTGCCTTTCGGGAAAGGCACCTCACTGCATGGCGGAACGGACGCGACAGGCTCACCGCTTCTATCAGAGGACTGACGATAAGCACTCACATCCGATCGCTGATAAGTACCAATCGACTGCATCAACTCGCTGGGAATTTCCTGCACAAAACGGGAAACCTGCATCAGGCTTTCGGCACCGTGAAAACGACGCATCGAGCAGCTTGTTAACAACAGCGACTGTTTCGCACGCGTCATTGCCACATACATCAAGCGGCGCTCCTCGCTCAGCCCATCGGCATCTTCTAAGGCTCGCGACAACGGGAAAACCCCCTCTTCTAACCCTGTTACCGCCACCCATGCGAACTCCAGCCCTTTTGCGGCATGAATGGTCATCAGCTGCGCCAAATCCCGCTCAGTCTCGCCCTTATCACCGGCATCTAAGGCTGTTTGCGCTAAAAATAGCAACAAAGGATCGGTAATGGCTAAGGCCTCTGCCGCATCTTCATCCACTTGGTATTGACTGGCCGCATTCACCAACTCGGTTAAGTTTTCTTGCCGCCCCTCACCCGTTAGCCCATCCTGACCATAAAAATCCCACAGTCCCGACTCTTTGATAATGGCTTCCATTAAGGTGATCACATCACCTGAACGCAAAGTCTGCCATTGCTTAAACAGCCCGACAAAAGCACTGGCACCCTGCAAGGCTTTTCCAGACAAGCCACCTTTTTCCACCATCCAACTGGTTGCTTCTAACAGACTTAGATGCTGACTTTGCGCTAATTGAGCTATTTTTGCTAACGACTTTTCACCCAAGCCTCGCGTTGGTGTGTTAATCACACGTGCAAAAGCCACATCGTCTTGTGGATTTAACAGCAGGCGCGTATAAGCCAAAGCATCCTTCACTTCAGCACGTTCAAAAAAGCGCATGCCACCGGTGACTTTATAAGGGATACCTTCGCGCGTTAGCACCTGCTCCAACACGCGCGACTGATGATTAGAACGATACAGCACCGCCACATCGGCCAAGGCACCACCCGCTTCCTGCCAGCGACAGATGCCTTGCACAATATAACGTGCTTCATCAAACTCATTAATGGCCGCATAATGACCGACTTTGTCGCCCTCACCTTGCGCCGACCACAAGTCTTTACCCATACGCCCTTGGTTATGGGCAATCACCGCATTGGCTGCTGACAAAATGGTCTGTGTCGAACGATAGTTTTGTTCTAAACGGACGATGTCACAGGGTACGCAGGTTTCGGTAAAGTCACGAATATTGGCCACTTCCGCGCCACGCCAACCATAAATGGACTGGTCATCGTCGCCGACGACAAACAAGCCACAGCCCTCACCCGCCAGTAATTTCAACCACTGATATTGCAATCGATTGGTGTCTTGAAACTCATCCACCAAAATTTCCCGAAAACGCCCCTGATAATGTGCCAGCAATGCAGGATGCTTGAGCAGTAACTCGTAACTGCGTAACAACAACTCGCCAAAATCAACTAAGCCAGACACCTGACATTGTTGCTCGTAAGCTTCGTACAAAGGTAGCCAAGGCAGCTCACCATAAGCCTGAGCCACATCTTGAGCACGTCGACCCTGATCTTTTTCCCGACCAATCAAATAAGCCAGCGTTTTACTCGATAGCACTTTTTCGTCAATTTCATGCTCACGTAAAATACGCTTGCACAGGCGTTGCTGGTCTTCACTATCAATCACCGTAAAACTATCCGGCAAATCGGCTTCACGCGCATGAAGTCGTAATAAACGATGCGCAATACCATGAAAAGTTCCCATCCACACATGATTAGCCCAAGGAAAGACTCCCGATAAACGATGACGCATTTCACCTGCCGCTTTATTGGTAAAGGTTAAGGCTAATACCTGTGCAGGGCCATAACCCCGCTCACTGAGCAAATACAGCATACGCGCAATGAGAACACGCGTTTTACCGCTCCCCGCCCCAGCCAACACAAGCGCATAGGGAAGACGCGTCGTGACAGCCGATAATTGTGCTTCATTCAGACCCTCTTGCCACACCGCTTGATTTTTTGCTTGCATTTTTAATTAAAACCCTGTACAAATGAACTAATTAAATTCGACTGACCTTAATCGCATTGCTAATGCGACTTGTCTATCACAACTTATCCACTTTAATTTTTCTTTTACTCAACGGGAGAACCCCATGAGCGATTTAGTTCTACACACCTCAGATAGCACTTTTGAACAAGACATTATCAAAGCTGAATTGCCCGTTTTACTTGATTTTTGGGCACCTTGGTGTGGTCCGTGTAAAATGATTGCCCCCATTTTAGATGAAGTGGCGCAAGAATACACGGGTAAAGTCGTTGTTGCTAAACTGAACATCGATGAAAACCCTGCACAACCACCGAAATTTGGTGTGCGTGGTATTCCGACGCTCATGCTACTCAAAGGTGGTCAAGTCGTCGCTACTCGTGTTGGCGCTTTGTCTAAATCTCAATTGACTGACTTCTTAAACAGTAACCTAGCTTAATCAACTTCTGGGAAGGGTAAGTCTTGCCCTTCCCCAGTCTTCCGTTCTCTCCCTTTCTGGATCATAAAGTAATCGCATGAATCTCAACGAACTCAAAAAACGTCATATTTCCGAACTACAAGAACTGGCAAATAGCCTTGGACTTGAATTAACGCGCGCACGCAAACAAGATATTATTTTTGCTTTATTGAAAGACCACGCCAAAAAAGGCGAGGACATTTCAGGCTCTGGCGTACTCGAAATTTTACCAGACGGGTTCGGATTCTTGCGTACCGAAGAGGGTACTTACCTCTCAGGTCCCGATGACCTTTATGTCTCACCCAGCCAAATTCGCCGATTTGGGCTACGCCAAGGTGATACGGTTTCAGGTCGTATTCGTACCCCTAAAGATGGCGAACGCTACTTCGCCTTACTGAAAGTCGATAGCATCAACTTTGAGCCGCCAGAAGTCGCCCAGCACAAAATTCTGTTCGAAAACCTAACGCCCTTGCACGCCAATAAACGCTTGCGCATGGAAATTGGTAACGGCTCAACCGAAGACATTACCGCTCGTGTCATCGACTTGGTTGCGCCCTTTGGTAAGGGACAGCGTGGTTTGATTGTCGCACCACCTAAAGCCGGTAAAACCATGATGTTGCAAAACATCGCTCACTCCATTGCCGTCAACCATCCCGATGCTTACCTCATCGTATTGCTCATTGACGAGCGCCCTGAAGAAGTGACGGAAATGCAGCGTACCGTTAAAGGTGAAGTCATTGCCTCTACCTTTGATGAACCAGCGAATCGCCATGTACAAGTGGCCGAAATGGTCATTGAAAAAGCCAAACGCTTGGTTGAGCACAAACGCGATGTCATCATTCTGCTCGACTCTATTACCCGTTTAGCACGTGCTTACAATACCGTTGCACCCTCGTCAGGTAAAATCCTGACCGGTGGTGTCGATGCCAATGCCTTGCACCGTCCTAAGCGCTTCTTTGGTGCCGCACGCAACATCGAAGAAGGAGGTTCACTGACCATTTTAGCGACGGCACTGGTCGAAACAGGCTCTAAAATGGATGATGTCATTTACGAGGAATTTAAAGGCACAGGTAACATGGAAGTCCATTTGGATCGCCACATTGCCGAGCGTCGCGTCTTCCCGGCTATTAACATTAAACGCTCTGGTACACGCCGTGAAGAATTACTTACCGAGGCTGATGAGCTGAACATGCTGTGGATTGTGCGTAAATTCTTAGGTAATATGGGTGATACTGAAGCGATTGAATTCCTCAACGATCGCCTCAAAGCCAGCAAAACGAACGATGAGTTCTTTGCCGCCATGAAGCGCGGTGGTTAATCACGAAAATGGGGGTTCTCGCATCAGAAGGCCCTTTCTCTCGTTCAGCTAGTTCAATGTGAGAAGTTCAATGACAATTACATGGCAAAACTTTCAATCGGTCATACAACCCCTGCTCCTTGAGCTATATCCTGAGCTTGGTGATGAACACCAAGCCAATCAGGAATATCAGCAAGATCAAGAACTGCGTCGCACCTTGCTCCAGCGACTCTTTTCCGAACTCACGCCCGATAATGAAGATGAGCAAACGAATAGCTTTGTGCAAGCTTGTTTACTAAACGACCTTAGCTATCCAGTCATTTACTATGATTTAATGGCACTCGCTCGTAGTGTATTGGGTGGTCTGGTTAGTGAACTAAACTGCCAAGAAATCATTGCCCTGAACCAAGGGCTTGATCGTATCGAAAAAAAGGTATCAGTAGCCTATTTTCATCATTATCTACACACGCTGGCGGTTAAAAACCATATTCGCCTGTCGCATTTGGCGAATTTGAGTGAAAAGAACCTACTGGTGCACTATCAAAATCATTTGCAATGGATGCTGCAACTGATTAATCAACTACAAGGCATAGAACCCAATCCACCCGTTGAATTGGATCATAATCACTGTACTTTTGGCCGCTGGTTGCATGGGCAAGTGATTCCCATGATCAAATCAACCAGCCATTTTAAAGAAGTCGAACGCCTACATATTAAATTGCATAAACTGGGTAAAGACGTTTTAACGCAACACCAATCAGAGCGCGT
>JACXUY010000185.1 GCA_014763665.1 Gammaproteobacteria bacterium
TGCTCTTGTAGCAAAGCAATCGCGTCATCAAGACAGCCTCGCGGTAGTGCTAGATAACCGTTTTCAATACGAGCACAGGAAATAAACCTCGGAATGCCATGGGTTGAAAAGCGCAACGCTTGTGTTTTAAAAAACACAGGATTAGAAAAACTCGCTAATCGCTTTAGTCCGGCCAGTAGTGGCCCAGGTAACTCGCTCATCAAAAAGTAGATATGGTTGGCCAAGGTAATGGTCACGTTTTTTGGCAAAGACTCTAATTTTATTGGTGCTGCTTTGGCTGTGATTTCCCAAGGAGGGCGGTTGTCTGTTAGCCCTTGTTCGGACAGCAATAAGGTATTGGGTGAAATGGTTGTTATGAGTTGATCAATACTCGACTGAGTCAGCGTTTTAAGTCCAGCAAGGTACTGCCATTGATCATCGATGGCATTCAGATCACTGTCAACAAAGCAACTACGGCCTGAAAGGCGAGCCTCCTTTTGAAGTGGTAGCGCAATGAGATTGCCAAACCCGCCTTCCGGAAGTACATCTTGGTTAGGAAAGAGCCTGTCATAGGAGTCAAACGATAGATTTGGAAATATTTCCATGGCTTTATCAAGCAAAGTGAAACCCAGTGCCCGAGCTTGGTTCGCCGGGATATTGGTTTCAAAAAAGATCCATAAGTGCGCCCCATTGCCAGAACGCGAGATTTCTATCGCGTGCGGAATATCAAACGCTTGGCACGCTTTAGACATTGCTTTGACTTCTTCTTGCCAACAGCCTTTGTCAAAATCGGCTGCCAACAAATAGCACGAATTATCTTTAAGTAGTGGATACAGACCAACCACTTGATGACCGGCAAGGTGCCTGTAAATAATGTGCTCGTTTAATTCGCTAAACTTTCGGTGTGAACAGTCTTGGCATTTAATGCGGGGTTTGTTGCATAGTCCACTTACCCACTCATTATCACAAGCTACGGAATAGCCACTGCGACCCTGTTGGTTTTGCCAACGATTGGCAAAGATATCCTCTCTTCCACGAAATCGTTGTCTGAATAAGGCGACCTTTTGTTCTGGCGTGAATGTCTGTACTGAACGCTCGTTTTGAGCGCTACGAAAAGCCTCTCTTAATGCGAGAAGCTGCTGCTTTTCGTTTTCAAGCTCAGCTAGCCTGTTATCAATAGCAGAAATGTTTGGGTAGCGAGCGTCATTCATAACAAACTAATTTTGATTCGAAGCACTATGAAGCGCGAACTTGCGGTGGCTTGATCAGCGATTCTGCTGGAATACCTAGCCCTTCATGAAGTTTCCAAATCATTTTTAGCGTGAGTGATCGCTTATGGTTTAGGATTTCATAAACACGATTGCTTTTACCTATCATGGGTTCAAGATCTTTAACCGTTAAGCCTTTGCGCTCCATCTCAAACTTTATT
>JACXUY010000186.1 GCA_014763665.1 Gammaproteobacteria bacterium
CGTATCTCCACAGGCCGGAGTGGTTAAAACCGGCACTTACATTTGCCCGTGTCCTCTTTGCTCGGCATACGACACGGCTTTCTTTTCGGGCCGATAGCATAATAGGTTAATGCACTCGACTCATAATCGGAAGACGGAGCGGTTCAAATCCCTTGGCCTACCACTCAATCCAGCCTCGATGCCAAACTTGTTTGGTGCATCAAGTGGGTATAGGTGTCCAACTGCGCCGGGTTCGTATGCCCAGTAATAGACATCACCTCCACCACACTTAATCCCTTCTCGAAGAACCGGCTTATCGCTTCGTGGCGAATATCCCGCAGCCACAACTCCTTCCTAAACCCCCACTTCACTTTCTTATTTTTCCACTGCTCACTTACCCACCCCGAAAAACTATCCGGCTCCATATTGTCCGGGCAGAACGGGCGAAGCCGGCTGCGCGTTTCATTCAGCACTGCTACCGCCCGCGAACTCAATGGCAACCGTTTAGTACGCCCGGTATGTTGCCCCACTTTGTCATGTACCGTTGCGGTTCGCCGCGACAAATCCACATCCGACCAGCGCAACGACACAATCTCCAACTGACGCGCGGACGTTTCCAGAGCGAAGACAGCGATGCGCCGTATCTCGTCATCAGGGATTGCCCACAACAACGTTACCTCGTCCGGAGTCAGTCGCATCTCACGGCGGGTCATACCCTTTGGCTTCTTGATAAGCCGCACCAGATTGGTCAGGCCGTCAAACCCCCACTCTTTGATGGCCAACTCGAACACCCCGCTTATCGTGGACAGTTCTTTACGCACGGTACTGGGCGATAGCCCCTCGTCCATCCGTTCGTTGCGGAATGCAGCGATGTCATCAGAAGTCATACGATACACCGGTAGCCCACCGAGTCTGCGCACTGCAATCTGCCGCGCCCTCGACACTTCCCGCTTACCCCCTTTCAACGTCGGGGCGTATTCGACAGCATAGCGCTCGAGTAAGTCGCCGAATGTGGTCTTGTCTTTTGACCGCCGTACCACATCTACCCGGCGTTCAATCTCCGATTCAATCTCGCGCGCCCAGATGTCAGCATCTGCTTTATAGGTGAAAGTCTTTGTGAGCGTCTGCCCGTTTTTACGGACACGGACACGCCACTTACCGTTCGGTTGTTTGTTGAAGGCTGCCATACGTTTTGTCCAAGGTTAAGTTGTCAAGTGGACAAATTTTGGACACAAAACGGAATTAATGCAAGAGAAGATTTACGTGTGGCTCGACACGCGTGCAGCTAACACATTGATTTTAAAGGGGAAGATAGTGGTGCCCAGGGCCGGGGTCGAACCGGCACGGTATTTCTACCGAGGGATTTTAAGTCCCTTGCGTCTACCTATTTCGCCACCTGGGCATAACATAAGCA
>JACXUY010000187.1 GCA_014763665.1 Gammaproteobacteria bacterium
ATCCTCCGATGGTTTCGGATAGGCTGTGTTTTACTGATTTGTGGCTCTTTTTGTGCGTCATGTCGTGTAACTTCGCCTGATGGCGCTTTTAACATGGTTGAACACGTTTAATGTGACAGCAGCATTACGCCCAAAGTCGATAATGAAGCTTCTTGCTTGTTTGATCACCTTGGCAGCGCGATACATGATTTCTTGCAACACGGTTTTAATTCGTCTGCGCTTGGCTGGGTGGCGAACTGGTGAAATTTTGCCCGTTAGTCCAAGTTGCCCGATCATTCTCAAGCAGTTATAAGCATAGGCGCCTAAGTGGACAATCAGGTTGTTGGTGTTGAACTTGCCTGATGGTAAACGTTCTAAGTCTAAATCGCTTTTGATTTCACTGTGGTATTGTTCATGTGTGCCGTGATGACGGTAGTGATCTGCAATGGTTTCACCGTCATCTTTTAAACTGGTGTACCAACCATCAAGGGTGATATCGGGCATGATGAGCATTTGCCCTTTTTTGTCGATAGTGCGCTCTGTTACTCTGATCAGTAAGCGAAAGGTGTGTGTTTTATCAGCGAATGTTTTCGTAATCTGGTGTTCAATCCAGCCCTGACGCTTGCCTTCTCGCAATTTTGTTATGGTGCCCGATTGTATGGCTTCATTGAGTATGGCTTGCTTGTCTTGTTGACGCGGGTTCCACTTGAAAATATAGTCAAATGATCCTGTTTGTGATTGTGCATAACGCTCTTTTTCCTGTTGAGCACACATCAGCAGTTCGCTACTATCAAAACCACTATCGACGCGCAGCAATATAGGTTCTTTCCCTGCTACTAGGTGCTGGGTACGCTCGAAAGCTTTAGTGAAGAACTGTGCTGAATTTTTCGCTGAGTGATCAGAGCCATTACGCAGCTCTAAACCAAGGTTCCAGCCTTCATTGCCTAAATAGGCGGCAATCGGTGTATAACCATCATTGCCTTGATAGGTGCGACTAACCAGTTCTTTTTTGCTGTTGTCATTGTTCATAACGAAAGTATCTATGTCCAAACAGACATACCCCTGATGGGGCGTGATGGGGGCTTGCGCACGACTGAGTAAACGTAGGTTCGCTTCATTGCATAGAGGCAGCAACTCTAGGGCTTTATCATCAAGACGCTGACGCAGCCAAACACTGCTTGGAACCTTCTTAATGCCCAATGCTTCTTTAAAGAATTCATCACCACTAAAGGCTTCGATGGCTTCATAGTCACTTTTGCCAATGCTTAGCAGAGCAATCATGCTTTTGATCAGATCAGATGTTTTCATGCCTTTAGATACAGGAATTTTACGATCAACCAGCAAATCCAGTTGAGAGGCAGCGAAACATTCTCCGATCAGAGAAAGTCCAGCATAGTTAGTCAATTGAA
>JACXUY010000188.1 GCA_014763665.1 Gammaproteobacteria bacterium
ATATTGAATTTGTTAAAGTTCGCCGATTCTGCCGCGAAATCAACATCACGGATATTTGATTCTGCCGCTTTAACGTTTACTTGCGTAACGCTGATGTTGTTGATCGTTGCTACCAATTGGTTTTGAACCGATCCAAGGTCTGAGCGGATTGCATCCAATGATTTTTGAGCCGATTCTGCAATATCGATAACCGCTTGAGCACCCGTCATGGTTGTAACCCCTACACCGATACCGCTGTCGATCAAGCTGGTAAACGCTGCTGTGGTAATCGCCAAGTGACCCATTGCCACCGCTTCGGTACTTCCGATATCCCCAACGACATCATGGAGATTGACGGTAGCCGATGCCCCTTCCGTAACGGTAAATGCTGATGAACTCACTTTAATATCACGTGCATCCAATCGTGAAAGGGTCAAACGACCATACGTTTGTGAAGAAACGGCGTTGTTCTCACCAGAGACAACAATCCCGCGACCGGTAGTCGAGTTAAGGATCAATTTACCTTCAGAATCGATAGACGCTTCAACCCCCGTTTGTTGTTTTACCGCATTGATCGCATTAACCAGCTCACCATCTGCATCACCCGCTGCGACGTTTGATAAAGTACCAATCAAAATACCGTTAATTCTCAAACTGGTAACATCTCCCCCTTCTGCCACCTCTGAAATAGCTGCTTTTACTTCCCAACTTGCACGGACACCCGTAATATCACTGTTTTTATTGATAACATCTGCCAATGCAGCCAATCCGCGGTTACCATCGACCGACCAGCGCATATCGACCTCTGCCAAATCGATATCTTTCCCACCAACGCTGAAAGACATAACAACATTTGATGCCGCTTCAGTTACTGTAAAACTCTCATAGCGTACGCTTCCGTTGGTTGCACTGGTAGTATTACCGATTGTCGCCTTGATTGTTTGGTTTGAGTATGCCCCAACCTGGAACTCTTTGTTGGTAAAACTACCGTTGAGCAAACTTTGACCATTGTATGACGTTTGTCCTGCAATGTTGTCCAATTGTTCTATCAAACGGGTAATATCCGCTTGCAACGCTTTACGTGTTTGAGCGCTTTGTCCATCCTGTGCCGCTTGGGTCGCTTTCACTTTGATCGTGTCGAGAATTTTAAGTTGCTCATCCATCGCTTTATCAGCAATTTGGACAATCCCAATCGCATCGTTCGCATTGGCAATCGCTTGTCCGAGAGCCGAGGCTTGTGAACGAAGCGAATCGGCAATCGCCATACCCGAAGCATCGTCCGCTGCAGCATTGATACGAAGACCTGAAGACAATTTAGACAATGATCCGTCCAAATTACGATTGTTAACGGTAGAGTTTGCATGTGCATTTAATGCCGCAATGTTTGTGTTAATTC
>JACXUY010000070.1 GCA_014763665.1 Gammaproteobacteria bacterium
ATCACACTCAACCAACCTCAAATCCTGACACTGCAATTACCACGTTGGATTCCAGGTAGCTATTTGTTGCGTGATTTTACCAAACATTTGACGATCCACCGAATCACCGATGCCCTAGGCAATGACATCGCCTACGAAAGAATCGATTTATGCCGTTGGAATGTCGAAGCCGCTGCTGGCACAATCAGTGTTCACTATACTCTGTACGGCTTTGATGCTTCGGTTCGCGCCAATTATGTGTGCGATAACTATGCCTTTATTAACCCGACCGCAACGGCGTTGTTTGTCGAAAGCTGGCGAGACCAACCTTATCAGCTAACCCTTCTTGCCCCCGAAAATAAACCCGATTGGCAAGTACACACCACCCTCAACAGCCAACTGATTGATAGCCTAGGGTTTGGTCATTATGTTGCTTCCAACTACGACGAATTGATTGAACACCCATTACTCATTGGCAATGGAATAATCCTTAACTTTGACGCTTGTGGCATTACCCATTGCATGGTTTTGGTCGATGAAGCACCATTGATTGGGATGGATACAGAACGTTTGGTTGCCGACTTATCCGCTATTTGTAGTGCTGAGCAAGCCTTTTGGCGCAATGAACAACATCCTTATCCGTTCCAGCACTATTTATTTCAAGTGATGGTCAGTTATGATGGCTATGGTGGATTAGAACACTCCAACAGCACCGCTCTAATGACCTCGCGTGCTAGCTTGCCTCGCTTAAATCAGAAAACAAGCAAAGCCTATGAAGACTTTTTAGGCTTGTGCGCGCATGAGTATTTTCATGTCTGGCTGGTAAAGCGCATCAAACCCGAAGGATTGATACATCCAAAGCTAGACGATGCCGTCATCACGCCCTTACTCTGGATTTTCGAGGGTTTTACAAGCTTATATGATGATTGGATGCTGTTACGCAGCCAACGCATCAAGCCCGCAGAACTCCTAACACGCTGGAGCGATAGTCTAAGCCGAACCCTAACAACCATTGGGGCAGCTCAGCAATCATTAGCCGATGCCAGTCGAGAAGCTTGGATTAAGTTTTATCAACCCAATGAAAATTCGGCTAATAGTCAAGTCAACTACTACACACGTGGTATGGCGACCAGTCTGCTACTTTTAGCCGAATTGCAGCAACATGGCGTACATTTAGATGCCTTGCTCCATCGCTGGTGGCAAGATTGGCAACGCAATCCTAAGCAAGCACTCAACCCCATTAAACTAAAAGATGATTTAACGTCGCTTTGTCCTCATGTTGATTGGACACTATGGTTATCGCAACACATAGAACAACCCAACCCGGAATTGGCCGCACAACTGGCTTTGGCTTTGCCAAGCATCGGACTGGTGTTAACGACCAAGCTACAACCATCCTTAGGCGTCAAACTTGCAGAAGAACAAGGCGCACTCATCGTTAAACAAGTTATCCTAAATTCGCCCGCACACTCAGCTGGCTGGCAAGTGGGTGATGAGTTGATTGCCTTATCCGATTGGCGTGTGCGTAATAACACACAAGTCGAGCAACAACTTGCCTGCTGGCATGCCAAGCCTAACTCGCCCGCTTTGTCTGCGACCTTAGCACGAAAAGGCTACCTGATAACCAGCCACATTCAACCCGCGCTGATGGCGACGGCTTATGATCTTGCTGCCATTAATGAATCCTCACTGACTTGGCTTGCTCCCTAAAAAAACATAACAGGAAAACAACCACATGACCTTACAGAACTTTGATTGGCTCGACTTCCTGGCCAACTATTGGCAAAAGAAACCCTTAGTGATTAAAAATGCCTTGCCGACCGATGCGCTAGCCTTTTTAACACCAGAGGATTTAGCCGGACTGGCCATGGAAGAAGATGTCGAAAGCCGCATTGTGATTGAAAAAGGCGGACAAACTCCTTGGGAACTCAAGCGCGGTCCTTTTAGTGAAGATGACTTCACAAGTACGCCCGCCACCCATTGGACACTCTTGGTTCAGGGTGTCAATCACTGGTTACCCGAAGCCGCCGAACTCTTATCGGCATTTGATGCCATTCCCCGCTGGCGACTGGACGATATCATGGTATCTTACGCGCCCACCGAAGGCGGTGTTGGCCCTCATTATGACCATTACGATGTCTTCCTCATTCAAGGCAAAGGCACCCGTGAATGGCGACTGACCACGCAGTATTGTACTTTGGATAATTTCCTGCCCAATATGCCCTTGCGCTTAATGGACAAGTTCCCTGTAGAAGAAACCCACTTTTTAGAAGCAGGCGATATGCTTTACCTGCCGGCTAAAGTCGGACACTGGGGCATTAGCCGCTCAGACGACTGTATGACCTGGTCAGTGGGTTATCGTTCTTTAGCGGCACGCGAAATGTTGGAACACTTCGCCGACTTTGCCGCACGTGAATCTATCCCCGCACACTGGTTCAAAGATCCAAGCTGGCACAATATTCACCATGCAAGCGATATTAGTCACGAAGCAACGCAGCAAGCACGTGCAGCACTGGCTGCCCTCTTGGCCGATGACGCCACCTTTCATCGTTGGTTTGGTCAATTTGTCACTGAACCGCAAGGTCATCAGGGTTCATTACTCAGCTTACCGCCTGAACGCAACCTACCGATTGATCGCTTCACACGTCGCATTAAACAAGGTGAAGGTTTATCCGCTGACCTGATGAGCCGTTGGGCGCAAGACACCACGCAAACACCGCGCTTACTGCACATTAATGGCGAAACCACCAGCATTGATGCAAATGTCGATCAAGCGTTGCTCGACCAACTTTGCTCCCGTTATGACCATAATTCAGAACAATTGTTAGCGATGATAGCTAACCCAGCCAATAGCGATTTGTTGCATGGCTTATGGCAAGCAGGTGTACTGCATTGGGCAGAAGAAAACGATTAGCACACGCTAGTTTTCTGGTTTTTCCACAACGAGCCTTGTAAAATAAGTAGCTAACCAAGAAATGTATGTCTGAGCCATCACAAAAGTCAGTTGACAGACACGCCCTAATTAAAGGAATCATACCGAAATGAGCCATACCAACATTGAATCTATACTGCATGAAACTCGCTTGTTTGCCCCTTCAGAACGAGCCAAAGCAGAAGCGAATGTCAATGCAGAACAGCTGGCAGCACTGCATGCAGAAGCAAATGCAGATCACGTCGCCTTTTGGTCGCGTTTAGCCAAAGAAAAACTACAATGGTCAAAGCCTTTTACCGTCGGCTTAGATGACAGCAAAGCGCCTCACTATCGCTGGTTCACCGATGGCGAACTCAACGTCTCCGTCAACTGTCTGGACCGTCACTTAGATGATCGTGGCGATAAAACCGCGATTATTTTTGAAGGCGAACCCGGTGATGTGCAAAAGTACACCTACCACGAGCTTCACGGTGCTGTCTGCCGCTTTGCTAATGCGCTAAAAATTCAGGGCGTACAAACGGGTGATCGTGTCGTTATATACATGCCGATGATTCCTGAAGCAGTCATTGCCATGCACGCCTGTGCGCGTATTGGAGCGATTCACTCGATTGTGTTTGGTGGTTTTTCAGCTGAAGCGCTAAAAGACCGTGTTGAAGATGCAAAAGCAAAAATCATTGTCACCGCCGACGGTGGTTTCCGTGGTGGACGCACCGTTGAATTGAAAAAAGCCGTTGATATTGCTCTTGAAAAAGGCTGTGATTCAGTTCGCAAAGTCTTAGTGTGCAAACGCACTGGCCAAGATATTAATATGAAAGAAGGTCGTGACTTATGGTGGCACGAAGCAGAAGCGGGTATGCCCAACTACTGCGAACCGGTGATGGTGAATGCAGAACATCCGTTGTTCTTGCTTTATACCTCAGGTTCAACCGGAAAACCCAAAGGTATTGTTCACTCATCGGGCGGTTACTTGTTGGGCGCACACGTGACCAACGAATGGATTTTCGACCTGAAAGATGACGATGTCTTTTGGTGTACGGCTGACGTAGGTTGGATTACGGGTCACTCTTACGTTGCCTACGGTCCATTATCAAATGGCGCTACCATTCTTATGTTTGAAGGCGCTCCGACCATTCCGCATACGGGGCGTTTCTGGGAAATCTGTCAAAATCATGGTGTAACGGTATTCTATACCGCGCCAACCGCTATCCGCGCATTAATGAAGTTCGGTGACGAGGTACCTAAACAATATGATCTTTCTAAACTTCGCCTGCTAGGCTCAGTGGGTGAACCGATTAACCCAGAAGCTTGGATGTGGTACCACACCGTCATTGGTCAAGAGCGTTGCCCAATTATGGACACTTGGTGGCAAACGGAAACTGGCGCCCACATGATTGCGCCTTTCGCTGGTGCAACCGCATTGAAACCAGGCTCTTGCACTCAAGCTTTACCAGGTATTTTTGCAGAAATCGTTGATGAAGAAGGTCAAGTGATCACCGCAGACAATCAAGGCGGCTACTTGGTTATCAGCAAACCTTGGCCATCGATGCTCCGTACCATTTGGGGTGACGATGCCCGCTACGTTGAAACCTATTACGAAAAATTCCACAATAAATATTATGTCGTTGGCGATAGCGCTTTCCGTGACGCCGATGGTTACTATTGGATTTTAGGTCGTATAGATGACGTGCTCAATGTTTCTGGCCACCGTTTAGGTACGATGGAAGTCGAATCGGCACTGGTTGCCCATCCGGATGTGGCTGAAGCCGCTGTTGTCGGTCGTCCGCACGACGTGAAGGGTGAAGCCATTGTCGCCTTTGTTGTACTCAATGGTGCTCGCCCAACCGGTGAAGCGCGTGAAGCGATGATTAAAATGCTAAAAGCTTGGGTAGGTGAACAAATTGGTCCGATTGCCAAACCTGACGAAATTCGTTTTGGCGACAATCTACCCAAAACGCGCTCAGGTAAGATTATGCGTCGCTTACTACGCACCCTGGCAAAAGGTGAAACCATCACTCAAGACACCTCAACCTTAGAAGATGCAACAATTTTGCAACAATTAGCCGAAAAATAAGTTATACTTTAACTATACGTACAAAGCCGAGGATTTTCCTTGGCTTTTTATGTATTAAGACAACAACATATCAGCAACTCATGTTATAAATTGTGTTAATGATAGATGTAAAACAATAAGGAGATACTGATGGATCAATCCACTGTAGATAAAATCCAGCAAATGGAGGCCTTCCAAAAGCTGACCAAAGCACGCTCCAGTTATAACTGGACCATGGCAATCATTATGATGGCAGTTTATTTTGCCTTCATTTTGTTCATCGCTTTTAACCCTTCGGCTCTGGCAACCAAAGTTGCAACCGAATCTGTTATCTCAATCGGTATTTTAGGTGGTTTTGGCTTGATCGTTTTCTCGTTCATTCTCACGGGCATTTATGTGCGTCGTGCAAACAGTGAATTTGATGGCCTAAGTAACAAAGTGAAGGAGTTGGCTAAATGATGCGTCAACTTTCAACTTTATTATTAGCTGGTTTAATGTCAAACGGACTAATGGCTGCTGATACTGCAGAAAAAGCGATCAATGTTCCTGCCATTAGTATGTTCGTGCTGTTCGTATTGGCCACTCTGGGTATTACATACTGGGCTGCGAAACGCACACGTAGTGCCAAAGACTTTTACACGGCAGGTGGTGGTATCACAGGTCTACAAAACGGGATGGCGCTCGCTGGCGACTATATGTCGGCGGCTTCTTTCTTAGGTATTGCCGGTTTGGTATTTGCCAATGGCTTCGATGGCTTGATCTACTCAATAGGTTTCCTAGTGGGCTGGCCAATCATGCTATTCTTAATGGCAGAACGTCTACGTAACCTAGGTAAGTATACCTTTGCCGACGTAGCTTCTTACCGTTTGTCGCAAGTGCCTGTGCGTGCGGTGGCTGCCGTAGCTTCATTGGTTGTTGTCGCTATGTACCTGATCGCGCAAATGGTTGGTGCGGGTAAACTGATCGAAACCCTATTTGGTTTGCCATACAGCAGTGCAGTGGTTATTGTCGGTGTGTTAATGATTCTGTACGTGACTTTTGGCGGCATGTTAGCCACCACTTGGGTGCAAATCATTAAAGCTGTGTTGCTTTTGTCGGGCGCTTCTTTCATGGCATTGGCTGTGTTGTGGGGTTTCAATTTCAGCTTCGGTGATCTGTTCACTAAAGCGATTGAAATTAGCCCTAAGCATGATGCCATTATGGCACCAGGTAGTCTAATCAAAGATCCTATCTCTGCGATTTCTCTAGGCTTGGCCTTGATGTTTGGCGTGGCAGGCTTACCGCACATCCTAATGCGTTTCTTCACCGTTACTGACGCTAAAGAAGCGCGTAAATCGGTGTTTTATGCAACAGGCTTTATTGGTTACTTCTACATCCTAACCTTTATTATCGGTTTCGGCGCGATCATCCTCGTATCGACTAACCCAGCCTACTTAAACGCTGCGGGCAAGTTGATTGGTGGTAATAACATGGCTGCGATTCACTTGTCACATGCCATTGGTGGTGACTTATTCCTTGGCTTTATCTCTGCCGTTGCCTTTGCTACTATTTTGGCGGTAGTATCTGGTTTGACCTTGGCTGGTGCTTCTGCGGTGTCGCATGATCTTTACGCTAATGTGTTCAAAAAGGGTAATGTTGACGAAGCAGCCGAAATGCGCTTCTCTAAAATGGCGGTTATTGGCTTAGGTATCGTTGCGATTTTCTTAGGTATTGCCTTCGAGAAACAAAACATCGCCTTCATGGTCGGTTTGGCCTTCGCAGTTGCTGCATCTGCTAACTTTCCAGTATTGCTATTAGCGATCTACTGGCGTGGTCTCACCACTCGTGGTGCGGTTATGGGTGGTTTAGGTGGTTTGATCACTGCAGTTACTCTGGTGGTATTGTCGAAAACCGTTTGGGTTGATGTCTTCTCGTTCAAAGAAGCGATTGTTGCTTACAAAGACCCAGCAATCTTCTCAATGCCTGTGGCTTTCTTCCTAGCTTGGTTCTTCTCGATTACCGATAAGAGCGCCCAAGCCGAAGCTGAGCGTGAAGCCTTTACCGCACAATACGTTCGTTCTGAAACGGGTATTGGCGCCGAGGATGCAAGTGCTCACTAAACATTAACCTGCGTTGATGTGAAAAAGCCCTCGATATGCGAGGGCTTTTTTGTTGCTAGAGCATTTTTCCTAAAAAACTCAAACCACAGGATTGAGTCAATCCTGAACAACACGCAACCAACTGATTTAGAATTAATTTACTCACTTATGACTGGTTTGGATTTGCTAGAAATGCGATAATACTGGTTAATTTCTTGCAAATTTTCAGCCCACTATCAAGCGAAAAACACCTCAAACTCCCAGTAATAGAGACATGTTTCGCCCCTTGTTGGTCTGTTTTGGGAGTCGACTGATTATCTAGGTTTTTTTATAAACAAATCAGAATGATTTGTTTGCCATTCTCTCAGCTTGGTCATAGGTGAAACATGTCCAAGGTTCTTTTGTATGATGTGGTGATTATACAGCATGAGATACTCCTCTAG
>JACXUY010000189.1 GCA_014763665.1 Gammaproteobacteria bacterium
AATTGCGCGTATTGCCAGTGCCACTAAGTTCAATGGTATCTCTGTATTCAGAAACGCTAAAATGTCGAACATGAGTTTCCAAGTCGGTTGGGAAAATGGGTCAGTCAATAGAATTGGTTCTGGTCAATTGGTCATGTCTATGTCATTAAACGGAATGGCTGCATCTTTACAGGCAGTTAGTATTGGTGGTGGTTCAGCTGGTGCTGCTTCAGGTGCTGTATCATTGCTGAATGATAAGCTATCTCAGATTCAGACAGCTCGTGCTCGTTGGGGTGCGGTGATGAACCGACTAGACTACACTATTACTAACTTGCAAAGCGTAAGAGTTAACACTGAATCTTCCCGCAGCCGTATTCAAGATACGGACTACGCTAAAGAGGCCGCTAACCTATCTCGTACGCAAGTGTTACAGCAGGCGGGTATGGCGATGTTGTCTCAAAGTAACAGCAACAGTCAAAACGTGTTGTCGCTGTTGCGTTAATTAGTAGGCAATTAGCTAACTAAGCCTATTGGCATTTAACTCAGAATCGGCTATTGTTTCACTACTTAGTCGTTCTGAGTTTTAGCAGTTATGGAGGTTGATTATGCAAGGCATAACATCCGCAAGTTCATCAAATGTGGTTGAACTAAGAAAACCTTACCCTAGCAGTGCTGGGGATTCGGTCGTTAAATCTAGTGGTAATTCATCAGCCGAGGTTAAAGCTGGTGTGACAGAAGTTGCACCTCAATCTCAGACCGAACAAACTAATATTGATAAGGTAGCAGATAAAGCAACCTTGAATAGCATGTTAGATAAAGTCAGTCGTCAAATGGAGCTAAACAACAGCAGGTTACGCTTTCAGACAGACGAGAGCTCTGGCAAGATGGTTGTAGCTATTTATGATGCTGTTACAGATGAGATTATTCGTCAAATACCCTCAGAGCAAGCTTTAAGCACGGCACAAAAATTGAATGAATTTATGGAGAGGAGTAAGTCTGATCCTTTGGATGCTTCATCGTCTGTTGGTTTGTTGTTAAACAGCCAAGCCTAGTCTGGTTTGCAATGATTCGTTTCTTTAACCGCCCTTGGGCGGTTTTTTATTGCGCTCAATTTGATGATAAATTTTTCTAAAAAATACTCAAGATAATAGCATTGGTGTCGATAACTCTATTGGAGGCGGGAAGCACTGCCAAAACCGATAAAAGTCTGTTAAATCAAACGTTAAGAAGCAATTAAACACACAAGGAGTATTATCATGGCAATGGTAATTAACACGAACATTAGTTCAAACAACGCGGTCCGTTTATTAGACAAAACTCAGCGTAGTCAAGACATCACAATGGAGCGTTTGACTTCCGGTTTGCGGATCAATTCATCTAAAGATGACGC
>JACXUY010000190.1 GCA_014763665.1 Gammaproteobacteria bacterium
CGCGTTGCTTTAGCCTACACCGAACAACTCAACGGCATAGTTACAACACCACAAGTTAAAACAGACCGCACTAGCGTTTGGGCGCAATACACCGTGCGCATACAAAACCGCGACCCACTGCAAGCCACACTGCAACAGGCTGGCATCCCAACCGCCGTGCATTACCCCATGCCACTCCACATGCAAGAATGTTTTCAATACCTAGGCTTAAAACAAGGCGACTTCCCCATTGCAGAAAACGCTGCCCAACAAGTCATGAGCCTACCCATGAACCCTTTCCTAACGGATAAAGAGATTGCTTATATTGTTAACACCTTAAAAAGCAGTATTTAAGTCATATGACCCTGCTCGAAACCCTTGACGAAAACACCATCAAAAGCAAAATCTACACATTACGCAATGTGCAGGTCATGCTCGACCGCGATTTGGCGGAACTTTATGGTGTAGAAACCAAACGGTTAAATGAGCAGGTTAAAAGGAACATTGCGCGGTTTCCTGAATCCTTTAGGTTTCAACTGACAAAGGATGAGTTTGAAAATTGGAAGTCGCAAATTGCGACCTCCAATAGCGACAAGATGGGCTTAAGGCGCGCACCTTACGCTTTCACTGAACAAGGTGTTGCTATGCTCAGTGCCGTTTTAAACAGCACCACAGCGATAGAAGTAAGCATAAAAATCATTGAAGCCTTTGTTGAGATGAAGCGTTTTATCAATGCCAACCAATCTCTGCTCGAAAGAATGGTTTCATTAGAGTTTGCGCATCATCACCTGGAATCGAAAACAAATCAAAACTTTGAAAAAATATTTGCAGCGATAGAAGCCAATCAACTACCCAAGCAACAAGGCATCTTCTTCGAAGGGCAGATTTTCGATGCCTATGTACTTCTAAGTGACCTTATAAAACAAGCCAAAGATCGAATCATCCTTATCGACAATTACATCGATGAATCAGTATTACTAATATTGGCTAAACGCAATAAAAACGTAAAAGCAGAGATTTTCACCAAAACATTATCACCAAACTTTCTGTTGGACATAAAAAAACACAACCAACAATACCCAGCCATACAAGCCTATGAATTTACTCAAGCGCACGACCGATTCCTAATAATTGACCAAGAAGTCTATCACCTAGGTGCAAGCCTAAAAGACTTGGGTAAAAAATGGTTCGCCTTCTCCAAAATGCATATTCAAACTATTGCTATGCTCGAAAAACTTGAAGCGGCTAGAATGCAGGGTGGAAATAATGGCTAACCAAAACATCGCCATCATCGGCGGAGGCATAAATGGCATTATGACCGCTTGGGAATTACTCGAGCAAGGGCATAGCGTGACGCTATTTGAAAAAGGTGAGGTGATGCAACAAA
>JACXUY010000071.1 GCA_014763665.1 Gammaproteobacteria bacterium
CTTCGCTCTTCATCAGGTTGTTGAGCTTCTGGATGGTGGTGACGACGATCTTGTTGTCGTCCTTCTCCAGATTGCGCTTCAATCCCGCCGTGCTGTCCGAGCCGTTCACGCTGTCCGGTGAAAAGCGCTGGTATTCCTTCATGGTCTGGTAATCCAGATCCTTGCGGTCCACCACGAAGAACACCTTGTCGATGAAGTCCAGCTCAGTGGCGAGGCGCGCCGCCTTGAAACTGGTCAGGGTTTTGCCCGAGCCGGTGGTGTGCCAGATGTAACCGCCGCCTTCCGTCTTGCTCCAGTTCTTGGCTTGCCAGGCACTGTTGATTTTCCACAAGATGCGCTCCGTGGCGGCAATCTGGTACGGACGCATCACCAGCAGCGTGTTGCTGACATCAAATACCGAGTAGTGCAGCAGCACATTGAGCAGCGTGTGCTTCTGGAAGAAGGTGGCCGTGAAGTCTTTTAGGTCTTTGATCAGCGTGTTATCCGACTTCGCCCAGTTCATGGTGAAGTCGTAACTGTTTTTGTTGCGCTGGGTGGTATTGGCAAAATATCGACTGTCGGTGCCGTTGGAGATAACAAACAACTGCAAATATTTGAACAACGAATGCTCGCTGTTGAAGCTTTCCTTGCTGTAGCGATGCACCTGATTGAAGGCCTCACGAATCGCCACGCCGCGTTTTTTCAGCTCTACCTGCACCAGCGGCAAGCCATTGACCAGAATCGTCACATCGTATACATTGGCCAGCATGGCTTCAGGATTATTCAGCGCAGGCAGGTATTCATAACCTTGATTGACCAAATCCTGAATCAGCTCCCGCTCCAGGACGCCTTCGCTCTGGTAGCTTTCGGCTACCTTCCATTCCTGACTGTATTTATCGAGTACGATAAAACGGTTCGACTCGGCGATGGGCTTGGTGTAATCAACCATTTTGTTCTTCCTGCTTCCAGAAGCCATATTCATTCTTTAAATGATCCAATAAGAACTTCACTGTTTGTTTTTCGGGTTCTGTTGGTTCGGCTACTTCTTCGTTTGATAATGTTCGATGGCTGTAAAAATTCATAACCAACCTGGAATAAGACTGTTTGTTCTCAGGTAATAAATCTGACCACTGAGGGTAGCCTAAAAAGTTGGCTACTTTTTCGTACAGGTTTCGAAGTAGCGTAAAATGGTAGCGTTGAACTTCATTTTTTTCGATGGCCTGCTCAATTAAGCGTTTGATGTACAAGTGGTAAGAGAAGCTCTTATTCGAGTCGCCTTGCTTGTCTTCCATGTCGAAAGTGCCGTCTTCATAACGCTTGAGAATATACCCATTCTTGGCTTTGATGCCATTGTAAAGTACGTTGTAAAACAATGGATTATGAGTGGATACAATGAATTTAAGCCCTGATTCACTAGACCGTATTAACTCTGCTAAGTCGATAGCCAATTCAATCAAGTGGTTTTCATCAAGAGAGCTAACAGGGTCATCAATAAACACATATTCCAACTGATCAAACTGATTGGATTCACGCTCACCAGGCTCAGCCACATTGAGAATAGTAATTACCTGATCTAATAAAGTGTAAAAAATACTCCAGATAAAGTTACTTTCTTCGCCTTTGGAAATTTTCAGGTTACCAGATTGCACATCATCGCCACGTTCAAGAGAGAAGGTTACTTCTGAAAATTCTTTTATTGTGACTTCGTTACCATCTTTGTCTTTGGTTATATATTCTTGATTAAACCGTGGTGTTAGCTTGTCATTCGCATAACGCTGAAAGTTAGCAATGATATTTTGGTCTTGCCCTTGCTCTTTAAGAATCCAGTCAGTAAAGCTGTTTGGCTGAATTTTTAATTTGGGCTCACTGTCGCCTTGTAAATCATTATCCCAATAAAATAAATCCTCAGTGAATGCATTGTAATAAAGGATTTTGTTGCGCGTAGGTTCTGTTTCATCATCACCTTCTTCACCTACGTTTTTTGGGGAAATAAGCTTTTTAAACTCGCGCGACAAACGCGTTTTACCCGTACCATTGAAGGCATAGATTAACTGGGCCTTTTTGTTAGAGGCTCTTAACTGCTCCGCAATCTGCTTTAGTGTCTTGCTCATCTCAGGCCGCCACCTCTGAATCTGGCTTAGGGAAGCTCAACAATAAATCGCGGTAATACTCATATTGCTTCTGGCGCAGCTCGATTTCGCGGGGTAAACCTTCCGTAATGGAGTTGGTGAGCGCGTCGAATTTGTCGAGGATTGTAGCTATTCGGTCCTGTTCTTCATGCGAAGGAACCGGAACAACAATCTTCGAAAAGTCGCTTTTATTGATGAGAGGCATCGTCCCTCCGCCCAACTCTCCCTGTCTCCGTAACGTGTCACGCATAGCAGTGAGTACGTGGAACAGGTAGCCGACTTGAACGCTATCATCGGTCAAAATAATTGCGTTGATTTGTTGATTGGGGATGCAGTCGTTAGCATTGATGACTGTCTTACCCATATCAGCGCCGATACATGTGACTAACAATGAGCCACTAGGAATCTGGACTTTGGGCATCGACGCAGCTCCTTCCGCTGACAAGCGACGACTTGGACATGTGATGCTACGCATCCCGTTCTTGATATCGCTGGGTGTTACAAAATCAACTTCGTCTCCCCATGCAGACTTGTCTGACGACTTTGGAGTGCGACCAGTCACGATGCGACCAATATTCCCCAACGTCTTCCATTCCACTTCCCCTTCTTCAAAACTCAACAACTGGTCGCGGTAATACTGGTATTGCCGCCGACGCGCCTCCAGCTCCGCCTCCAGCTCCGCCTCCAGCTCCGCCTCCAGCTTGGTGAAGGTGTCCAGAATGCGGACGATTTCGGCCTGGATTTCTAGGGATTTTTTGGGGTTGTTTGGGCAGGGGATGGGTACGGGGAATCCTTCAATCATGGGCTTTCTAATTGAGATGGCAGTGGCGCCGACACTTTTCATCAAAATGAACTGCTTAAAACTAGAACGCATGAAGTGATACAGGAATTTCGTATTTACGACATCTGACGCGATGCGAATCCTATAAGCCCGCTGATGCAGGGCATATTTCCCTTCTACATAGTGAAATATGTCACCAATCCCGCCTTCGCCGGGGATGATGATTGCTACTTCATCGAATTCAAATGTGTCCGACCTCAAAACGTTCTTCGAGCGAACATAGAACGGGTAGATTCCGCTTTCACCCTCATCCTGACGATTTGAGCTTCCGGTGCCAATGTCAGACACAGACCCAAGCGGCACCCACTCCACAGCAACCCCATCCAGCAGCTTTTTCATATAATTCAAATCACTCATGCATCACTCCCTAAGCGATCAATCCGACGGTCTGCCGTGAGCAATCTCATTTGCTGAATGGCGGTGTTGTTCAGTAAGGTTAACCTTTGTTCTTGCGGTAATTGTTGTTGAATAAAATGCGCATTCAGGGTTTCCAGGTTGGCTAAACAAACCAACTGGGACACATTGGCATAGTCACGGATATTGCCGTCTTGGTCGGGGTTTTCGTCGCGCCACTGTTTGGCGGTTTTGCCGAACAGTGCCATGTTGAGCAGGTCGGCCTCGTTGGCATAGACCAGGCTGGTTTGTTGCTTGGTTAACGCCGTGGGAATGAGGTTTTCTTTCACCGCATCGGTGTGAATGCGGTAGTTGATCTTGGTGAGTTGGCGTTTAACGTCCCAACCCAGTTGTTTTTGCTCTTCTTCTTTTAGGCGCTGAAATTCTTTGACCAAGTAAATCTTAAATTCAGCGCTGATCCACATGCCAAACTCAAAGGCGATGTCGGGGTGGGCGTAGGTGCCTCCGTAGCGACCGGCTTTGGCCTGTATGCCTATAGCCTGAGTTTTGGCTACCCATTCTTTCACGCTAATCTTGTAGCTGTTCAGCCCTGCTTGACGGGTAATTGTGGCGAATTCGCCATAATTAAAATCCGGATTATGCACTCGTTCCCAAATGCCTAAATACTCAAGTGTATTGCGGTTTCTGAGCCAGTCGGAAATAAAAAACTCACCGTCTTTTGAACGCAACATGTCGGTTAAAGAGATGTAATTGTTCTGTGCGATGCGTATTTCTTCATTGAGTACGGTGATGGTTTTTGCTTTCTGAATCATTTTTGCACTCCATTGCTTTCTGATCCTTCATTTAGTTGCTTGGCGTTGCTAACCCGCTGCCTACAATTTTTAGTCAGTTCTGTATATCTCATTCTCGTTGACATCACACTGCTCATGTCTAACGCGCCTCACCCTCAATCTCCGCCACAATCGCATCAATCTCTTGGCGCAGCTGGGTAATGCGGGCGACGGTGGTTTTTAGCTCGGCATTGAGCTGGGTAATGTCCACCACTTCGCGGGTGTCTTTGGCTTGCACATAGCTGCTGACCGAGAGGTTGTAGTCGTTCGCGGCGACCTGCTCGAACGGGATGGACTGGGCGAAGTGTTCGACATTCGCCTTGCTGTCGAACACGGCCATGATTTGCTCAATATGCTCATCCAGCAGCACGTTGTTGTTGGTTTCTTTTTTGAACAGGCCGCTGGCATCAATGAATTGGGTGTGGGTGTCCGTCTTGTGTTTGGAGAGCACCAGAATATTGACCGCAATCGTGGTGCCATAAAACAGATTGGGCGCGAGTGAAATCACCGTTTCTACATAGTTGTTATCCACCAGGTATTTGCGAATTTTCTGTTCGGCACCGCCACGGTAGAAAATACCGGGGAAGCAGACAATGGCCGCACGACCTTTACTGGAAAGGTAACTGAGTGCATGCAGCACAAAGGCAAAGTCAGCCTTTGATTTGGGTGCAAGCACCCCGGCCGGGGCAAAGCGTTCGTCGTTGATCAGCGTGGGGTCGTCGCTGCCGATCCACTTTACCGAATAGGGCGGGTTGGAGACGATGGCATCAAAGGGTTTGTCGTCGGCGAAATGCGGGTCAATTAAGGTATTGCCGAGCTGGACGTTGAACTTGTCGTAGTTGATGTTGTGCAAGAATAGGTTCATCCGCGCCAGGTTGTAGGTGGTGTGGTTGATTTCTTGCCCAAAAAAACCTTCCTCGATGATGTGCGCGTCGAAATGTTTTTTGGCTTGCAGCAGCAGCGAGCCGGAGCCGCAGGCCGGGTCGTAAATCTTGTTGACGCTGGTTTGCTTGTGCATGGCAAGCTGCGCAATCAGCTTGGAAACATGCTGCGGAGTAAAAAACTCACCGCCCGATTTGCCGGCATTGGCGGCGTAGTTGGAGATCAGGAATTCGTAAGCATCACCAAACAGGTCAATATGGCTGCCTTCAAAGTCGCCGAACTCCAGCCCGGCCACGCCTTTGAGTACATCCGCCAGGCGCTTGTTCTTATCTTTTACCGTATTGCCGAGGCGGTTGCTGGTGGTGTCGAAGTCGGCAAACAGGCCTTTAATATCCTGCTCGGAAGGGTAACCACTGGCCGAGGCTTCGATAGCCGCAAAGATGGCGGCCAAGTCGGTGTTCAGGCTTTCGTTGGTATTGGCGTTTTTGGCAACGTTTAAGAACAACTGGCTGGGGTAGATGAAATAGCCCTTGGTTTTGATGGCGTCATCTTTGATCTCGGGGGTGATGACGCTATCGGCCAGCTCGGCATAGTGGATGCTGTCATCGCCGCCTTCAATGTAGGCGGCAAAGTTTTCGCTGATAAAGCGGTAGAACAGGGTGCCGAGCACGTATTGCTTGAAGTCCCAGCCGTCGACGGCACCGCGAACATCGTTGGCAATGGCCCAAATTTGGCGTTGCAGGGCGGCGCGTTGTTGTGCACTTGTCATGAGTCTTTTCTCGTTTTCATTCGTTTATGTATGTTGTTCAGCTAGTGTATGTGGCTTTGGAGGCTATCCTCATGCTGTTGTCAGCTCAAGCAGGTCACCTACCTGGCATTCAAACAGCAGGCACAGCTTCTCTATGGCTTCCAGATCCACTTTCTGGGCTGTCTCTTTGTAGAGCAAAGTCACCGTTGCGCGACTGAGCCCTGTTTCTCTGGCGACGTCGGCAATACGCATCTTGTGTTCGCCCATCATGCGGGCAAGATGGCAGCGGATCATGGCTAGGCCTCTAGTAAATTGGGGTTAGTAAATATCGCTGAAGCATACCATAAATCTTTATATCAGCATGACATTTTGTGAGTTGAAATTGCATTTTACGGTTCTGAACGGCGATTTTTTAGGCGCTGTATTAGTCTAAATCATTCCGCCTTTGATGTTAAGAGCGTTAAGCTGGCTTTTAAATGCCGTGCCCACAGTCTACTGACTGAAGTAGTCAAAGGCTTGCACTATCAGATGGCCATGTCGTTATCCAGCAATTGGCCAGCAATTTCCCAAGCTGTGCGTCAGTTCGATATAGCACTCAAAAGCTACCAACAGATCGCTTTTTGATAGAAGGCGGGTGCCACCGCCCTGTGTTCGTTAACGCCTATCACTGAGAAATGGCTTTTCGGTGGCTTTTTGATGACCCATATGTAGCTCTGCGGTTTGTAAGTTTGTAATTTCACGTCAATTATTGCCGTGAAAATTGTGATTTAAAAACCATGTCAAAATTGACAATCTTATTTGCCTCATCGCCATTAACCATTGGAGCCTGCCACTCACCAAGCATATTGTGAGCCACTTTGCGCTCCTCAAAATAAGTATCTTTGTTATAGATACCATCAGTTCGGTTACCTGGAATTTGGTTAAGGCATCGTTGAGCTATATTGTCAGGAATATTCATCTTACCCATTCGGGTTCTGGCGGTGCCTCTTAGGTCATGCCCCCGGCGCTTTTCAAACGAGAAAAAGTTCTGTTCGAACAACTTCTTCAGTGCATGGTTTAAGGTATTCTCGCAGACATGTGGGGTACGTGCCTTTTTGCTTATTCGTCTGACTGGGAATACCCATTCGCTACCACAACTGCGGATCTTCAGCTCTTCCAACCACAATAGGGCTGCATCACTGAGAGGAATGTCGATTGCGCGACGTTTCTTGGTGCGTTTTTTCGGCAGATGCCACACTCGGTTTGGCAAATCAAACTCATGCCATGGGGCGGCCAATAACGCCATTTTCCGAGTACAAGTCGCAATCAACAAAGCACAAGCCAAATAGTTCTCTCGGCTGAATTGTGCAGGGATCGCTCTGAGCTTGGTAAAGAACTCAACGACTTCGGTTTCGGTCATAGGGTCGTTTGCAGCTTGTTCCTCCCCACCTGCATCTTTGGGTCGAAAAGGGCTTGCAGGGTTGAACCGAGTAACATCGAGCTTGATGCCATGATCAAAAATGCGCTTGAGCATACGCATTACATCGTTAGATATGGTTGGTCTTGGTGGTTTATCACCATAACCATTAGCGATGTCACGCAGGATTTCACTGATGTCGAGTGGTCTGATTTTATCCAGCTCGACTTTACCGATACGCCAAGCCACCTCTCGTTCGTAAAGGCTCTTTTCCTTTTCGTGGGTAGCAATTTGTCGCTGGCAGAGCTGATGATAGTCAGCATACAAATCATTCAGTGTTTTAAAGGGATTCTGATTAACTTTCTTGCGTTCTTGGACGGGATCAACTCCTTCACGTTTGATCGCTAACCTCAGCTTGGCCGCCTCATCACGGGCGTCGGCCAGTGACCAGTCATCTACTTTACCGATGGTGTACTCGCGCCGAGCTTGGTCGTTGGTGTGGTGTAGCGCAACACCCAGTAGGCGTCACCACACTTGGGGGTCATCAAATACAGTCCATCGCCATCGGCATGTCGGACAGATGGAGAGCTTTGCACGAGTGGGGCGCGAACCGAAGAACTCGGCTGTAGAGCCGAGAACCGAAGAACTCGGCTGTAGAGCCGAGAAATAAAAATGAGGAAAA
>JACXUY010000191.1 GCA_014763665.1 Gammaproteobacteria bacterium
TTTATGCGCCTTTTGATCAATTACAGTGGGTGACAATCAGCACACCCGACTCTCTTTCTGCAAGCCCGGTGATGCGTTATCTAGCGCTCATTCTTGATGAGGCCATGGCGCAAGATGGCTCCTTCAAAGCCACCAGTAAAGGCAACTTACCGGCTAAGTTGGTCAAACAAGCCAGTGAGTTATTACCTGAGTTTGCTGTTGCTCAGTTTCCTGTAAATATCAGTATCAGCGAGTTTGCTGGCAGTAATGAAGACAAATTCAATGCCTTACACTACACCAGAGTGCTCGCCGAAATTAGTGGCATTATTTATCGGCGCAGTGGTCGTTACCATATAAAAAAATCAGCGCAAAAACAGTATCAAGTTCTAGGCATACAGGCCTTTTTCAAACCTATGTTAGAGGCCGCCATCAGCAAATATAACTGGGGCTATTTGGACGGTTTTGAGTACGATGTCGACTTGCGCACTTTTTGGTTGTTTATGTTGTGGCGTATTCAAAGCCACAGCTGTGTGGATCAGCTTGTGAAAGAGGTGATGACAGCGTTCCCTGATTTATTGCTGGCATTCCCTACGGATGATTACTGCTCGCCAGAAAGAAACTTAAGCATGCTCATCGAATCACGATTTATTGCGCGATTTTTACAGTTTTGGGGATTTGTAACCATCGACCCAAGACGTTATATAAACGCGGAACCCGTCGCCAGAGTGGTTCAGGTACAGCCTTTATTGAAACAAACGTTTCAATTCACAATAAATACATAACAAGGTCATCGTGAGCGAATATCAATACTATAAATTTGAGCGTCTGGATGGGTATTTAGATGCTAAAGCACGTCAAGCACTCCGATCAATTTCAAGCCGTGCAGAGATTAGCGCTACGGCCTTTCAGGTGTATTACACCTACAGTGATCTAAAGGCCGAGCCTTTTGAGCTGATGTTAAAATACTTTGATATCGGTTTTTACTATGCCCTATGCCGATTGGGGCTCAATCGATGTATACATCAAGCTACCAGCAGGAACGCTTCCAGATGCGTTACTTGGCTTTTCAAGTGATGGACTTCATATTCACGAAAACGATGAGTGGCAGTTGCTGATTTTTTCCCTTGAGGAGTATGACGAATATTTTGACGATGAGCATGCTGACGACTTTTTCCAGCATTTAGCCGCTTTACGCGGCGGGTTAATGCAAGGGGATTGGCGCCTTGTGTACTTTATGTGGCTCAAAGCGTTTGATTTTAATGATGACGTTGAGCGAGTGCCGTTAATTCAATTCGATTTTGAGCACTTCAGTGAAGAGGAGCAGGCGTTTGCTGCGCTGTATGATATTCCCTTAGCATTGGTTAAGGCGCTCGCCATGGTGCTGAGTGAACAACCCAGTCACCAAGCCAAACAAACTCAGCTTACGCTTGATGCGTGGATCCATAATCTCTCGCAAGCAGAGAAAGACACGCTATTACGCACGTTGTTTGAGCAAGGCCAGCTAACCCGACACCAAGCCTTAGCGCTGACGCGAAAAGAACCCGCTAACACAGACGAGATCTATCAATACTGGTTAACCTCCGCCGTCATTTCTCCTTTCATTGAGCAAGCGCAAAGTCAATTACAGCAAGAGCAAGCCGCAGCACTCGTAAAAAAATTAGCTGAGAGCTTTGCACGAGATGGCTACACGAATAAAAATGGTTAAAAATCGCCTGACTTTTGTTGAAAAACTTGCTAATAGAGAGCTATTAGCTGCGTTTTCCGCCTCAACCAGCCAATTTTTTCCTCATTTTTATTTCGCGCCCCACTCGTGCAAAGCTCTCTAGCTATCGAAAAAGCGGAAAAAGAAAAAGCGTTGACGGATATCTACAATCAACGTGAGCACTACTGGCAGCAATCACAAGAGCAAGCGGATCGAACTTGCGCCAGTGGTTACGATGCGGCTCACGCTATCTGCATCAGCTGTTTGAGGCCTATCAGTTCAAAGCTGATGAAGCGGCGTTTGAACAACGCTTTAAGCGGTTTGTTATGGCGAATAATAGCCGCAAAGCACTGTTAAATCGCTTGAGTGATTTGCTTTAAACGATGAGGCGATAGGCTGGCCAAATGACGTTAGCAAAAAACCGATTGAGGGTTGGTTGAAAGGTTGTAAGCCCACCAAAGGTCGAGCTTGTAAATTAAATTGTGTAAACGCTCATAGTTTAAAATCCCCCCAAAAAGGAAAAATACTATGAGCCAATTCAATCAAGAAAAACTTAAAGCC
>JACXUY010000192.1 GCA_014763665.1 Gammaproteobacteria bacterium
CGCTTCAACGCTCACAGCAAGCGTTACGGCGATCAATGGCGGCAACTTCGAAGCCGTTGATCTGACAGGCGCATCAAAAACGATCAACATCACCGACACAATCGACACCACGACAGTGAGCCTGAGCAACGTTGTTGTGAATGAAGACGCCACAGAAGCTACTTTCTCTGTGTCTGTAGACAATGCACCCCAGAACGGTTCCTTGTTTGTTACATTGAATCAAAATGATGCAGCTGGCAATCCAATTGTGTTGGAGGTTGAGCAAGGACAATCCAGTGCCTCCAAAACAGTCAATATTGCGTTGACACCTAATTCGGATGCTGATTCTACAATTTCGATTGTATCGGTATCGGGTGGAAATTATGAAAGTGTAGATAAAACGGATACGTCTGATTTTATTGTCAAGGCCGTTGCAGATACGCCTTCTGTGTCTATTCAAATTGGTAGTGCAACACCCGTCTACACACAGCATCAAGCGGCTAGTAAATCTCTTACCTTTAATGAAACATTAGGGGACGCAGCTGGTGATAGCAATATTAACGGTTCTAGTGGATACAACTACGAAGATACTGCAACGCAGGTTTTGGATTTTGGTCCTGAATATGCCGGTCAAACTGTTTCACTAAATCTTGATGTATCTTTAAACGGTACGTGGAATAGTGGTTCCGGTGTTTTTAATGATTACTGGCAAATTATTGCGAATGGTCAGGTATTGCAAACTTATGATAATTATGGGAATGCAAACAACACGATTAATTACAACAATACTCAGTTTACTTATAGTGGAGACACAGATCCTAATTTGCGTGTAACGCTGGATGAAAGTGGACGGGTTGAATTAACGTTTAGAGCAGGAACCACCGAAACCTCTGAAACGGTCACTATCAATGGTGCGACAGGAGAAGTCGAAGCAGTTGTAACAAATGTTCTTGAAGGTTACACCTATCCTGTCGATATCTCAGCCGCTTTGGCAGATACAGATGGAAGTGAGTCTTTGACGGTAACTATCTCTGGTGTGCCTGAGGGTGGTTCATTAAGTGAAGGAACTGCAAACCCTGATGGCACGTGGTCGCTCACAGTGCCAGCAGGTGCAACGTCGTTTACCGATAGTCTGACATTGACTGTGCCTGCTGATACAGGTTCATTTGAACTGGTTGCTACTGCACGCGCAACCGAGGCTAGAGACAATGATGACGGTCTGAACTATGCTGAAGCCGCAGATTCAACTGACGTAGTTAATGTTAATTCACTACCACAATCTATGGATGAAGTGGTGGGGATGAACTTTGCCAATGAAAATTTGGCACAGGACACCAACATTGTAATAACCCTTGATGTATCTGGTTCTATGTCTGATCAA
>JACXUY010000193.1 GCA_014763665.1 Gammaproteobacteria bacterium
CTGTGACCTGACGAAATTGCCCTGCAAACATTTCAGCATCTTTAACAGGATTACCCGTGTTCGGATAGGCTGGAAAATCGGCAATTTTAAACACATTTCGCATTTGCTCAGCATAAGTCATTTCAACACTCCAATTCAATTAGCAAAACCATCAAAGATACCCAATAAGAAAAATGATAACAAAACATAAACCCTATTACCCAAAACAGATACTTAACACCAATAATCGCCGGCATCGCGAGCACCCTTACTCGGCATCGCGAGCGCAGCGTGACGCTCCATCACTAAAGAAAGAATCTAATGCCCTCGCCGGAACACCGACAACGGTTAAATTATCCGCAATATCCGATACCACCGCAGCGCCCGCGCCGACGACTACGTTTGCACCAATCTGCACACATTGTTTAACCGATGCGCCAATGCCAATCCAAGAACAGGCCCCAACGGACACCCCACCCGCCAAATTAGCACCCGGGCTAATATGCACGCCCTCAGCTAAAATACAATCATGATCAATCGTCGAGGCGGTATTCACAATGCAGGCCTGCTGAACCAACGCAAATGGATTAACCACCGCACCCGCCATCACCACACAACCCGCTTGCACATTTGCATAACGACTGATCACCGCTAAAGGATGGATTAAAACAGGCAAAGTCGCGCCCTTTTCCGTCAACATCGTTTGCTTATCTAAACGAATGCGATTATTGCCAATCGCCACAAAACAACCATCAAAACGCTGCAAATCATTCAATAAATCTTCAGTCGTGCCAATAACAGGCCAATGCGCCAAACCATTTACGGAGGGAAACGCATCATCAAAAAACACCACATCCCAACCATTCAACTCAGCAATTTCAGCCACCACCTTACCGTGGCCGCTCGCGCCTAAGATCGCCAAACGCTTCATTGATTGGAGCCTTCAAACTTAGGCATCGTCGCCTCGCCCTGTGCCGAAATGCCATCGCGCACAAACACTTTTTTCAGTGTTAAAAAAATAATCTTAATATCCAGCCACAGCGATTGATTATCGACATACCAGACATCGTATTCAAACTTTTGTTCCCAACTGATCGCATTGCGGCCATTCACCTGCGCCCAGCCGGTAATACCTGGCCGGGTTTCATGGCGGCGGGCTTGCTCGGCGGAATACAACGGCAAATACTCCATCAACAACGGACGCGGCCCCACCAAACTCATATCGCCTTTTAACACACTCCACAATCCGGGCAATTCATCCAAACTGGTCGAGCGCAAAAACCGACCAAACTTCGTTAAACGCACCGCGTCGGGCAACAAATGACCCTGCTCATCGCGCTCATCGGTCATGCTACGAAACTTCATCATCGTAAACGGCTT
>JACXUY010000194.1 GCA_014763665.1 Gammaproteobacteria bacterium
CCCCCGGTCACGCTCGCCAAGCCGGAAGTAAACAGTACCGGTGGCGGCGCTTCCCAAACACTCACGTTCAGCTCATCCCCAGGCCCAATGACATAATTGGGTTTTGGCGCGGCAGACAAGCCCAAGGCAAAATTGTCATGTTTCTGCGCTACTGCAAGCATTTGATTGATTTGTGCATCAATCGGCAGCAATAAAACGGGCGCATTAGGCTTCACTGCCAGGTCAGTGATGTCGTTAGAGGAAGGCCCATCACGCATCATCCAACCCGGTGTCGTTGCACAACCAGATAAGGCAACCACAGGGAACAAGACAAACAAATACCGATGCAATTTATTATAAATCATATTGTTAAATCTTCCTTTGCTAAAGAGCAAATGCGTCCAAACCATGCAGCTTTCGAAAACTAAGAGCCAAGAATACCGAATAAAGTGTCTGGTTGGTGCCTTTTTTAACTCGGCTTCACGCCGAACAATGCTCAACTCAAACCGTATGATGCGGCATTCCCGAAATAGCTATTGATCGTTGCGCTTAAACTTGGCATGATCAAGAAAACCACACCGGAAGTTTATTGATGATCAAACTAACCACAAAACTTTTGGGTACATTGCTCTTACAACCCAAAGTATTCGGCGATGAGCGTGGGTTTTTCATGGAAACCTGGAACGCGCAGCGGTATCGGGAATTCGGGCTCGAAGAAAATTTTGTGCAGGACAACCTGTCGCGATCACGCCATGGCGTATTGCGTGGCCTGCATTTTCAGCAGCCCAACCCGCAGGGCAAACTGGTGTCGGTACTCGAAGGTGAAGTGTTTGATGTTGCCGTTGACATCCGCCGCGGCTCACCCACTTTTGGTCAATGGGAAGGCTACACCCTATCGGCTCAAAACAAGCTGCAATTCTACATTCCTCCCGGTTTCGCCCATGGATTTTGCGTTACCAGCGAATTCGCGTTGTTTGCCTACAAATGCACCGAATTCTACCAACCAGCCAACGAAGGCTCTATCGCCTGGAATGATCCGGATTTAAACATCTCTTGGCCAATCGATCAGCCCGAACTTTCCGCCAAAGATGCCAAAGGCGTTTGTCTGGCGGATTACCCCCCAGACAAACTGCCCCGATTCGACTCGACTAGTTAGCGCGTCACATTCCCTTAACAGTTAACCCAGTACTATGCCGCCATGAATACACAACCTTTCACTTGTTTAATTCTTGGAGACCAAGGTCAAGTCGCTTACGAGCTTAAACGCGAACTTTCCACACTGGGCAAAGTCATTAGTTTGAGTAGAAATTCTCAGCCCGATGTTATTGACCTTACTAATAATATAGATTTCCATGCAATAATCAGCAAAATAAAA
>JACXUY010000195.1 GCA_014763665.1 Gammaproteobacteria bacterium
TACGGGCTTCACCAGTAGTATGGTGAAAGATATTTATGCGGGACCGAGTAGTGCTTTTGACTATTCCAATAACTCTGGTGTACTGTTGCCTAATGGAAAATTTGTATTTGCTGCAAATGATGGTACTCATGGAGGCTCACCATGGGTGACTGACGGTACAGAAACAGGGACTTTGTTGTTACAAGATACCGATAATGGTAATTATGGTAACCTTACTGCATCTCAGTTTAACATTGTGAATGGTAAATCTGTATACAAGGTCTATCATAACGGCTGGGATTTTGGCGTTTCTGATGGGACAGTTGAAGGTACAAAAGTTTTAGAGGCACATAATGACTACTTTTCAGCTTCTGACCCCAAAATCCTTGGCACCATTAACGATAAACTCTACTTCACCGCAACCAATGAGGATGGCAAAGGCTTATTCAGCACAGATGGCACTAGCTTTACCAAATTGGTTGCCGTTAGCGATGGTAATGACAAAATTCTGGGCTACACCGCCAATAAAGCCTATTTTGCCATTACCGATGCCGCACACGGACAAGAGCTGTGGGCGGCAAACTTAGCAACGGGTACCATAGCATTGACCAAAGATATTTTGGCGGGGAGCGGTGGTGCGCTTGCAGGCGGTGATGCCAGTATCATGATAGGCGATAAAATTCTATTTAATGCCTACACTTCGGGCAGCAATCAGGCACTGTTCGTTTCTGATGGTACTGAATCGGGAACGGTGCAGTTGGCAAGCAGCCTACCGACCGACAAAGCCATTATTGGCAATAAAGTCTTCTTTGCCAATGGTTCAGGGGTTTTTGTTAGCGACTTGAGTGCTACTACGATCAGTGTAACACAGCTGGAATCCAGTGACTTTTATGGCGTCGATCGTTTGCAAGCCGACAGCGACCAAGCCTTTTTTCTATCAGGTGATGAAAGGCTATTTGTCAGCACAGGCAGCGATGCCATCGAACTCGCCAGCAATGTGGATAAATTCAAAGTCGTTGCCGACAATGCGATTTATTTCATCGAAACCAATAGCAGTAATGTGGCTTCGTTATGGTATTCCGATGGCACGGCATCGGGCACGCGCTATATCGAAAACCTCGCTATGAGTGCAGAGAGCTACGACCTTGCCAATGCGGTGGCGATTCATACTGTGGGAGTCAGTGCGGGTTAGTTTTGTTTTTTTAGATCCCTTTTTACCCACACTTCGGTGTGGGTTTTTTATGGTAAAATAAGCGCATTGCCCCCTATTCTGCAGGACAAGCTTCATGAAAGATTAATACGTCAACTTTTTTACCGACTTAGGTTTCAAAAAACTCTTTGGCGAAGAAGATAGCAAAGAACAGCTA
>JACXUY010000196.1 GCA_014763665.1 Gammaproteobacteria bacterium
CAGGAATTTTACGATCAACCAGCAAATCCAGTTGAGAGGCAGCGAAACATTCTCCGATCAGAGAAAGTCCAGCATAGTTAGTCAATTGAAAACGAGAAGCTTGTTTGAAGGTGATTTCTGGCATAAAGACGTTTAAGTGCAATGAGTAAAACCTAATTATATCATTAAATCATATAGTTATTGTTGCATTAGTGAGTTTAAGCGCGGATTCAGGATTCAATTTAATCAAGATTTTTTACGTGATGATTTTGTTAAGCGCTATTCTCCCGTTGTAGCTGGACAACATTTTGATAGTGAGCAGCTTAATCTGCTTTCACAAAACTTATCTAACAGTGGTTATTTTAATGAGGTGCGTATTCGCCAAGCTCCAGCGAATCAGGCGGATAAGAGTATTCCCATTGAGGTTAGCCTAACACCACGCAATCGGATGTCTTATGCTTTTTCAGCAGGTTATGGTTCAGACACTGGGGAGAGAATCGGGGCGGATATTAAACGTCACTGGTTTAATCGTCGTGGTCATTATGGCAATGCCATGATGCAATATGCACAGCGTCGTCAGCTAGTCGAAACCCATTATGTCGTGCCTTGGGATAATCCGCTAACTGAAAAATTAGATTGGGGATTTCGTGCTCAATATGAAGAAAATGATCGCTGGGGGAGTGACAGTTTTGCACGCGTCGGTCCCAATTTTGTGCGTGAACTTTACGATGGTTAGACAGGGATAGCTTTTACTGAACTCTGGTCTTCACGCACTGAGTTTATTGGTGATAATGCCCGTGAAGGACAATTCTTTTTTTCTGGATTAAGGTTAACCAATCGAGATTCTGATGATCCCATTTTCCCCACTGAAGGTTGGTCTTTGATGGCGGAAATTAAAATGGCTTATCCAAGTTGGTTTTCAACCACTTCGCTGATTCAAGGACGCATTGATTTTCATGGACTCATGCCTTTTGGCACAGGTGGATTGCTGCTTCGTGCGCAAGCTGGCCCAACTTGGGTAGAGCAATTCGATTTACTGCCTAAACCACTCAGGTTCTACACGGGCGGTGATGCCACCGTAAGGGGCTATGCGTTTGAATCACTTTCTCCTGCTAATGGGCGTGGTGTGTTGATTGGTGGTCAGCATTATGTCGCTGCTTCGGTTGAATATAGTCACCCTGTGAGCGAGGCTTGGCAAGTGGCTGGTTTTTTAGATACGGGTGATGCTTTTAATGATTGGGAACAAGGACTTCAGGGCTTACAACAGGGAGCTGGTTTTGGCATGCGCTGGAAAACGCCCGTTGGTTTTGTTAATGCGGATATTGCTTTTCCCATTTCACAAGCCAATGCCAGTGAACCTCGCTT
>JACXUY010000021.1 GCA_014763665.1 Gammaproteobacteria bacterium
GATAACCTCTCTCTCGCAACAAGGCTTGTAGCTGTGTTGTCACCGCTTTGTGATCTGGGTGTTGATCGAGAAAATTAGGAATGAAAATCCAATCCGCGCTACCAAGGTCTAACTGCGCAAAGCCTTGTCGATCTTCACCTAACGCTTGATCTTCAACCCCTAAGAAACTCACTTGCTTCACGCCCGCCAACTGCATGGCGGCACGCAACTCATGCTCTCGCGTCTCAATCAACACGGCTCTGGGCAGAGTCGGATCGCCCTTGGCACCATTCGTTAGGCAAACAACTGACAGCTGCTCAGCGAATTGAGCCAATAACCCTCCGCATCCAATACTTTCATCATCCGGATGGGGAGCAAGCACCACAAGCTTATCGGTTAATTTGGGCGAGAGCGGCTTGGCAGAAAGACTTTCATTCAAGGATAACACTTGCGGTGAAGCCAACAGGCGAAACAATAGCCGACGAGCCAGCACATCCGCCACCAAACGACTGCGTTTCCACAGCGTCAAGGCTCGACCAGTTAAATAACGAAGATTTGCCATACTTTTGCCATACTCATGCTCCCTGCTCACTAAACTTAGCCATTAAAGCTGTGGCCACGACTGACGGAACAAACTCGGCTACTGGTCCCGACAAACGGGCGATTTCACGCACCAAACTCGATGAAATAAAAGCATAGTGTTCAGCAGGCGTTAAAAAAACGGTTTCAACGCGTGCGTCCAAACGTCGGTTCATACTGGCTAGCTGAAACTCATACTCAAAGTCTGATACCGCTCGTAAGCCACGCAAAATAACCTGAGCGCCCACTTCATGAACCAAATCGACCAGCAGGCCAGAAAAAGCAACAATACGTACATTTGGTAAATGCGCTAGCGCCAGTACAGCTAACTCGCGACGTTGCTGTAACGAAAACAAGGGATGCTTACCCGGATTTTCAGCAATCGCCACCACAACATAATTAAATAGCCTAGCACCACGCTCAATAATATCAATATGTCCATTGGTAATGGGATCAAAAGTTCCTGGATAAACAGCTGTTGTAGCTTTATTCACATTCACACTCGGACGTTAATCGCCACAAACCAAAGCTCACCGCTCCGGTCGTTTGTTGACGATAAGGTTCAAAATGAGGCAAGGATAACACACGTTCCTTCGGTTGTTCGAGATACAACCAGCCATTGGGTTTCAGAAAACCGCCTGAAATCAGTAGCGCGATTAAGTTATCCACCCGTTCATCTTTAAATGGTGGATCGCAAAATGCCCCATCGAATGGCGCATATAGTCCTTGGGCTGTCTCTAACCAGCTAAAGGTATCGGTCTGAATAATCTGCGCGCCTTCGGCTTTGAGTAAGCTTTTATTTTGTTGCAATTGATGCACCACTGCTGGATGGCGTTCTAACATCACCACTTCACTGGCTTGGCGAGACAAGGCTTCAAACGCCAAAGCACCAGAACCCGAAAACAAATCCAGCCAACGTGCCCCTTCCCACTCAAACTGCAACCAGTTAAATAAAGTTTCGCGCACCCGATCACCGGTAGGACGCAAATCTTCAGCACCAATGACAGGCAAGACTCTACCGCGCCATTGCCCAGCAATTAAGCGTACTTTACCAACGCTTTTAGCTGCTGAAGGTTTCGTTTTTTCAGCCCGATTCATCATTATTGATGAATCATCTTAGGCATGACAGGCAATGCCTTAGCGCCAGCTTGAGCGTCTGCTGGTTTACCCAACAAAACGCCAGTCCACTGTTCTGGCTTTAAATGACGGCGTACCACCGCTAATAATTGCTGACGATCCAGTGCCGCCACTTGTTTGGGAAAGTCTTCCATCCAACTAAGCGGTAACTGGTAAAAACCCATCATGGCTAAGTAACCGACGATGTCTTTATTACTATCCGTTTCTAACGCAAAACTACCGATGATGTTATCTTTATGTTCCTGTAACTCAGACTCAGGAATGTCTGCTAATAATCCAGCCAGCGTCTCTTTAACCACGGCCAAAGCTTCAGGAGCGTTATTGGTCGCTGTTTGCAGTGATAACATCCACGGACCAGGTTGACGCATCGGGATAAGTGCAGAAGAGACGCCATAAACCAAGCCGCGTTTTTCTCTCACCTCCTCCATTAAACGCGAGGCAAAACCAGAGCCACCTAAAATATGATTAGCCACATACAGCGGGATATAGTCAGCATCTAAGCGATCTACGCCCAGTTGCCCCATTAACATTTGGGTTTGACTGGCTGGGTAATCAATCTGTTTCATGCCTGCAACGGGTGCATTTACCGCTGCTACTGCTGGCACAGCTTGCCCCTGTGGCAAACTGTCCACCAATTGAATGGCCATCGCTTGTGCCTTAGCCTTATCGACCTGACCTACAATCGCCACCACGGCATTGGTTGCCGTGTAATAACGACGATAAAACTGTTTCAGGTCTGCACTGGTGATGGTTTTCACGGAATCTAACGTTCCTTCACTGGCATAAGCATAAGGATGCTGTCCGTAAAGCTGTTGCCAAAAGGCATCTCTTGCTAAACTAGCCGCCGATTGTTGTTTAGCCTGTAACCGCGTCATCAGGTGTGCTTTTTCACGTTTTAACACCGCTTTGCTAAATAAAGGTTTACTGATAGCCGACGCCGACAAGGCCAAAGCAGGCTCAAGCACATCCGCTCGTGTTAAGCTGCGTATATTAATAACTGCCATGTCTTTTAAGGCTTGCGTAGAAAACTGTAAACCTAAACTTTCACTCTCTTCAGCAAAACGCTCTTCATCGCGTTGTGCATCTCCTTGACCAATCAGCTGATTGGTTAGGTATGCAACTCCTTTTTTGTCTGTATCTCGTGCCGAACCTGCATCAAATACGACCCTGACATCAACCATAGGTAGTTCTGGCGCATAGGCATAAAGCACTTTTGCACCTTTGGGCGTTTGCCAACTTTCAATTTGTAACGCTGCAAAACTAGGCAGTGCGACTAACCAACCGATAACAACTAAGCCAATTCTCTTTTTCATGCTTACTTACCTCCTTTAGCCATAGAATCCATTGCCTTGGGCTGCAAATAAGCGACGGTCATGCGCTCAGTTACCAACCAGTTTTTAGCCGCTTGCTGCACCTGTTCAGGCGTCACCTCTGCCAACCGCGTCAAATAAGCATCAATTTCTGCTGTGGGTACACCCAGGGTGAAGGCTTGCCCCAATTTCATACCTTGAAAAAACAACGAGTCTTGCTGGTAAACTTCAGAAGCCTCAACTTGGGCTAACACCCGTGCTAACTCTGCCTTAGTTACACCTTTTTCAACAATACGCGCAATCGACCGACGCAAAGCCGACTCAGCTTGCGCTAGCGTCACACCCTCGGCCGGCACAGCCGACAAAATAAATTGAGTCGGTAAACGTGCATACAAATCGTAGCCTGCACCAGCTTGACTAAGTTGCTGACTACCGCGCACCAACTCCTTACTCAAACGACTGCTATTACCTGCATCTAATACCTGCGCCAGCATTTCTAGGGCGTAGGCTTGTGATTTATCTTCGCTGGTATTCCAAGAAGGTACAGCAAAACCCATCAACAAACTGGGTACTTTGGCACGTTCATCACGCATCACTAAACGTTTTTTACCCACAGGAGACAAGTTTGCCACTTTTTTTGCACTATCCAGCGATCGAGCAGGCACCTTAGCAAAGGTTTCATTCACCATTGCACGCACCTGCTCTGCATCAACATCACCCACCACAACTAACGCAGCATTATTGGGTGCGTAATGGCGATCGTACCATGTTTGCAGATCTGCTAACTGATACTGCTCAATGTCCTGTTGCCAACCAATCACAGGACGACGGTAAGGGTTGGTGTCATAGGCAATCGCCTCGAATCGTTCATGTAATCGTGAAGTGGGTTGATCTTCCACCCGCATACGTCGCTCTTCTAACACCACCTTTCGTTCTTTTTGAAATTCGGTATCATCGAGCTTGAGGCTTTGCATTCGCTCAGATTCCAACTCAAACATACGTTTAAGATGATCTTTATGAATGGTTTGAAAATAAGCGGTGTAATCTTGGCTAGTAAAGGCATTCTCACTACCACCTAAACGAGCAATAATTTTAGATAACTCACCTGGTTTTAGGTTTTGTGTGCCCTTAAACATCATATGTTCAAGCATATGTGACACACCGGTGACGCCATCTGGTTCATAACTTGCGCCCACTTTGTACCAGACTTGTGAAGTGACGACAGGGGCTCGCTTGTCTTCTTTCACCATGACAACCAAGCCATTATCTAACTGAAACTGGGTAAAATTGCTGGCATAAACTGGACTTAGCCCTGCTGCTAACAATAAAGAAATCATTTTTTTCATGCTGATCACGTTTAGCTCCTTGAGTCTGTGCAAACGAGCACTTATGATTACATAACTTTCTTAGAGTATATGATATGTGGTCAATTTTCAAACGTAAAAAAACCGAAACGCCTGTTCCCAATGAAGTACCAACGAATGTTCATGCAACATTACCTGAACAAGCTCACGAAACCAGCACCAGCATCGCCAGTGATTCTATTGTGACTGATGCTCCCAGTGAGATGCCATCTCCCCCAGCAGATGCAACACCCACGACAGTATTATCAGAAGTTCAGCAGACGTCCACCGAAACAACGCCAGATGTTGAAGTTGCACTACCACCTCAATTAGCTGTCACTAACGAAACGCCAGCTGAAGCGCCTAAACAAGGCTTTTTTTCGCGCTTATGGAACCAACTTGCACGAACGCGTGAAAAACTTGGTTCAGGACTTAAGAATCTACTGACTGGCAAAATAAAACTCGATGCCGACACGCGTGATGAGCTTGAAACGCTGTTATTATCAGCCGATGTCGGTATAGACACGACCGATTATCTACTGGAACAACTACAACAGCGTAAACTGAAAGAGGGTGAAGACCTACACACGGCACTGGGAAACATCATGACAGAGCTGTTGCTCAAGGCTCAGCAACGTCCAGAAACTATTCCAGATGGAAAACCGCGCGTTATCCTCATGGTGGGCGTCAATGGCGTTGGTAAAACCACGACCATTGCCAAACTTTCTCATCATTTTTTACAACAAAAAAAGCAACTGTTATTGGCGGCTGGCGATACCTTCCGTGCTGCTGCCGTTGAACAAATCAAAACATGGGGTGATCGTCACAAGGTACCCGTTATTGCGCAAGGGCAAGATGCCGACCCAGCCAGCGTGCTTTATGATGCCCTCTCTGCTGCCCAAGCGCGCAAAGTCGATGTGATGATTGGCGACACAGCTGGCAGGCTACATACCCAAGGTCACCTTATGAACGAACTGAAAAAAATCCACCGCGTCATGAACAAATTAGATGATTCCGCTCCACATGAAGTGTGGTTAGTCATTGACGCCACCACTGGACAAAATGCTATTAATCAAGCCAAAGAGTTTAATGCTGCCGTTGGGCTAACGGGCATTATTCTAACCAAACTCGACGGCACCGCGAAAGGTGGCATTATCTTTGCTTTAGCTTCTCAGCTAGGACTTCCTATTCGCTATATTGGTATTGGCGAGAAAGCGGAAGACCTGCGCCCTTTTAATGCAGAAAGTTTTGTTCAAGCCTTATTAGGACAAGCCGAGTTGGATTCGAGCCTCTAATTTCCGCATCCACCATCATAGGCTGCATATTATTGCGCTCAATGGCAGTCCTTATAAAGATGGCGTTGATTGGAGATTTGATATGGCGAAAAAACCCAGCTTGCGCTTATGGTTCAGCTGTCTCAGCTGTAGCATCGGTTTGCTGCTAATTAATGGATGCTCGGCACCACACAAGGCCAGCTCTGTCAGCTATGGAAAAAATGTGCAAATTACGCCCAGCAATCCCTTGCGCCGTGGTGCGCATGAGAATCTGTGCGAAATTTTCCGTGACAATCCCGTTTGGTATCGTGATGCACTACAAAGCCAGCGCCGCTGGGGAACTCCTGTCGCTGTTAAATTTGCCTTCATTTATCAAGAGTCGCGATTTGTAGCCAATGCTAGCCCCAAAACCAGCACTACCATTTTTTCCAATAAAACCAGTAGCGCTTTTGGTTATGCACAAGCACTCGATAGCACTTGGAAGGACTACGTAAAAAGTACGGGCAACTATCAGGCTCATCGCAGCAATATGCGCGATGCTTTAGACTTTATTGGCTGGTACAACAGTAACGCCAATAGACGCATTGGCTTGCAGGCTAATCAAGTGCGTGAACTCTACCTGGCCTATCATGAAGGTATAACCGGCTATAGTATGGGCACACACAAGAATAAAACTTGGTTATTGACAGTTGCTGACCAAGTGCAAAAACGCGCCATTCGTTACGATAAACAATTACGCAGGTGTAACAATGAAATTCTTGCTTTACTGAAAAGCAAGCAATTACTCTAATCACCCTTAAGTTTGTCAATAAAAAACCAGCATATTCATGCTGGTTTTTTGATTCATGCACACTAACTGCGCTACAGAACTCTAACCGTCGTGAGCAGGCAAAATTGCTAGGCGCAAGGCGCACAGAACAAGGAGTGCACATCAGTAGATGACGATGTTCGAGCACCGAAGCAAAAACGCAAGATGACTGCGCAACAGAACTCTAACCGTCGTGAGCAGGCAAAATTGCTAGGCGCGAGGCGCACAGAACAAGGAGTGTACATCAGTACATGACGATGTTCGAGCACCGAAGCAACAACGCAAGATGACTGCGCAACAGGTTAGTAACGTTGGACTACCAAAGTCGCATTCGTCCCACCAAAACCGAAACTATTCGACATGATACGCTGCAAACCAGCGTTATCCTGACGCTCACGCACAATCGGCATATCGACAACCGACTCATCTAATTCGGTAATATTAATGGAAGGCGCAATGAAATCACCCTGCATCATCAACAGGCAATAAATCATCTCATGCACACCTGCTGCGCCCAGCGAATGGCCAGACATCGACTTGGTGGAGCTAAAACGGGGAATCGCATCACCAAATACGGCTTTGATGCCAGCCGCTTCTTTCGTATCGCCTACAGGCGTCGAAGTGCCATGCGTATTGATGTAGTCGATAGCGCCCTCAACCCCAGACAAGGCCATTTGCATACAACGAATCGCCCCTTCACCTGAGGGGGCTACCATGTCATAACCGTCTGAGGTGGCGCCATAGCCGACAATTTCACCATAAATTTTAGCACCACGCGCCAACGCATGATCCAAGGCCTCGACCACGACCATACCACCGCCACCCGAAATGACGAAGCCATCACGGTCAGCCGAATAAGCACGAGAGGCTGTTTCAGGCGTGTCGTTATATTTACTCGATAAAGCACCCATGGCATCAAACAACATGGTCTGCGACCAGTGCAACTCTTCACCTCCACCAGCAAAAACAACATCTTGCTTGCCCAGTTGAATTAACTCATAAGCGTTTCCAATACAATGAGCAGATGTCGCACAGGCCGAAGAAATAGAATAATTTACCCCTTTGATTTCAAAAGGTGTCGCCAAACAGGCAGAAACCGTCGAACCCATGGTTCTTGGTACCATGTATGGACCAATACGCTTGACGCCCTTTTCTGCCATAATTGCATTGGCTTCGATCAGGTTTTGATTAGACGCCCCACCAGAACCCGCAATCAATCCTGTGCGTGGATTAGACAACTGCTCATGAGACAAACCACTGTCTGCGATGGCTTGCTGCATCGACAAATAAGCATAGGCAGCCGCATCACCCATAAAACGACGGTGTTTGCGATCAATTTGATCCAAATCAACGTTAATCGCCCCTTCCACATGGGTACGAAAACCTCGCTCAGCGTAGGCAGGCTGAAACCGAATACCACTCTTACCTTCACGCAAATGTGACGCTACTGTAGCCGCATCATTACCTAAACTACTAACAATACCCAATCCCGTAATGACAACACGACGCATGCTCACTCCTTAAAAGTTATCTGTAGACTGGAACAAACCAACCTTAAGGTCTGTTGCCGAATAAATTTCGCGATCATCAACAAATAACTTTGCATCCGCTAAGCCCATAAAAAGCTTACGTTTGATGACTCGCTTCATATCAATCTGGTAACGAACTGTTTTTGCCGTCGGCAAAACTTGGCCGTAGAATTTAACTTCACCCGAACCTAGCGCGCGCCCACGGCCTTCACCACCAGCCCAGCCTAGGTAAAACCCAATGAGCTGCCACATAGCATCTAAACCTAAACATCCAGGCATCACCGGATCACCTTGAAAATGGCAGGCAAAAAACCATAAATCGGGTGTTACATCTAATTCGGCACGAATTTCACCTTTATCAAACAGCCCACCTTCTTCTGAAATGTGTGTAATACGATCAAACATCAGCATGGGCGGCAGTGGTAACTGTGGATTACCAATACCAAACATTTCACCACGCCCACAACGCAGCAGGTCTTCTTTGGATAAACTAGAAGGACGATTAGACATGTCGCTTATTAATCCTGAGTCTTATAAAAATATTTCTGCGATTATATCAGGAAGCGAGTTGCTTTGCTTGATTTCACTCAAGCCTGCGTCAAAGAAATCCTATTTACCACAAAGTTAAGAATCCTCTTTCACCATGCAAAGGACGAGCTAAATGCCAGCAATAAAAAAAGAATGAGCATATCTCAGACAACTGATAACCGTGTTATAATTGCAGGGTTTAGTTTTATCCTCGGAAAGCTGTTGATTATGTCGGATACCAAGACCTACGATTCCTCATCCATTCAAGTATTGCGTGGTTTAGACGCGGTTCGCAAACGCCCCGGCATGTATATCGGTGATACAGATGATGGCTCTGGCTTGCATCATATGGTTTTCGAGGTGGTGGACAATGCCATTGACGAAGCCTTAGCTGGCTACGCTTCGCACATTAAAGTAACACTGCATACTGATGGTTCTTGCTCTGTTTATGATGACGGTCGCGGTATTCCAGTAGATATTCATAAAGAAGAAGGGGTATCAGCTGCTGAAGTCATCATGACCGTTCTACATGCGGGCGGTAAGTTTGACGATAACTCTTATAAGGTATCTGGCGGTCTGCATGGGGTCGGTGTTTCGGTTGTTAATGCACTCTCCTCAAAATTATGGTTAACGATTCACCGTGAAGGTAAAGTTTGGCAACAAGAATATGCTCTAGGTGTACCACTTTATCCACTGAAAGCCGTTGGCGACAGCAACAAAACGGGCACTGAATTGCGCTTTATGCCATCGGATGAAATTTTTGCCTTCATTGAATTTAATTACGACATCCTGCTCAAACGCCTGCGCGAACTCTCTTTCTTAAATTCAGGCGTTCACATTGAATTGATTGACCACCGCGACAATCGTCACGAGGTGTTCAAATATGAAGGTGGCATTAAAGCTTTCGTAGAACATCTTAACAGTAAAAAAAGCCCTATCCACCCAAGCCTTTTCTATTTCAGTGGAGAAAAAGACGGCATTGGTGTTGAAGTCGCTTTCCAATACACTGATGCCTATACCGAATCAGTTTATTGCTTTACCAACAACATTCCGCAAAAAGATGGCGGTACTCACCTAGCGGGTTTCCGTTCATCACTAACGCGCCACATTAACCAAGCCGCTGAACAAGAAGGCTTAGAAAAAAAATACAAAATTGCCTTATCGGGCGATGATACGCGTGAAGGCCTAACGGCCATTGTATCGGTCAAAGTACCTGACCCTAAATTTTCATCACAAACGAAAGAAAAACTGGTCTCCAGTGAGGTTAAATCAGTTGTCGAAAGCTTGATGGGTGATGCGCTATCAACCTACTTGCTTGAAAATCCCAACGATCGCAAAGCCATTTTAAACAAAATTTTTGAAGCCGCACGTGCGCGTGATGCGGCACGCAAAGCACGCGAAATGACACGCCGCAAAGGCGCTTTAGACATTGCAGGTCTGCCAGGAAAATTGGCCGATTGCCAAGAAAAAGATCCTGCCCTTTCAGAACTTTACTTGGTCGAGGGTGACTCAGCGGGCGGTTCGGCTAAACAAGGACGCGATCGTCGTACTCAAGCCATCTTACCGCTTAAAGGTAAAATCCTTAACGTCGAACGTGCACGTTTTGACCGTATGATCAGTTCTGCCGAAGTCGGCACGCTGATTACCGCGCTCGGTTGTGGCATCGGTAAAGATGAATACAATATCGACAAATTGCGTTATCACCACATTATCATCATGACCGATGCCGACGTTGACGGTTCACACATTCGCACCTTGCTGCTTACTTTCTTTTACCGTCAAATGCCCGAGATTATCGAGCGTGGTCATGTTTACATTGCACAGCCACCGCTGTATAAAGTCAAAAAAGGCAAACAAGAAGCCTATCTAAAAGACGATACTGAACTGGAGCATTATTTATTACAACTAGCAATGGAAGGCGCAAGCCTTGTTCTGGGTGAAAATGCAGGCACCATGTCGGGTCATGCCTTAGAGCAACTTGCCATTGCGCATTTCCAAGCTGAACGAGTGATCAATAAATACAGCCGTCGTTATCCCGAAGCCTTACTCAGGGCGTTAATTGATTTACCCGCCTTGAATGAAGCGACATTGAATCATGACGCTGACTTATCTGCTTGGTGTACCTCGGCTATGACACGAATTGAACAAGACTTCATTGCTGGTGGTGCGCGATTTAGTATATCCACAGCCGATAACCAAGATCCTGACAGCGATTATCGCGTCATTCGTTTAACACGACATGAACATGGTTTTGATAGCGCACAAGATATTGGCGACGACTTCTGGTTATCGGGCGATTACCAACGTCTCATGCAAGCTGCAGAACGCATCGGTAATTTATTAAGCGATGGCGCCCAAATTCGTCGTGATGAAAAATCCATTGCCGTGACTAGCGTCAAACAAGCCTTTGACTGGTTACTCGGTGAAGCTAAGCGCGGTATGAGCATTCAGCGCTACAAGGGTCTTGGGGAGATGAATCCTGATCAGCTTTGGGAAACGACGATGAACCCAGCAACGCGTCGCTTACTCAGAGTCAGCATTGAAGATGCCATCGCCTCAGATGATATTTTCAGTACCCTAATGGGTGACGAAGTTGAACCGCGCCGAGCTTTTATTGAGGCAAATGCTTTATCCGTATCGAATCTAGATATTTAGTTGTGAAGGCAACTAAACGCCACAGATAATTCAGTTTTAATTATTAAGGAGACCTCTCATGTCTGTTAAACATCCTGTCGTTTCGGTTACTGGTTCATCTGGTGCTGGTACTACTTTTGTTAAACGTGCCTTTGAAAAAATTTTTGCGCGTGAAAACTTAAACGTGGCCGTCGTTGAAGGTGACAGCTTTCACAAATATGAACGTGCTGAAATGCGTGAGAAAGTCGCTGAATCACGCAAAACCGGTAAAGTGTTAACCCACTTCTCTGAACATGCCAACCATTTTGACTTGTTAGCAGAATTATTCAAAACCTACGGTGAGACAGGTACTGGTAAACGTCGTTACTATGTTCACAACGATGAAGAAGCAGCACATCATGGTGTTGGCACGGGTTGCTTCACGCCTTGGCAAGACATTCCTGCTGGCACAGACATTATGTTCTATGAAGGGCTACATGGCGGTGTCGTTACTGAAACTGCCAATGTTGCCGCGCATGTTGACTTATTGGTTGGCGTCGTTCCTAGTGTCAACATTGAATGGATTCAAAAAATCTATCGCGACACATCTGAGCGCCCTTACACAGTGCAACAAGTAGTGGATACCATCCTCGATCGTATGCCTGATTATGCAGAATACATCACCCCTCAGTTTGATCGTACTCACATCAACTTCCACCGTGTACCTTTGGTGGATACGGCTAACCCATTCAGCGGTATGGCTGTCCCTAAACCAGAAGAAAGCTTAGTTGTTTGCCACGTTCGCATGGACGGTATCGATTTAGCAGGCATTGCTAAACAGGTCGAAGGCGCTTTCTTACAAAAAGCAGACACCCTAGTCATTCCAGGTCAAAAAATGATTGACGTCATGGATTTGATGCTATCGCCTGTCATCAAAAACATGATTGCTCGGAAAAATGCTGCTTAAGCTTTTTCCCATTCCATTCAACAACAGCCCTGCTTTACGCGGGGTTGTTGCGTTTTAAGTCAGCTATTTTTATCGTTAATTCATAGCAATCTAGCGGATGCCGACAACAAGATTGGATCAAAACCATAACATTAGTATATAATCATATTATTATATGCCCTATCTTTAACTCTCTCTGGAGTCTCAACATGAACTTTAAAGCCATCGCTTTAGCCACCACCTTAGCCCTAAGCCCCCTGATGGCGCAAGCAGCACCATCTGACTTGCCTACACCCATTATTGAACTGATGCCGCAAGTCAAAAAGTTGACTGAAAGTGGTAAGCTGCAACTTAATGCTGAGCAAAAAAAAGTTCTTAAGGACTGGATGGCCAGCGCACCTGCAAAACGCAAAACCATTGAGGAAGAATATGTTAAGCTTCGTCAAGAATTGCGCATGGCTATTCTGAACAATAAAGACAGCATTGAACGTGAAAAATTGACTAGTGCGCTACTTGCTAAAGAAGAAGAGTTAATCAAAATGCGCAGTCTATGTCATCGTATGCTGGTTAAGGAATTGACACCAGAACAATATGAACTGGTTAAAACGGCTTACCTCAGCAGCATTAATTAAGCTCAGTACTAATGAAAAAGCGCTTGATCTCAAGCGCTTTTTTTAGAGATTATGTTTCTGATAAGCTATGCCGAACACTCAACAACAGACTCATAACATAAAACTGGACCCCAAATACCAAGCCTGCCAACACCAAATGAACTGGTTGAAGGAAAGCAGGAAAATTTGCCACGGCCAACAACACGCCAACACTCAGCTCAGTCAAGACTAACAGCATTAACCCTCGTCCCATCCGAACCACTGTCTGCGACAACTGACTTTGTAGCAGCTGTTTTGCTAACCACCAGTTGTAAACAACAATCACTAACGCAAATAGTACGTGAATGAATACGGGTTGACCCACTTGAGCAACCCAATGCGCGCGATCATGGTAATCCGTGCCTAATGCAATGACATCAATCTGCTCACGCACTTGCACCCCTAAGCCAATCTGAATGAGTGTTAGCGTCAAACCAATCAATAACCAAGCCTGTGATCGACGCACCAAGCTACGTTGATTAACCAATTGCAAAGGGAGTTGCGCCTTCACTAACGCCAAAATCAAACTGGCCACCACCAGTAATGAAGCGACCATATGAGTGGTAATGATGACCGGATGCAAATTACTCGATACCACCACCTTACCCAACCAGCCATTGAACCCAATCAACAAAAAAGCGGTTAAGGCAAGGTAAAAACTCGTTTTGTGCGTTTGACGAATACGCCAGCCTGCCCATAGCGTCCACATGGCGAGAAAACCAATGGTCACGCCCGTTAAACGATTAAAAAATTCAGTCCAGGTTTTCACTGGGTTAAAACGAACCTCAGCATAACCACGATCTCGATAGATTTCTTGATAGTTCGGCGGTAACTGGGCCTCAGTTGTGGGAGGAATCATCTGACCGAAACACGTCGGCCAGTCAGGACAACCCATGCCAGCACCTGTTGCCCTAACGCTACTGCCGACAACAATCAAAACATAGACAGCGACAATGGTTACCCATGCAGCCAAAACAAAATGCCTTACTTGCTTGTCATTCATGAATCAATAACCCTTTTGATGTGTCGAAGCCAACCAAAGCCCGCCGATGATAAGCCAAGCTAACGACAGACTGACGAGAACCCATAATAACCGTCCGGGAATGCCCAGCCAATCGCCTTGATGAACAGAAGCCCAATTCATCGAAGTAACTGGCCAGCCACTGTTTTGCGCAAACAACAATAATCCAGATAGCGACACGACAAGCATCAAAGGGGTCACCCATTGCCCAATTAAACGATGTAATGAATAAACGCTGTGCGTTTGCTGTCTCGCTTGTTGCCATCCACTGGTTAATACCAACAACAAGGCTATCGTAGACAAGAACACGATGCCTTCTCCCCATAGATCACCCAAAAAGACAAATTTATGCCCATAGGTTAGCATCACAGTCCAGTCTTCCGCTAAGCGGCGCACGCCATTAATCTTACCCAGCTTAGGATTGAGAAACACTTGCCATAACTCACCCTGTTCATCTCTTAATAAGGCCATACTGGTATCGACAGGATTTTGTGCTGGCGTAAAGGCTACCCAGTGATGATGGGGGTAGCTCTGATGAATAAGCGCTTGTTGCACTGACTCAGGCAAAGTGGGTTGCTGTGACAGTGGCGTTGTCATCAACTCCACATGCATGATGCGGTCCATTTCAGCAGAAAAACCCAGCAACGCCCCTGTCAGCGATAGCCATATTAAGGGCAAAGCAAACAACCATGCCAGCCATCGATGCAAACGCCGACTCATCACACCCAAGCTTTAACGTAATGATCTAAAATCAATCCAGCAAAAAGAAGCGTCAAATAGAGTATGGAAAAACCAAAAGTTCCCATGGCAGACTGATGATCTGGCTCACGGTAAAGTTTGAACGCATAGTAAACAAAGCCAAGATTGAGCAACAACGCGATAGATAAGTAAGTCATGCCGGACATACCAATGGTGGTCGGCAACAAAGTCACGCTGGTTAATACCAAGGTATAGAGTAATACCTGAAATTTGGTATGGGGCACGCCACGCACAACCGGCAGCATTGGAATACCTGCTCGTTTGTAATCTTCCAAACGATGAATCGCAAGTGGCCAAAAATGAGGCGGAGTCCAAATAAAAATTATTAGGAACAGAATAAACCCTTCCCAAGTTACCTGTCCCGTCATCGCAACCCAACCCAATAATGGTGGAGCGGCTCCCGCTGCCCCGCCCCAAACGATATTTTGGGGGGTATTATGCTTTAGGTAAACGGTGTAAACAATGGCATAACCCACCAGCGCAAAAAAAGTAAGTAATGCGGTTAACCAATTCACAAAGTAGAGCAAAATCGCCATCGCCATCAGCATCCACACCAGAGCAATCGCAAGCACCTCCTTCTCACTAACACGCGCTGTTGGTAAAGGACGCGCTTTGGTGCGTTGCATTTTCTCATCAAAACGCTCGTCCAATAAATGGTTGATTGCCGCTCCAGAAGCCGCAGCCAGCGAAATGCCCAATAATGACCAGATCATCAACGGAATGTCTGCTTGGAATGGCGGAGATGCAAGCAACATTCCCGCCCATGCCGTGAATGCGATTAAAGCAACTACTTTGATTTTAGCCAATTCCAGCATGGCTGTGATTTTATGTCGCCAAGACGCTTCTGAAATCAATGAGCCCGTATTCATAACATCGATTTTACCCAATTTTTTATTTATAACCCACCATAAAGAAAAATATTCATGTTATTGATTTAATTCAAATTAAACAATAGATGTTAGTTGTTTATTCTACAAATAATCGCATCAACCAACAACAAAAAATGTTTTAGGTAAAAAGTAAATTCTATAAGCCTTGTAAAAAAAATTTAATAAGAAAATATGACATTTAGACAACTCAATTTGTTATGATTGCGCCCTGGTAACTGCGACAATTTGTCGCACCCGTTACCCGTGCATTATGGTACTTGATTTCAAAAGGTTGGTAAAGATTAACCCATTGATTCAACGTGAATGTTTTATTAAAAAAATCTTATCATTTGTCATCAATAAAAAATGATGAAGCACTAGGAGTAAACAATGTTGAAACTTTCTCTACTTACTGGAGGCTTATTAGCGGCAAGTTCACTGGTTGCAACCAGCGTACACGCAGCTGAAGTGTCGGGTGAAATGTTGGCACAAACCTGCTCTGGCTGTCACGGCACCTTTGGCAAAATCAAAAACAGTGCGTTTATGCCGCTAGCGGGCATGAATGCCAACACCTTCGTCAACACCATGAAAGAATTTGCCTCGGGCGCTCGCCCAAGCACGCTTATGAGTTCTTTAGCGAAAGGTTTTACCGACGATGAACTCAAACGCATGGCAGATTATTTCGCTGCTCAAAAACTTTAAGGAGAGTGACTCTATGAATCATGCAAATTCTTCTTCACGTCGTCAGTTTTTAAAGCTTATTGGTGCAACTGCACTAGCCAGCACTGGCTTTTCGAACTTAGTTCGTGCCGCAGGCGACGCTAGCAAGCATGTTGTTGTTATTGGAGGCGGCGTAGGCGGTGCAACCTTCGCTAAGTATTTGCGTTTGTATGCGCCCGATGTTGCGGTAACTATAATTGAGAAAAATAAAGAATACTTGCGCCCTTATGGTTCGAGCGAAGTGATTGTCGGTCATGCCAGCATAAAAGACATCACCGTTTCTTACGATCGGCTACAACAAAAGTATGGCGTTAAATTCATTTTCGATACAGCGACCGATGTGGATTTCGACAAACAAGTGGTGAAGACAGCAGGCGGACAATCGGTTAACTACGATCGCTTAATTGTTTCTCCTGGTATCAGCTTTGATTTTGACTCGATTGAAGGCCTGAACCAACAGGTTTCCGATACGGTTATGCCACATGCGTGGATTCCTGGTCCTCAATTAGAATTGTTAACGCAACAAGTTAAAGCCTTGCCACAAGGCGGTACGGTTTTAGTCTGCCCGCCACCGAATCCTTATCGTTGCCCTCCTGGACCTTATGAGCGTGCAGGTTTAATCACACAGTATCTAAAAGAACACAACCCAACGGCTAAGGTGATTGTGTTAGATCCCAAGTCGAGCTTCACTACCGATGTGACCATGCTGCAAGCGTGGAATCGTTTGTATGAGTTCAATATCCCAGAAGATTTCAAAGGCTACAGCGTAAAAGCTCTGTTAGCGGCTGGATTCACTGAAGCGGAAGCTAAAGCACAGTTGGCAGAATTAAAACCAATTAAACATAACAAACCAGGTCAACTCTCTTGGGTAATGGGTAGTCAAGGCGGACGTGTATTGCGTGTCGATGCCAAAACGAAAACCGTTTACACCGAAGGTGGTGAATACAAAGCCGATGTCATTAACCTGATTCCGCCGATGAAAGCGGGCAAAATCGCCTTCGATTGGGGATTAGTTGACAACACGGGCTGGTGTCCCGTCAATCGCGTGACCTTCGAGTCTAGCTTACGCAAAAACGTACACGTCATCGGCGATAGCTGTATCGCTGATGCCATGCCCAAATCAGGCTTCTCGGCCAATGGTCAAGCCAAAGTGGCTGCTTTGCAAGTGAAAGCGCTGCTAGCAGGCAAGGAGCCACAAGAACCCATTTTCCAAAATACCTGTTACGCACTAGCAGGCAATAAAGATTATGGTCAGTTTGTATCGGATATCTTCCGTGTTAAAGAAGGCAAAATCGTGCGCATGAACAACCCGCGTTATTTGCCGCTGAATCTTAAAGACGATGATTTACGCTATGCCTTGTCGGGTTTTTATACCAAAAACTGGATGAAGTCATTTACTGACGATTGTTTTGCTTGACTTAATATCAATAAAAATCATGGAGTGTTCAACATGACTGCTGAAGAAGAGAAAAAAATTCTCGAAAGTGCGCCGGTCGGAACCTGGGCATTGTTAGCAGCTTACGGGGTGATGTTTACCCTAGGCTGGTTGGTGATGTGGTATCTGTTCATCAGTAACGGTCCAGTGAAATAAAGAGGAACAGAATCATGTCTAGTATTCATATTGATCCATTAGAAAAAAAATGGATTTGGGCAGTCGGTACCATTGTCGTGCTAACGTGGATTGTACAGTTGTACTATGCCATTGCCGATAGTATTCACCCGCCTAGCAACGTTGAAGTAATCGATTCTGCCAAACTACATATGACAGAAGAGTTTGCTGAGAAAAATTTGGGTGTCAAAAAAGAGGAAGATGGTAGCTATACCGTCACCATGGTAGCGGCGCGTTATGGCTTCTATCCACCCATGATTGAGGTTCCTGTCGATACCAAGGTTAAACTGCGTATTGCCAGCTTCGACGTCTTACATGGCTTACACGTTCCTGGCAGCAATATGGCAACCATGGTCGTACCAGGTTATGTATCAGAGGTGACAACAGCTTTTACCAAAACAGGCGACTTCCCGATGATTTGTAACGAGTTCTGTGGCCTTGGTCACGACTACATGTACGCTAAAGTACGTGTATTAGCGAAACAATAAGGAGCAGATTTCATGAGTATGACTGCACAATTATCCACTGCCAGTGGCGTTAACCATGTTGATGCCGACATTAAAGCATCGGGCAACTCACTAGGCATCTGGGCGATGCGCGTGGCATTTATTGCCCTAGTCGTTGGTTTACCAATGGGATTTTTCCAAGCGGCTGAACGAAGTGGCTTATTCCCTTGGTTAGAAAGTACGGCGGTTTATTTTGCTTCAACCACCACTCACGGTGTGTTATTGGCATTTGTATTAACCACTTTCTTTACTATGGGCTTTGGTTATCACACCATGGCGCACAGTATTAATAAGAAAGCCTTTTTTGGTTGGATTGGTTTTTGGGTCAGTTTAGTTGGTACGCTGATTGCCGCAGTACCTATGCTAACAGGTGCTGCCTCGGTGCTTTATACCTTCTATCCGCCTGAAATGGCACACCCCGCCTTTTATGTCGGTGCCACCTTATTAGTGGTGGGTTCTTGGTTTTGGGTAGCCGATATGCTGATTGGCTTCACGCAATGGAAGCGCGAAAACCCAGGTAAACCTGTGCCATTGGTTATGTTCGCGATAGCAATCAATGCGTTGATGTGGGGCTGGACAAGCTTGGGGGTTGCTTCTGAGGTCTTATTCCAACTTATACCTGTTTCATTGGGTCTGATGGAAACCTTAGATCCCGGTTTAGCACGTACCCTCTTCTCTTGGACATTGCATGCGATTGTATACTTCTGGTTAATCCCAGCTTACATCGTTATGTATACCATTATGCCGAAGGAAGCTGGCGGTCGCTTGTTCTCTGATGAAATGGCACGTATTGCTTTTGTCATGCTATTCATCTTCTCAGTACCCATTGGTTTCCACCATTTGTACCTTGACCCTATGCAAGCAGCAGGCTGGAAATTGCTACACATGTTTGGTACTTTCATGGTAGCTATTCCAACCTTTATTACTGGCTTTACGGTCATTGCTTCGTTGGAGATTGCTGGCCGTTTACGCGGCGGTAAAGGTCTGTTTGGCTGGATTATGGCACTGGATTGGAAGAATCCTGTCGTACTGGCTGGTATGCTATCGCTACTCATGCTCACTGCTGGCGGTTGGGGTGGTGTCATTAACGCTTCCTACTCAATGGACGTTATGGTTCACAACACGCAATGGGTAACTGGTCACTTCCACCTGATTTTTGGTGGCACAACGGTCATTATGTACCTAGCAGGTGCTTATTGGTTATGGCCTAAAATTACTGGTCATGCGCTTTACTCTAAAACCTTAGCTGTCTGGCAATTATGGCTTTATGCTGTCGGCATGGTAGTACTAACAGGTCCTTGGCATGCATTAGGTCTGGCTGGTCAACCACGTCGTGTTTCATCAACACCTTATAATCAATTCCCAGAAGTGGTTGCTTCATGGGGAACATATGAGTTGTTAATGGTGATTGGCGCTAGCATGATTGTTGTTTCTGGTTTCATGTTCATTTACAACCTGTGCAAAACGGCTTCGAGCAAGATCGCAGCCAGTGAAGCGGAAGCGAAAGTGGAATACGCACAAGCCATTCATCCACCTGTTCGCGTACCTCGTTTGTTGAACAGCTTCACTTTCTGGAACTGGGCAATGTTTGCATACATGATCATCAGCTATGGTTACCCAATTCTGCAATTTGCCTTTATTGGTACGCCTGGCGTGATTCCGTGGGGATACTAAGAATGAAATCAGTACAAAAAACAACTTTATTAACCGCATTGGTTGCAGCGCTGGGGTTTTCATCGTTTGCCTTCGCTAGTGATCATGATAAACCAGTTGCTACTGGTGGCCCATCAAGCAATGTCGCTTGGACAGCAGAAATGATGCGTTTCGTTGCTAAAGGTGACATCAGTAATGGTGCGCGTTTGAATTCAGAAGCCTACTGTGCTTCTTGTCACGGACACGCGGGTATTGCCCCCTCTCCTAACTGGCCTTCTTTGGCGGGACAACGTGCCGAATATACCTTCAAAATGTTGAAAGACTACAAAGAGGGTAAGCGTGCTGGCACGGCACATAACCAGCTAATGCAGTTGGCTGTCATGCCTTTGTCAGATCAAGACATGGCAGATCTGGCTAAATACCATGCTAGCTTCCCATTGCCGACCTTGCCAGTTGGGGTGACACACGATGCAACGAAAGCCAAAGAGGCGAGCAAAATGATTGTACGTGGTGATGGCTCTCGCTTCATTGCGCCCTGTCAATCGTGTCATGGCAGCAAAGGTGAAGGTTCGATTACCGACATTCCCGCCCTTGCAGGTATGCCGCCTGAGTACTTTATCAAAACCATGCAAGAGTATCGCGACGGCACACGTAAAAATGACGTTTACGCTCGTATGCGTCTGATTGCAAAAGACCTCACTGATGCCGAAATCGAAGCTATGGCTCATTACTACGCAGGCATGACTGCGAAGTAATCTCTTACAAGAAACGCTTCATGTGAAGCGTTTCTTGTTTTTCTACTCTGGAAACACACCTCTTATCATGTCAAAGCATTGCTATCACTGTGGGCTTCCCATTGCAGATAACCTAACCATTACCACTCCGGTGCTCGGAGAAACGCGTGAGTTTTGTTGTCATGGTTGCCAGTTAGCCTGTAAAACCATTGTGGAAAATGGCTTTGAAGAATTCTACCGTCATCGCGATAGCGAGGGCGGAATCAATGCACAGGTATTGCCTGACATTCTCAAAAATTTAAGTCTTTATGATCGACCAGAGGTGCAACAATCCTTTGTCCGTCATCAAGGCAATCAATCACAAGCGGCGCTGATTTTAGAAAACATTCGCTGTGCTGCTTGTTTATGGTTGAACGAACAAAACCTACGTTCTCTACACGGCGTGGTTGATGTTCAACTCGACTATACCAGTCACCAAGCCAGTGTCACTTGGGACAATGAGCAAATCCAACTCAGTCAAATATTAGAAGCCATTGCCGCCATTGGCTATATTGCCCATCCCTATGATCCGGTACATCGTGAGCAGCTACTCGAATCGGAAAAACATCGCAGTATCGAAAAAATGCTCTTCGCTGGTTTGCTCGGCATGCAAATTATGGGCTTTTCTATTGCCACCTACTGGATGGGCGGCTATCAAGCCGATGGTCAATTGCCCTTGTGGGAAATCATCGGTCGTTGGTCAACGCTGATTGTTACCTCGGTAATGCTAGTCTATTCGGGCGCTGACTTTTTTGTCGGGGCTTGGCGAGATTTACAGCAACGTAAATTGGGCATGGATGTACCCATCGTGTTGGGGCTGATGGCAGCTTGGGTCGGTAGTCTATGGGGGACGATTGTGCAGGATGAAGCCGTTTATTTCGACTCCATCGGTATGTTTATCTTCTTTGTGCTACTGGCAAGAGTATTTGAGCTGAAAGGTCGCATGGCCGCCACCGACAAGCTAGACCGCCTACTAAGGATTATTCCACCAACCACAACACGATTAATCGGAACACAAGAAGAGACAGTTGCGGTAATGGATTTGGCCATCGGTGATCACATTCGCGTGCTGGCCGGTCAAACGGTTCCGGTCGATGGTGTGCTCACTTCCTCTGCTGCCTTGGTCAACGAAGCCCACTTAACGGGTGAATCTAAACCACTTACGAAGCAATCGGGAGATTGGCTACGCGCTGGCAGTATCAGCTTGGACCAGCCTTTAACCATGAGAGTCGAAAAAACCAGTCATCACTCCACGACTTCTAGCTTACAAGAATTGATGCGCAAGGCCATGTCACAAAAACCGGCCATAGCGCAATTTGCCGATCGTATCTCTGCTCCGTTTATTCTACTGGTGCTGGCGATTGCCTTCACAACGCTGCTGGTTTGGGCATGGCTAGATAGCGCTCAGGCACTACCGAACACCATTGCCGTGCTAATCATTACTTGCCCTTGTGCGCTTGCCTTAGCAACACCCGTTGCCCTAGCTATCGCTGCTGGACGCATTAGTGAAATCGGTATGATACCCATGAATATGAATGCCTTAGCCGCCTTACCGAAAACCGATATCCTTGTACTCGATAAAACAGGCACCTTAACCGAAGGTCAACCGCGATTAACAGAAGTTCGTGTACTAAGCACCATGCATGAAAGTGAAGCTCTGTGCATCGCCAACGCGCTAGAAAGCCAAAGTGAACACCCCTTGGCATACGCTCTGCGCAACGCTGAAATAACAAATACCCACGCGGTCAGTCAACTGACTCATTTCCCCAGCCAAGGCATTGAAGGCACAATTGGCGGCGAAGTCTGGCGTATCGGCAAGCCCGACTTTTGTACTAGCCATGCATTAAGCGATGAAATTCAAGCATGGATGAAGTCACAACAACACAGCGGTGCAACCGTCGTCATGCTGGCCAAAGCTAATCAAGCACAAGCCCTATTTGTGCTTGCCGATCCATTACGCGAAGACGCTCATCAATTTGTTGAAACCTTGCAACAATCAAAACGATTCAAACAAATCGTCATGCTCAGTGGTGACGATGAAACCACCGTTGCCAGTGTCGCTCAACAACTCGGATTAACCGATTTTCACGGCGGCCTCTTACCCGATGACAAACTGGCTTGGATTCAACAGAGACAGCAACAAGGGCATCGTGTGCTCATGATCGGTGATGGCATTAATGACGCCCCCACCCTTGCCGCAGCCGATGTCGCCATATCATTCAATCATGCTAGTGACCTAGCTCAACTGCACAGTGATTTGGTGCTCATGGGGCATCAACTGATGACGGTGGTCGCTGCCGATCAGCTGGCGAAACGTTCTCAACGTATCATTAATCAAAATCTGTTTTGGGCACTCGCATACAACCTACTCGCCATTCCTTTTGCCGCTTTTGGCTTTATCACCCCCTGGATGGCGGCCATTGGTATGTCAGCCAGTTCTTTATTCGTGGTAACCAATGCGTTAAGATTGAAACGTTAGCATTAACCTTATTTTTTAATGACGTAACCTAGGAACAACAATGAACGAAACCAATCGAAATCACAAAAATCTATGGATGGGATTAGGCATTATTGCCGGATTTTTCATCATTCTTATCATCTCAGTAGGTGTTAAATGGATGAACAACGATCCCCGTTTAGCCAATAAAGTCGATGCTAGTGTGTTAAAAATTTTCCCGCATCCCATTGCCATTCCCAGCGCCAGCCTCATCGACAAAGCAGGCAAGCCTTTTGACTTTAATCAACTGAAAAATCGTTGGACTTTCCTGTATTTTGGCTATACCCTTTGCCCAGACATTTGCCCGACTGAATTAACAGCACTGGCAGGTGTGTTAGAACAACTGCGCGAACAACAAGTGAAGGCTGCACATGGCGTACTTTTTGTTTCTGTCGATCAACAACGAGATACCCCCGATCGTTTACGCCAATTTGTCGATTACTTTGACCCGACCATTCAAGCCGTTTCAGGAGAGGAAAGCGAACTGCGCATTATGGCACAACCCATCGGTGCCGCTTGGGATAAAGTCGCTCAATTCGATGAACAGGGTCAACCCGATCAAAACAACTACCTGATTAATCACACCACTTCTATTTTGCTGGTCGATCCGCAAGGTCGTGCCGTTGGTGTTTTCCCCACACCGCACGACCCTGTTGCCATGGCGAAAGCCTTTACTACAGTTGTGCCCGAATAATAACCCTTCAATTAAGGAATACGATAAATGAACTCACTTAAACACCTATTGGCACTTAGCCTAGCACTACCCACTATTTCTTTAGCTGACGTTAGCGTCAAGGAAGCGTGGATTCCCGAAGCACCACCCACAGCACAAGCCATGGGCGCATTTATGACCATCGAAAACAGCGATGCGCAAGCTGTAAAAGTCATTAAAGCCAGTGCGCCCAATTTTGATCGTGTCGAACTGCACGAATCGATTGAAGAAAATGGTATGCACAAAATGATTGCGCAGCCCTTTTTAACCATTCCGGCAAAAGGCAGCCTAGAGCTAAAACCCGGTGGATACCACATCATGCTTATTGGTGTGCAACAACCGAGCAAAGCAGGCGATGTTATTCCCATTGAATTAACGCTCGATAATGGTCAAAAAATCATGGTCAATACCAGCGTTTACAAACGCAAAGACATGATGCACAAAATGCCGATGATGAAAGGAAAGTCTGAATAACGCGCTCCACTTCTTATTCAGACTGCTTCGCTCTCGAAATGGCGTATAATGACTCCCATTTCGCCCATTTCGAGACAAGACGCTGCCATGTTACTGCCAACAGACTCGGTTAAATTTGTTCAAACCTTCCGTCAATCTTCGCCCTATTTTAATGCACATCGCGACAGCACGGTCGTTATTTATCTTGATGGCGCAGCCTTACTAAATGGCGATGCGGCTCTTCCCCTAATCCAAGACTTGGCCTTATTACAAAGCCTAGACGTACGTATTGTCTTGGTCGCCGGTGCTCGCCCCTTTATCGACGCCGAGCTAGCCGCACAAGGCTTCGAGTGTCAGTACCATCAAGGATTACGCATCACGCGCAAAGAACATTTACCAGCTATTGCACAAGCAGTAGGGCAAATGCGTGTCGAAATTGAATCTTGGTTTTCCAGCGGACAAGCGAAACAAAGCTACGCCGTGCGCCCCTTATTTGTCTCATCGGGTAACTGGGTAATGGCAAAACCACTCGGTATTATTGATGGTATCGACTTTCAACACACCGGCACAGTACGTCGTATCGAAACCGATCCCATTCAAGCGGTGCTTAACATGGGTCATATTGTGTTGCTGACTTCACAAGCCTACTCCATTACTGGCGACATTTTCAACTTATCCAGTATCGACCTAGCCGTTGAAGCCGCCATTGCCCTGCAAGCCGATAAACTACTTTGGTTAACCGATCCCGAACACTTGGTCGCTGCCCGTGCGGCACTGCCGACCGAGCTTTCCGCCAATGATATGCCCACGCTACTGGCTCAAGCTGAGTTACCCGACTCTACCCGTGCGCTGCTCAATGCCAGCCTAAAAGCAGCACGTGAAGTCGATCGGGTTCACCTACTCGACCGCACGCTTGATGGTGCCTTACTGCTCGAACTTTTCACCCGCGATGGCGTCGGCATCATGATTAACCAGAATGATTACGATGTGGTGCGCCAAGCCAGCATTGATGACATTGGTGGTATTTTGTCGTTACTCGAACCGCTCGAAAATTCGGGTGCTTTGGTGAAACGCCCACGCGAACAATTGGAAATGGAAATCGACCACTTTAGTGTGTTAGAGCGAGATGGTGCCATTATTGGCTGTGCTGCACTCTATCCCTACCCGCAAAACAACAGCGCCGAATTAGCGGCTTTTGCCATCGACGATGCCTACCGTCGCGGTGGTCGTGGCGCGAAACTACTAACCTACATTGAACGCCGCGCCAAACAACAAGGCATAGAATCGCTGTTTCTGCTCACCACGCAAACCATGCATTGGTTTATCCGTCATGGCTTTGTGCAAACCGACATTTCCAACCTACCGCAAGCCCGCGCTCAGTTATACAATTTCCAGCGTCGTTCTGCGGTGTTTAGCAAGGTGTTGGGGTCTGCTTAAACGAAAGCAAGCGCTCTTAATTATGCAGGGCTTGAGTGAGGATCATGCGGCAGAAATTGATGCGCTAGAGAAATAAATTCAATACGAGTTATCTGGGAGCGTAGCGCCAATTACAAAGCTTTGACTAAAGCATAACTGGGGTATCAGCTAGAACTTCATCTAATTTATGCTTGATGTGTCGCTTGAACATGAGTTAACTCGCTGTGTTGCCGCATTCAAGGTTGTATCAAAAAGGGATTGCTTTCTCCGGTCAATTTATCCATTAATTGCATGTGAGCGGCACTGCTTTTTTAGCCACACATTTTTCATGACATTCAACCACTGAAATGAACTGTTGATGAGAAACACAACATTGCCAGATTCAATGCCATACAAGTCTCCTCAGAATATTCATCTTAGTCACGACGAAACGCCCATCTGTGGCGGGGTCTTTGGCGGCACCGCACCCGGGTGGTAGGTCACATCGAAAACGGTGTCCGTCAGCCAGCGCTTGAAGCTGGGGTTGTCGCTGAACTGCTTG
>JACXUY010000197.1 GCA_014763665.1 Gammaproteobacteria bacterium
GTCAATGCGCCTTTCCCTTGCACCGACAATGTCACCCTGGCCTATCCGCTCTATGCCCACCAACTACCCGAACTCAAAGGCGCGAATATTATTGATGGTGGCGGGAATGACAGCCACATGATGACGCCGCCAACACAGCGCGAGCTAAAAGTATTGCCCTTATCAAAACTCACGCATTACGCCAGTTTAATGCGCCATTTTGTTAAGTCAGAAAGTTTGTTTTCACCTTTGATTCGCACACATGCAGAATGGTGCGGTATGAGCGGTTTGAGCTTTGCGGATACCAAAAAAATTATGCCCGATGCGATGAATGTGTATCCGCATTGGCAAAACGAAAGCCAGTTAAGAAAAGATTGGGATTTATTTGATTTCAAAACAAGCATCCTAACCCCCGTTACTGCATCAGAATTGCATATCCGGAAAGCCCGAAACTTTGCCGATTCCATCAATGCAAATATGGTTTTACCTTGGGCCAATCAACAAGTCGCAGAATACTTCGCCAAAATGCCTGAACAACACCTATTCGACCGCCAAGCCCTAAAAAACAAACTCATCCTCCGCAAAATCCTAAAAGATCGCATCGCCCTCGATTCCGATGCACTGGGTAAGTTGGGGTTTACCTATGACGCACACGCGGTAGTCAGTCATAACCTAGACACCATGAAAAACGAAATTCAGGCCTGTTCTATTTGGGATCCAAATGGCTTGGATGCCGTGCTTTCACGCTTTATAAACCAAGCGGATCACCTGTCGCGAGCTGGCTCGATTTCAAGAAGCTTTATCTACAGACTTTATTTAATCAGCGCGTGGTATAACCAAAATCAGTATGTGAATTAAATGTCCATTACGCTTATCCATTCCCAAATCAAAACCTTTCTACAGTCGCCATCACCGGAAGTGATTGCGATTAAAGGGCATTGGGGTGTGGGTAAAACTTTTGCTTGGAATAAATGGTTGAATGACGCCAAAGCAAACGGGCAGATTGGCTTGACGCGATACAGTTATGTGTCCTTATTTGGCATTAATTCACTGGATGATTTAAAACAGGCGATTTTTCAGAATACAGTAAACAAGTCTTCAATTGGTGAAGCGGTTGGGTTGGAAACTTTGCTTTCTGATCCCCTAAGAATTGGCAGAAAACTTACAGACTTGACTGATAAATTACCTTTCACTAAAGGCTATGCTCAATCTATGCAGTCAGTTGCGTTTTTCTCGGTGAAGGAAACGATTATTTGTTTGGATGATCTTGAGCGCCGTGGCGATAAACTATCAGACAAAGACATCATGGGGCTAGTCAGTCAGCTTAAAGAGCAAAAAGCCTGTAAGGTGG
>JACXUY010000072.1 GCA_014763665.1 Gammaproteobacteria bacterium
CCGGCAAAAATATATTCACCATTACTGTCTTGGGTATTGGCTAAGGCTTTTAGGTTTTCTAATAAACCGCGCATTTCAGCCGCGATGGCTCGGCGACCATTCACATTTTGGGTGTCATTCATACCGTAAATAGTTAGCTCTCGAATGCGCTGCATCACATCGATAAAGTTGGTTAAGGTGGTGTCTTCTAACTCTAACTTACCCTGCGCATACAGACCATTTGCATTCCATTGATCAAGCTGTTTTATTGATTTATCAATTACGTAAATACGCGCTGCAGCAACAGGATCGTCTCCTGGACGATTCACACGCTGACCGCTTGAAAGTTTTTCCTGAATGTTATACAACTCTTCCGCATGTTTACGAAAACCTTCAATACCATTAAAGTTAATTTGTGGGGTAGAAATACGCATGATTCACCTCTTAGTTCAATGCACCGATGACCGTATCGAACATTCGCTGCGACGCTTGCATAATTTGTGCTGCCGCCTGATAGGCCTGCTGAAAACGCAACATATTCGCTGCTTCTTCGTCCAAATTGACACCCGACATACTGTCTTTCAATTGAGTTAACTGTCCGTCAACCGCTTTTTGCGTGTCCATACTCACTTCATTGGTTCTATGGTAGGTGCCCACATTACCCACCATCACCGAAAAAGCCGATTTAAAAGTGTTTTGATTTCCCGTCAGTATTTTTTTATCTTGCAAACTTGCCATATTGGCAGCATTGACGTTATTACCAACAGCAAGCGGAACTGAACCAGGAGTTGGTGTTGTACTTAAATCACCACCACGATAAGCCACCTTCTCTGGAATAAGTTGAGTGGTTGAAAATTGTGCCATTGCATCATCTAAAAAACGAAACTCGAACTTATCACCCGGTTTTATTTGGTGAGTGGTTTGGTCAATATCTACCTGTAACCCTTCGAATCGCAAAGTCGTTACTTTGGGAAAGCCGATAGGATCATCTACGCCTTGTTGTATGGGAATAATTTGCCCCGTGCGTTTATCACTAATGGTGTAGTTGCTTCCATCAAAGGTCATAGAATAGGTTCTGGGTTGCAACGAGGCAAGTTGTTTCTGAACTTGCGCAAGATCAGCCGGATTGCTTAAATCATTTTTAACAGCTTTCGATCCTGTTGTATTGTTGGATAAGCCCTTCTTATTCAAATTAATGGTAATATCATTGTTGGTTAAGGTGCCGCCATTACGCACATCTTTATAGGCCGTTTGCTCTAGCTGTGTGTAGAAATCACTGCGGCTAAACGCCATAAAACTATCACCAACTGCAGGAGTTCCTGCCATGGTCAATGTAACCCCATTATAAGCTTTTGGCAAAGTCACATTTAAATCAACAGCAGCATTGGTATAAGCATCGGTGACATCGTAATTCGTGCCGTTAAACGTTACTTTGTAAGCGAAGGAACCACTAACGGTTCCCGATACGGAAATGACTCCCGTACCTGTATTCGTCGGTGTATTGTAAGCGGTGGCATCAGGCATAAGCACTGGATCTTTACCATTCAAACTGAATAGATCAGTGCCACGCACACCAGCAGCATCGAAACCTTGACGATGTTGTGCATTCATGGCAATGGCCATACCCGCTACGGAAAGCCCTAACTCATCTTCGGCGCGCATGAGTTGGTCTTTACGAAATGCTAAGGCGCCACCAATTTCACCGCCTGTAATATTGTCACTAATAACGGTTTCACGACCCGTTCCTGGCATTTGAATGTAAAGCTCTAACTGCTTATTTTTTATTGGCGCGCCGTTAATTAGGTCGTACTTTTCAAATGGGCTTTCTTTGGTATAAACAGGTATGGCTCGATTGTCAGTAATCAGCGGCACTTTGCCATCAGAGGAATAAACATCAATAGTACCATCGTCGTTCTGAAACACCTTGGCATCCATATACTTATTGAGCTCTTTGACCAATTGATCACGCTTATCGAGCAAATCATTTGCTGGCAGTTCTTTACGCTGATTCAACGAACCCAAAGACTCATTCAGAAAAACCAACTCGCTGGTAATGCGATTAATCTGCGATGCGGAAGAGGTTAACTGCCCATTAACTTGATCGGTCAAATCATTACGTAAACTATCATAATTCTCAACCTGCATAGCCATTTGCGCTTGAGAATCGAGCAAAAACCGCGGAGAGGTAATGTTTGTTGGATCATTAGACATGGTATTCCATGCTTTGAAAACAGATTGCATACTTGCACTAATACCGACTTCAGGATCACCCAAAGTACCATTGAGCTGAGTTGAATAAACATCGATATTATTATACTTGCTTATGGCCGTGTGGCTGTTATTGATCTGGTTCGATAAGTAGTCTTGATAGATACGGTTAATACTTACCGTACGTGCTCCCGTTCCTACATAGCCGCCCGCCGATAACTGCGGCGTTCCCGCGCTAATCTCAGCACGCTGGCGGTTATAACCTTCAGTATTGACGTTGGCAATATTATGCCCAGTCACATTCAGTGATTGCTGAAATGCCCTAAGACCCGAACTGGCGGTAAGCAGTAAATCGGCCATGTTATGTCATCCTCTCCCAATCAGCCCTGTTTGGACTGTGTGGTTATTTTTCCCTGCAATAGGTTGCGCAATAGTAAGGTTTCTTCGGTCGAGGGCAAACCCACTTCCGATGAAGACTTAGGTACAGCAGGAATGTCGGCTGCAGGTACTTTCCACCAGCCGCTCATATTGCTTACACTCGAATGGGTGCGAGCAATGGGTTTATTCACAGCGCCCTCATCTTTTATATCACTCGCGATACCATACTGAGCGTTATTATTGATTGCGGGAGATAATTGTTTTACCAACATATCGGCAAAACCCATTGAACCTTTAGCAGAAAGCGTTTGTGCCAGCTGATCATCTCGCCACTCTCGGTAGGTATCCATAGAGCCAACACCAGGCACATCTTCGCCAAACCCATCATCCCATGAAGTTTCGCGAGAGCTTTTCAACAATTGTTGCATCATAATCGCTTCAAACTGTTTTGCGACTGCTTTTAGCGCTTCGGTTTTGTCTTGCTGGGCAACACGACGCAGTCCATTAACCGCGCTAACATCGTTGGCAACTTGAATATTCGCTGTCACACTCATAATTAAATCACCAATAACTCAGCTTTTAGCGCACCAGAAGCTTTTAGGGCTTCCAAAATGGCCACCAAATCCGAAGGAGAAGCGCCAATTTTATTCACGGTTTTCACCAACTCGTCTAATGATACGCCACTATCGAACTTAAACATACGCGCTGCCTCTTGATTCACCGCTACGTTAGAAGCGGGCGTTACAGCAGTTTGACCATTAGCGAAAGGATTGGGCTGATTCACATTCATCCCCTCACCGACGGAGACACTCAAATTACCATGTGCCACGGCAGCAGCACCAACACGTACATTTTGCCCAATCACAACCGTACCTGTTCTGGCATTAACAATGACCTTAGCAGCAGCTTCCGCAGGCGTAATTTCGATATTTTCAATTTCAGACAAGAAACTGACCTTATGCGATGCCATACGGGGTGCCATGACTTCTACGGATTGAGCATCCAAGGCACGAGCCGTGTCCGCACCAAACTTTTGGTTAATGGCATCGACCATTAGTTTAGCGGTAGTGAAATCACCCTGGCGCAAATTAAGCGTAATGGTGTTACCAACATCAAAACCCGCATCTACGCCTTTTTCAACAATGGCGCCATTAGGAACATGACCACCACTAGGATAGTTAATAGTAATTTTAGATCCGTCTTTACCAGAAGCATCTAGTCCACCCACGACCAATGGACCTTGTGCCATGGCATAAACATTACCATCTAAACCCCGTAACGGCGTTAATAGCAACGAACCACCCGCTAGAGATTTGGCATTACCCAAAGAAGAAACCGTCACGTCAATCGTTTGACCTGGCTTGACAAAAGGTGGCAAGTCAGCATGAACCGCCACAGCAGCAATGTTTTTTGAATTCGGCTTAACATTGGCGGGCATATTAATGCCAAAACGCGTCAGCATCGATTTTAAGCTTTGATCGGTAAATGGGTTTTTATCGCCCGTACCATTTAAGCCAACCACCAAGCCATAACCAATCAGTTGGTTACTACGCACGCCTTGCACTTGTGCTAGGTCTTTAATACGCTCAGCCCATACGGTTTGCACTGTCATTAGGGCGACTAAACCGGCAATAATGATTCGTTTCATGATGATACTCCCAAGTGTCTTTTTATTCTACTTACAATTCTAAGCAAATGATATGCCAACACTTAGAAAATAAAAAAGCGCCCCAGAATAACTGAGGCGCCAACCATTATGATTATTATAGTAGAATACTTGTGTGTTTTGCCGTTATATTTTTCGGTGCAACCAGTTTACCAAGGCCAATAGTTACTGAAAAACCTTGCCAACCAACCTTTTTGCGTCGCTTCATTCACTAGCCCATCACCGCTGTAGATAATACGGGCATCGGCTACCTTAGTGGAGGGGATGCTGTTATCTGGTCCAATATCGGCTGGGCGAATAATACCAGCAAAACGGATAACCTCTTCACCTTGGTTGATAGTGACCCATTTCTCACCACGCACAACTAAATTACCATTGGGAATGACTTCAACCACCGTCACACTAATGTTACCGGTTAAGCTGTTACTTTGTGAAGCATCACCCTGACCTTTGAATTGGTGCGAAGAGTCAAATGAAGTATCGCCCAAGAAGTTAATACCTCCTGCCGCTGCCCCCACTGTTCCCCCTAAAATAGTGGGAGCTCCCAAGGAAGTAGCATTAGTTTTCTTCTCATTCGCTGCAGCTTTTTTCTGTGCATTCATTTTTTCTTGCAAGTTGACGGTAATGATATCGCCAATACGACGCGCTTTACTGTCATTAAACAAGTCCATGGCACCAGGTTGATATAAAGAGCCATTACGCGCTGTTTCCGCTTGTGGAATATTAGTCGGATAAGCTGGCTCATATTCAAACTTGCCTATGCGTTGTGGTGTGTTAGAACAAGCAGTCAAAAAACCAACGGTCGTTAATACTAAGATTAATTGTGTTTTCATATTAGGAACCTCTAATAACCTAACGGGTAGGAGACCTAGGGAAGGGATGCCCATTAGTCTCGCTCAATCATTCGGCTTAAACATTATTGTTCAGGTATTGCATCATGCCATCAGCCGCTTTAATCGCTTTAGCATTCATTTCATAAGTACGCTGTGCTTCGATCATACCAATCAATTCTTCGACCGTATTCACATTCGAGGCTTCTAGGAAAGATTGAATAATTGTTCCCACACCATCAACACCGGCAACGCCCACCACGGGGACACCACTGGCAATGGTTTCGGTAAACAGGTTATCGCCCTTAGCGTTCAAACCAGCGGGATTAATAAAGGTGGCAATTTCTAACTGACCCAGCTGCTGCGGCTCTGCCTGACCCGGAATGGTGGCCGAAACCGTACCATCGGTACCGATGGTAACACCAGTAGCATTTGGCGGAACAGTGATCTGTGGCTGAACAAGTAAACCGCCTGAAGTCACCAAATCGCCGTTTTGATTTAACTGAAACGAACCGTCGCGCGTATAGGCGATAGTGCCATCGACCTGCTGAATTTGGAAAAAGCCCTTACCTTGCAGCGCAATGTCTAGTTCATTACCCGTATTCTGGAGACTACCTTGGGTATGCATTTTTTGAATGGCCACCACTTTCGTACCCACCCCTAACTGCAAACCAGAAGGCAAGGTAGTTTGCTGGTTGGTGTAACCACCTGGTTGGCGCACATTCTGATAAATCAGATCTTCAAACTCGGCTCGACCCTGTTTGTAACCCGTGGTGTTGGCATTGGCCAGGTTATTGGAAATGGTGGCTAAACGTGTATTTTGCGCTTCTAGCCCTGTTTTGGCGACGTATAATGCTCTGTTCATGCTACTAACCTACCCTTATCTTAACGATAACAACTGATTGTTTTTTTCTTCATTTTTATTGCTGGTGTTCATCATTTTCACCTGCATTTCGTACTTACGTTGCAGCGAAATCATATCCACCAAAGACTGCACGGTATTGACGTTACTGGCCTCTAACACACCGCTCATCAAACGACCATCGAGCTGAGGGGTTACGCCTGCTTTAGAGCGCATATAGCCATCTAAGCCTTTTTCCATTTGTTTGGGTGAAGTGTCATTGGGGCGAACAATTTGTAATTGGCCAACAATCTCTAAATTCTGCATTGGCTGACCGAGTGGTACAATGGAAATCGTACCATCGACACCAATATCGACTTTTTCTGCTGGTGGGATAACAATAGGACCATCAGCACCCAGCATGGGATTGCCGTGAATATCAACCAGTGAGCCATCGGCTTTAATTTGCAGGCTAGCGGTTTTAACCAAGCCTTCATCGCCCTTTGGGGTTTGAATGACCAGCCAATCATCATTGGCTACCGCGACATCCATATCTCGACCGGTATAATTCATTGGCCCTGCGGTTAAATCGGTAGCAGGACGCTCAGATAAGGCATAAGCACGACTTTCATGACCTGGCCCAGCAACGTGCATGGCACGAAACTGATTGAAGTCTGCCTTAAATCCGGTGGTATTGGCATTGGCTAAGTTGTTTGAGTTAGCGGCTAACGACAAGGAAGTCTCTTTAGCGCCACTCATGGCGATGTACAGCATTCTGTCCATAATCCGCCACTCCTATTCAGTTATCCCTAAGTTTGTTCATTGCGGTTGTGCTTGCCATTACCCAGTTGGTAACGGCAAGTTTTGCCTCGTTAAACATAAAGCATTAACTGTGCCAATTAAAACAATTAAAGACAAAAACGGAGCGACAGCTTTTATAAAAAACGCTATCACCCCGTTTTCAAATGAACCTATTAGAGCTGTAAAATGGTTTGTGTTAAGGTTTTATCTGTCGAAATAACCTGGGCACTCGCCTGATACATTTTCTGCATGAAAATCATATTCACCAATTCACCCGTCACATCAACGTTAGAGTATTCCAACGCACCTGCTTGAATGGTACCAAAACCTGACGCCTGTGGATTACCTAGCTGGCGCGGACCGGAAGCGGCTGTTTCCGCCCACATTTGATTACCGAGTTTTTGCATACCTTGCAGATCACTAAAGTTCGCTAAGGCGAGTTTAGCAACAGTATCTGAACGACCATTCGAATATTGAGCTTCAATGGTACCATCTTTGTTCACTTGCACATTCACCAAGTCTCCCGCCGCATAACCATCTTGGGT
>JACXUY010000073.1 GCA_014763665.1 Gammaproteobacteria bacterium
CCAACCTGCGCATCAGTTCCAATATCATCTACCACTGCTAAAACGCTTCCTTCATGTTGAGCATCAATAAACCATCTTGCATTCTGAATCAAATAAGGTAGATTTGCTATTTCATCATTTGAAAATGCCGCCCACTTTCCTGCCTTGAAAGTCCTGACAGCGTGCCGCAACTGGTGATCTGAAACAAAAATTTCTCTTTCAGTAACTTCAAAGCTCTGCAATAACTTGTGCTGAAAAACAAATTCCGGCAACAAGCTGAGTAGCTTGAATTCATGCCTGGCCTTGTAATCAGGTGCAACCACCAACGCTATCCATTCGGACAATTCCTGCTGATAATTTTCCCACATAATGCCCTGAACCTTTTCAAGGTCAGGAACCTTATCAGTAACTGATAATGGATAAAGCAATTCATCCCCGTTCAAATCCGGGACGACAGCATTGCCCAATATTTCACTGGCATACTTGGTTCGATACAACGGCTTTCTTGTACGGTCAACCAAATCTATTACCTTGCCACCCTGCTGCCACTTAGTGTGAATGCCTTTAGTGCCGAGAATGTTCACCTGATCTGACTCATTAAAAGAGCGCATTAAATTTAATTCCGGATCGTCAGGAATCGGCTTTGCATCGGATAGTGACAAATCCATTCTACTGCTGACTATGCACCTGCAGAACGGATGGTATGGAGGAAGTGGCGCCTTATGCTTTGGATAACATCCCTTTCCAAGGCCGTAGGCATCAAGGTTGGCATGGTAATCACAAATGTCTACTTTTGGATGTGTTGCAGACAACTTAATCTGCACGACCTCAACACCATCATCTTCGAGTATCTGCTTAACCTTGTAATGCGTATGAATGCGATGCAATTCTGTCTGCGCGATTCTATTCGCAAAGAACCGGTTGCGCTCATACATGGCGGTTTTAAGTGCTTTCTTCAGTTCTTTGTCGCTCTGTGCTTCGAGTAATTGCATATAAGCCGCTTTAAGTGCCGGGGTTTTCAGTTGCTTTGCCTGCAACTCTTTAAGAGGATCAAATAGATATTTCGGCAATCCTTTCTGAACTTTTAGAGGGTCATCTTTGAAATCATATCCCTCAAAAATTTTAAGCGCCAAATCCTGAGCGTTGTTCAACGCCTTCGCATGCTCATTGATGGTTTTCAACACATTAGCATTCACATCATCAATATGACGGTAGAGATTTGTCGATAGATCAATGTCACCGATAGCCATTTTTTTGAGTCTTGCTGGCGTAATAAATCCGACTTTCAGCGAATTCATCTCATCCGACATAACGTCAACAACATCATCAAGATATTCATTCTGAACGCGCTTCAAGGCCTCTTTTGAATCCATGCCAGAACGGATAAATTCCTCAAGCGCTTTTCTCGCCTTGGCTTTTATTTCCTCATGCATGCTCACTGAACAGATCCCGTTGCGCTGCCATCTTATCCAGCGCCCTGTTTATGTGGTTGTATGCAGTTGCAGTCCATCCACCTTGTACGTCAGCTTCTTCACTTCAAATTGATTGCCCTGGAACACCGCATACCGCAGCGCATCAAGCGCATGGTCGTGCTGTTTAACCGGCTCATCAAGAGGCTCTTTATCGCGGCTCAACTTCCAGCAATACAGCTCAAGCTCATTAATCAGATTCTGAGAGCCTTTAACCACTTTCAAGCGGTAAGACTTGACCTTATCAATTCCGGCCTTCACCTCTTTGCGCGCCGGTCTCACGTTAAAGCCGGCGTTTCTGAACTCCTGAATGCGGTCAGGCTCTGCGCTGTCTAAAAAGCCCTGCAAAGTCAGCAGGCCAGGTATCGGCTTGAGGCGGTCAATCAATTGCGCATTGGTCAATTCAGACTCATACAGCAGTTCTTGCACATACAGGTCGCGCCCCATAATGCCAATAAGCACCGTGGCAGACGGATTGTTATAACCAAAATCCTGCCCCCAACGCCTCACCTCGCAGTCAGCAGGCATTTCATCCACCAACTCCCAGTGTGGATAAACCAGCCCTTCAAGACTGCCCCATTTCCCAAGGGCGTAAATCTCGTAATAACTGTAATTTGTCTCTTTAAGCTCATTGAGCACGCGGATGTATGCATCATCAAGGAATCTGTTATCAAGATAGGTAGTGTGAACCACGGTAGATTGCGCGTCATGCCTTTCAAAAAAACGTTTCTTTAGCCAGTGATTCGCATTGACCGGGTTGAAAGATAGCGTAATCTGTTTGTAGTGCTCAAGCTGGCCGCGCAAACGCAAATCGAGCTGGGTAAAGTCATCCAGCGTGAATTCGCTGGCTTCCTCAAGCCAAATACCGGTTATTTTGTCTATCGACTTAATCTTTTCAGGGTCGTCCATGCCGATAAACATAATCGTTGAGCCTGTCGGCTTAAAGACAATCTCCATATCGGTTTTATTGATTGAGCAAAGGTGCAGCAAGCCCCATTCTGATAGGGTGCGCACAAATGAGCTGTAGACGGATTTCCGTAGCGTTCGCGCCACCTTTCTGGCAACAAGAAAGCGGTGGCCAGATTCAGTTAATGTTCGATAGAGCAACTTATCGCGCGCAAAGATTGACTTCCCGGAACCTGCGCCACCATACAAAACGAGATATCGGCTTTTATTGGTGTATAGCGGTACATACACCTCATTAGTGGCGTCTGGCAACCCTGACAGGTCAATTACCGCCGCTTGATGATTCATCTTCACCCCGCTTAAATGGGTCTATTACGGTAATGCCCACATTAATATTCGAGCCATTCTCAAACGCCGCAACCACCACATGCTTGCCTATCAGCTCAAGCGCCTTACCTACCGCCGATAAGTCTGTCTTATGCATCTGTACTGACCGTGTGGCCGTCATACCATCCTCGTTTGATTCGCGCACCACCACGTGAACAGGCTTCTCGCCTGTCGCCATCTTATGCATCTCCACCGCCTGCTTGAGCACCCATTGCGCATCTATTTTGGCTTCTTCCGCGCGAACTGACTTCGCCTTGCGAACCGCGTCTTTAACCTTAACATTGCTTAACAACCTACTGCCCTGCACTTCTGCGGTTCTTTCCGAGTACCCTGCCCTTATCGCCGCCTGCGTGGCGTTAAGATCAATAAGATACTCGTCAACGAAACGCTGCTGTTTTGGTGTCATATTGCACAGGCCACCTTATGCCCCGAACTTAATAACCGCGCCCATCACACCCAAAATCACCATTGTGATGACCGTCCAGGCCAGCCGGCTAAAGATGGATTCGATTTTGTCGATGCGGCTATGAGCACGCTTGATGGATTCATTGCTGGCCTGGATCTTGGCCATGATGTTGGCTTCCATCTTGTCGATGCGTGCATTGACTCGTTCGTCGTTTAACACTTGTTGCTGAAGGATGTCGTTGGTGCGCTTTAACTCCGAGCGGATCTCATTGTGCGAACCCACCAGTTGCTTCAGGAGCTCATCATGCACGCTGTCTTTATGGCGTAGTTCAATGGCGGTTCTCTCTACCTGGCTTAAACGCTCTTCGCTCATGCCTTACCTCTTGCCAGCAGCTCATTCTTTTTGGCCGACCCGCTGGACGACCCAAAGTAATAATTCATGACCGCACCCCAGGCACCGCCAAGCGCACCCAGCATGACCAGCAAGGCATCGGAATGACCTTTGGTGCCGTCATAAACCATCCACCCCAGCACGCCGAAGAAGCCAATGGTCACAGCAATCGCTAAAACCGCCGGCACTTTGTCATTAACCGCAATCTCTCTGGCACGGGCATCCGCAATGCCTTGTTGATTAATGCGCTCCAAATCAAGGCCAAGCTCTTCCATACGAATCTGGAAATCGTGATCCAGCTTTTTAAGGCTGGCCAGCTGCTCAGGGGTCGCGTTTTTAACGGCCTGCTCAAGCTCGGCTGAGGTGGCGTCGGTTTTGCCAAGCAGGCTCTGCGCAATCTGAGAGGCCGCCGCTCCACCCAACGGGCCGCCCAGTGCCGCACCCAGAACGGGAGCCACCGCACCAATCACGCTCTTAAAGGTATCAGACAAATTCATGCGTAATACTCCGGGTTAAGCTGAATGTGGGGCGAATCAAGAAAAGTGCGCCACAAAGCGCCCGCCTGAATCTGCACGTCCAGCTCGATGGCGGCAGTCATCAAAGCCTGAATCACAGGGCGAAAATCTTCGTGCTTCCAAGTGGCTTTGCCGCTTTTATCCAGCGCATATAAATCAACCGCATGCCCATAACCGTCGGCCTGTTTTAAGTGGCGGCTTTTGAGCGTGGTGCTTTTGCCCTCTTCCTTGAGTTGCTTCTGGCGCTCCAAAGTACGAAGTCCTTCTGACACGCCAAAGTCCACACGCGTTATTTCAATCGCACGCTTAACCACACGCACTAAATCTGGGTGCACCCCTTCTAAATTCGCCAAACTTCTTTTGCTTAATGCAAACCCTGAACTCACAACCATCCCCTTTAATCCATTATCAATAGCCGCATTAAATCGTAGTGTTGTCCAAGCGGTTGGCAAACGGCTGGACAGTCAGAGACACATATCCAGGCTTACAGACCGCACCGCGCTCTACCGTCATTTTTGACACCTGAGAATCATCAACCCAAACTTTCGCATGTGTCATCGCATCGAACACCGCTTTGATATAATTGTCGATGTCACGCTTGCGGCGGTCCGGCGGATACAACGTTATGTGCACCTCAATCTCGCACTCATATCGCGGCATATGCTCATAAAACATCTGCTTTATGACGTCTGCGCGATACTCACGCCCTTTTGCGCTGATGATCTGGCGGCCACTATAGGCGCGCCAGTAGCCATTTATGCTGGGTGGGAATGGCAGCGTAAGCTTTATCAAGGCTTCACCTCAATCAATCCCGATTCAATCATCTTGTGCTGTGTTTTCATTACTGCCGAAAAGATAACTGAGTCATCTCTTTTCCATGGCATGCGACCATCTATCGCATCATGGCAACTGCTGCACGCGTAGCAGGCACTCAAGTCGCTCTCTTTGGTTGCCATGCCATGACCGCCGAAATTGACATGAGCCAAAACGGTTGTGCTGCTGTCGTTATTGCATATTCCTGCAATTCTCACCGCACACGCCTGACCGCTCGCGCTTTGGCGTAGTGCTTTGCTGCGCACCTTAAATGGCTTTTGAATCATGTCCATTGCATCCCCAGTTCAACCGGCAGCGGATATCTCATGTTCAACGCTTCGCACAGGCTTTGTGTTGCCTCAATCAGCGTGCAAAACTGCTGGGTATTCAACACCGTTGTCGAAAGCGTTATTGTCAGAGGGCGGCCGTTTGACCAAATATCTCTGGTAAACCCACACGCATCCATCAGCCTGATCTTGATGTCTTCCTTGTTGGTTCCAGTGTTTTGCTCAATCAATCCGCAGAGCGCCCAAAAGTATTTGTTCTGCTGACCGGTACGTGATTTATCAGCCTTCTTCACCACGATTTCAACATCATGCTGCTTGTACTGCTCGCGCGCCTCATCAATAGCGCGCGCAACAATCTGCTTGGCTGTTTCAGGTCGTTTTCTGCTCAAGAGGTAATTCACTGCTCAATCCTTACGAAAGCGGCGTTGTTTATTGCTGCAAAGTGCCTCGCGTATCTCAAGCATATCGCTGCTTCCAAAATTTGTAGAACCGCTGAACCGTATCAACCTGCTTCGGGTAAATATCCATGTTTGTTACTCCGATAGCATCACGAAAATCAATTGACACATCCAGCATGCGGGTCAGTAAATTGGCCTTATTCGTATCGCCACTACTTTCGACGTACTCGATAATGCGCAACGCCTCCTCTTGCGCCGCCTTTGGAAGTGAGCCAAACAGGCAATCACTTCCATGCTCTGATGCTTGGTACTCCAAGCTGCTGGCCATTCGTCTAATATCCATTGCCACAATACCTAAAAGGAAGTGCATCAATCAGCCTGTCATACTCATCAACAGACAATCCCATTGCCATACTCGCCTGCTCAAAACTCATCTTGTACTCGCCATCTTTGTCAATCAGAGCAACAAAAACGCTGACCACATATTCCATTTCTTTTCCTATCCGGCTCATGCCGCCTCCGCGCTGTGTCATACGGCACCTCCGTTTAAATTCTTTCGGATTGCAGCAATGCCCGCTTTAGCTGCGGCTTGACGCTCTTCCCAAGTTTCGCCCGCCAATTGGCGTTTCTCGTCGAGGATGCGTTTTGAGCGCTCTACTGTTTCGCGCTTAGCGCGCTTAACCTCGGCGGCCTCTTTGCACCACGCCACAAAATCGCCAGTTGACGGCATAAACGGGCCAGGCTGTTTACGGGCGTAATCCAAACCACCTTCAACGAGCTCGATGGAGTTGATGCCGGCCGACTGCATGGCAAGCCCAAGCTGAGTCTTGTACCCAACGACCTCGGCTTTGCTCTTGAATGCATGTCGCCATGCCGGGTTACACTCACGGAGTGTTGAGAAGGCGTAATTTAGCGCCTGCTTTAACGTGTCATCGAACCGCTTGGCTCTCTCTGCTGTTACCGGATTAAGCTTGGTCTCTTGCGACTTTTGGCTGACTGCTTGCGGTTGTGGGACGATGCCACGCTCCTGCTCTTTGCGTTGTGCGGCCTCTGCCAAATTGGCAACGTACTGAGCTACTTGCAGGCTCATAGGTCGTCCTCCCATGCCGAATCAATGTCTTCTCCAAGTAACGGTTGGTTAGCGCTCTGAGACGGTCTGGATGATTGCTTGATAGGTGCAAGTCCGTGCTTGCTTGCCAGCTCCGACTGAAAGCTATCCCAGTCTGCTTGAAACGCAGACCACCCACGTTCAGCGCAAATCTCGACCGCCTCTCGCACCGAGCATCCCGCTTTTTCGCACTGATTCAAAAACCGCCTGAAAGCCGCCTCTGTGTTCGTCGCCTTCTTCTCCTTGCGTACCAGCATCAAGTCACGAACATCCACGACATCCGCACCGAGCTGGATCAAAGAATCGCGCCAGCTGAACTCGGCCGCTTTTTTTTGCTTATTTTTTTTTGGTTCATTGACTGGTTCAAAAGAGTGACTGGTTCTGGGTGCAGATTTTGCACTACTAGGGGGTGCAGATTTTGCACTAGGGGGTGCAGATTTTGCACTAGTGCAATTTTCTACTGGTGCAGATTTCGCACTAGTTTTTTTCACTTCTGGAGCATCCAAGTTAAGTTTGTAATAATTGCTGCTATTACCTGAATTTCGATGGGATTTTGTCAAAAACCCATCCTTTTCCAGCTGTTTGACGTGGTCAATCACGGTTCTTCGGCACATTTCGCATTGGTCCGCAATGTGTTGGTATGACGGCCAACAGTTGCCATTGTCATCAGCGTTATCAGCAAGCTTCAATAACACAAGCTTTCTTCCCGAGTTGCCAACTTTGATCTTCATGGCTTTAACCATTAATTCCATGCTCACTTACGCCACCTCCTGACCGTTCAGCTCAAATTCAGCATGCAGGATTTTTGATAACCACGCGCACCCTCTTGGCGTTAGCATGGTTTTGTATTTCACCTCACCGTTTACCTTTTCCTCATACGGTTTTCGCACAAAGTAACCGCGATCCACATAAGGCTGATACGGCTCTGTATTCGCCATTAAGTAACCTCGTGCCTTTAACCATCTGAAAAGGTTGTTACGCCCTAATCCCTTAATCGCTAGATTCTTTGCAAATTCAGAGACAGACACATCGCCTGCACGAATATTTAAATCAGCAACCGCAACAATCAGTTTGTCTTTCTCCTTGATCGTTGCAATGGCTTTCTGTTTAGCTTCCACTTCATCAGCCCAAGCACGAGCAGCAATAGCAGGATTTGTAAAGTCGGGCAGTTGTGGGGTTGCTTGCTTTGATTCCAGCTCTTGCCAGCGGTCAACAAGCTTGGCTGTAAACTCGGGTGACAACTGGGCAACGACAACATAGGAATCACGCTTATTAATGCGATACTCTTTGACTAATTGATTCTTGCTGTTTTTAACATCCACCAATGGTGGAAGTTGAATTACCCCCTTCTCTGCAAGGCGATCCACTGTCCTTTTTACGCTGTCAGCGCGTGAACCAACCAACTCAGCAATATCAATATGAGACATGGTTAATTCATTATTTGTTAAAATCATATTTGTCATTTAAAATAACCTCGTTTTAAGTGATTAACCCCATACGCCCTGTCCGGCTGTGGGGTTTTTTATTGTCTAAAAAAAGCCAGTTCTCACCGGCCGGTAAGCTAAGTAAACCTAGTTATCCTTTTGATTTAAGCGCTCATTGAGTAGTCTGTAAGTGTCACAATGGCACTCATGGAGATCAGCGATGAACGCGCGAAACACATCTGTTACCGTTACCTCAACGCCACCGGCTTTCTTCGTTCGCATATAGGCCT
>JACXUY010000198.1 GCA_014763665.1 Gammaproteobacteria bacterium
CGCCGCGTGCTGGTCTAGCCAATGGAGCGCGTGCAACATAGCGTCTGTCACGCAAAATTGCATGGGCTTGCCCTGCTGATCGGTCAGGCTTAACTTTTTGGCTAATTTATTTCGCGCCGTTTTGATGACAAACCAATACTCTTGCGTGCTTAAACCCTGCGGTGGAATGGCAAAGCGCAATTTATCCCAATGCGCATAACGACCGCGTTCATCACATACGCCTAAATCCAGCGACAATAACTTCATCCACTGTTCCGCATCCGCCTGTTGCATAAAGTCGGCAAAAAACGCATCTATACTCGGTGGCGATGGCGGTATTTTCATATTCCTTAAACGTCTTGATTGTGACTAAGTGAACCATTGTAGCAAATGCAAATCGCTTGAAACTAATTTACTACTAATTTTTATATTTTTAGTAACAAGTTAGTTTCAATACAATACACAATCACCAGGCCTGGTGGTTAGTGGGTTATTGCTTTAAGCTTTTAAACTTTCAAAAAACACTAATGCATCTAACTTTTCCCACGGATAATCACTCTGCCCGACTTGACCTCTTGCGGCAACATCGGCATAGAGGAAAGTTTCGGCGCTAGGTTGGTTGAGCTTAAACTTTTCGGTAATCCAGCGTGGGGTCAGTGAGTATTCTGCTGCGATGCGCTCTGAAAGCATTTCGTCGCTGATGTTTGGGCTATTTGTTCCCATGGTATCCACTGTGATTGAAGTAGGCTTGGCGACACCGATTGCGTAGCTGAGTTGCACTAAGGCTTTTTTCGCCAGGCCTGCGGCCACAATATGCTTGGCTAACCAACGTGCGGCGTATAAGCCTGAGCGATCCACTTTGGTGTAGTCTTTTGAGCTTTGCGCCCCACCACCAATCGGTGCATAGCCACCAAAACTATCGACAATTAATTTACGTCCGGTTAAGCCCGAGTCATGCAATGCAGAATGATTAACATAGCGCCCGGTTGGGTTGATATGAATAATGCAGTCTTTTGGATTAAACAGGTCTGTTGGTAAGCCTGTGTCGTTGATTAAACCAGCAATCAATTCACGTACTTCTTCAATTTGCATACTTTCGACACTAGGCGCAGAAACAACAATAGTGTGAATATTTTGCGGTTGGCAATTAATGAAGTTTTCTTTAGTGCCGTAATCGAGCGTTACCTGGGTTTTAATATCCACGCCTAACTTGTGCGGGTGGGCTAACGCATAGTGATAGACCTTGTCGCAAAGCATACGCGCATAGGTAATCGCGGCTGGCATAAAATCGCTGGTTTCGCTATTAGCGAAGCCGAACATAATGCC
>JACXUY010000074.1 GCA_014763665.1 Gammaproteobacteria bacterium
CGGCCAAATCAATACCTCAATCGACGGTGGCTTGGGATACGATATTCTGGTTCTCGAGAATACCAGCAAAAGCGAATGGCAAGGCAACAGCACCTTGCGAAGCCGGGTTAGCAATTTTGAATTGGTCATTTTTGAAGCCGATCCGTCCGGCAATAGAGAGTATATCGAACTCTAGACGCTGAAAAATATTCCGCTTAAAAACTCAACAGGCCGGGTAGAAACGCCTCTCTACCCGGCCTGTTGAGTTTTTAAATCGACTTTTTCCAAAACGCTACTACGCTTCCATGCGACGGGTAAACACCCAATCCGTTTCCGAGGAGAGTTCCGGCGCAAACGCATAACCTTCGTAATCGAAATATTTGAGTTCTTCGGCATTTTCAATCTGCTGGTCGGCCGCATAACGCGCCATCAGGCCGCGCGCCTTTTTGGCGTAGAAACTGATGATTTTATACTGGCCGTTTTTCCAGTCCTTGAAAATCGGCGTGACAATCCGCGCTTTCAGCAACTTAGGCTTCACCGCTTTGAAGTATTCATTGGAGGCTAAATTGACCAACGTCTGGCTGTCCTGTTCGGCCAATTCGGCATTCAGTTGTTCGGTAATGGCATTGCCCCAGAACGCATACAGGTCCTTGCCCTTGGCGTTGGCAAACGCCGTACCCATTTCCAAACGGTAAGGCAGCATATCGTCACACGGTTTCAACAAACCATACAGACCCGACAAAATTCGCAGATGATTTTGCAGGTAATTCACGCCCTTTTCATCCAATGAATAGGCATCCAACCCCTGATAAACATCCCCTTTAAACAGCCAAGCCGCCTGCTTGGCCTGTTCGGCCGGAAACGGCAGCTGCCAGTTTTGGAAGCGCTCGTAATTCAACTCCGCCAATTTGTCGCTCATATGCATTAGCTGCCCGATTTCAACCGGGCCGACTTTCTGCAATTCATCAACCAGTTCGGCCGCGCGCTCCAAAAATACGCAACTTGTATGCAACTGGGTTTGCACAGGCGTTTTTTCATCCAATGACTTAGCCGGAGAAACTAGCATTAACATGACATTTCCTTTTCTGTTTAGGTCTAACAGGCGAGGCTATTATACCTAAATTACGCCCTCCATTTTTACGCTAGACATGAGCCTATCGAACTTTTTACCCAAATTAGTAGTTGACGATAATAAAATCACTGTTAATATGGTTCTATATGTAATTAGGCGTATCAAAATACATGTCCTCCAAAAGATTATGAAAACCCTCAATCATCTCTTTTCCACACAGGCTGAACTGGATGCGTTCTTGTGCAATGAGATGATTGCTGCCCACCCGGGTGCCGTGCTGTTACAAGTGTTCAATAGCCATGAGGATCACGCGGCCATTGAATCGATACTCAACGCCATCGTCCAAAAATGCCCGCACATACATATTATTGGCGCCAGCAGCGGCGGTGAAATCGTTAACGGACACATCACCCATCAGCAGACGGTGCTGAGTTTTAGCTTGTTTGATCACACCCGAATTACCACATTCATCCATACCAATAATTCTCTCGAAACCGCCCATCTGCTCGCAAAACAGCATATAACCGGCAATACCCGCTGCGCCATTGTTTTTGCAGAAGTAGGCCATACCCTGGCGCAACGGTTCCTGGATAATTTGCACCAACTAGCGCCGCAGCTGGTGGTGGCGGGCGGCTATGCCGCGGACACGGCCAACACGATTAAAACCTATGTGATATACCAGAACCAACTGCATACACAAGGAGTGGTAGTCGCATTTCTGCACAGCAATGAACTGCGCGTGGCCAATGGCTACCTGTTGAACTGGGCGCCGCTTGGCCAGGACTTTGAGGTCACCGAGGCCCACGACAATACCATTATTACCCTGAATCATAAGCCGGTTAAACAGTTCTATCGGGAATATCTGGGAAAAGGCGTCACCGAAAATCTGCCTGAAAACATCATCCAATTTCCCATTATCAAACAGGCCGGCAATCTGCCGGTTGCGCGCTGCGTTATCAAGACAAATACGCAGGAACATTTTATCTATGCGGGATCCTTTGAAAGCGGCGATAAGGTACGTTTCAGCACTGTCGATGACACAACGTTGATTCATGAAGCCTATCACCGGGCCTGCCATCTAAAGTACCAGGTACAGCCACAAAGTTTATTTGTCTACTCCTGCAGCGCACGCAGAATGTTCCTTAAGGAGTTGATACAAGATGAAGTGGAGGCGCTCTGCGAGGTCGGGACCTGCAGCGGTTTTTTCACCTACGGCGAGTTTTTTCACACTCAAAGCAGTAACCACACTCTCAATATCACCACCACCTATCTGGCACTTTCGGAAGCCCCACTCGAACCTGTTTCAATCGCCGAAACCGACAGTTTGGCTGACATTAGAGAAAATCATCAGTCCACCTTGCGCTCGCTGATGCATTTGGTGAACAAGACCACACATGATTTGCAGAGCCAACTCAGCTTGAAACAGCAGTACAAGCAGGTATTGGATCAAGCTTCCATCATGGTGGAGACCGATGCAAACGGCGTAATTTTAAGTGTCAACCAAGCCTTTGAAAAAGTCACGGGATATGAAGCCCATGAAGTCGTGGGACGCACACACCGTATTATCAGCCACCCTGATACACATGCGTCGATCTTTGCAGAACTCTGGCAAACTATTACGCAAGGCAATATCTGGCAGGGTGTCATCAAAAACCGCTGCAAAAACGGCGACAGTTATTATGTACAAACCGTTGTCGCGCCGATTTATGGCGAAGATGGCGAACTATTGCATTATCTCGGCATCAGCAACGACATCACCGAGCAAATCCATACTCAACGCCAAATCGAGGCGGAACGCACCGACAGCCTCACCCGGCTGCCGAGTCGAATGCAGTTAATGGAAGACAAAAAACGCCAGAAGGCCGACAAACTCGCTCTGATCAATATCCAAAACTTCAAAGCATACAACGACTTTTACGGCCTGAAAACGGGTGACGAAATTCTGCTGCATTTTGCGTCTTTTTTAAAAAAACTGACTGCCGATGAACAGGTCACCCTCTACCGGGTCTATGGTGATCGTTTCGCGCTTCTGCCGCTCCAATCCATGCCATTGGAAACGTTTATCGACCTACTGCGCAATATCATGGGAGCGATTCACGACCATGAAATCCCCCTCGAAAACAGCGCCATTGATCTCGAAGTTGAAATGGGGGTCGGTTACGGCAAACAACACCTGTTGCAACTCGCGGAAACCGCCCTGCAACTCTCAAAACAAAACAACCAGCACAGCATTGCTATCGCGCGGGAAGAGCCGCAACGCGATCAGGAACATCTGCTTTGGCTCAAGCATATCCGCCAGGCGCTGCAAACCGGACATATCATCAATTTCTATCAGCCCATCTTCAACCCCAAAGACCCCGATGCGCTCAGATACGAGGCGCTGGTGCGCCTGAAATTACCCAACGGCGAGATAGTCCCACCCTGCCGTTTTCTGGAAATTGCCAAACCCACCCGCCACTATCAGCGCATTACCCAAAGCGTCATGCGTAATGCCTTCAAAATGGCCGCCGACAGCGGCTATTGCATTTCAATCAATCTCTCAATTCAGGATATTCAGAACCCCGGTTTGCGTGAAGAAGTGCTCCTCTGTTTAGCCGCGCATCATGGTGGCAAAATTATCTTTGAAATTACCGAAAGCGAATCGATCTCCGATTTTGAAATGGTCAAAGCGTTTATTGACGATGTGAAACGACACGGCGCGGAAGTGGCAATTGATGACTTCGGTAGCGGCTATTCCAATTTCTCCTATTTGGTCAACCTCAATGCCGATTACATCAAAATAGACGGTTCACTGGTGCAAAAAATCCTGACCGATGCCAAAACAGCCATGGTCGTGGAAAGCATTATTCAAATAAGCCGGGGCCTGGGTTTCAAGACCGTAGCCGAGTTCGTCAGCAACCAGGCGATTGCGGAACGTTTACTCTCAATGGGTATCGATTTCATGCAGGGTTATCACTACGGCAAACCGCAATACCTGGAGTAGATTCTCCCTTTCAAAACAAGCCCCTATATCCCCTTGACCGTCAAGCGTATAATAAAAACGACCCCGCTGTTTTCCAATAATCGCGCTTAAAGGAGGTCCACCATGCAATGGCTTCGACTGACCGCCCTGTTCATTTCCTTAGGTTGCTTGCATTACGTCCATGCCGAAGAGCAACAACCTGTTGTGCTGATCGACAAGGGCGTCCAATCCGTCACTCTGCATCTGCAGGGCAAAACCTATGTAATCCAACGCAACCAGAATCCTGAAAACACCCTGACCGATCTGTACACCAACACCACGGTGGGCACGCTGCAACCTTTCAACCTGGCCCCGGGCGTCGAAACCATCGGCGAACTGGAAGTGCTCGATTATCTGCAACGCATGCAAACCGACGCATCGATTATCTTGGTCGATACCCGCCCGCCCATCTGGTTTGAGCGCCTGCGTATTCCGGGTTCGGTCAATGTCCCGATGTCCACCTTCAACAATGAACTCGCTGCCATCGAAGTGTTGGAAAAACTGTTCAATGTCAAAACAGCCGCCAATGGCGAGCTGGATTTCAGCCAGGCTAAAACCATCGTCGCCTACTGCAACGGACACTACTGCGGACAAACTCCGGCGGCCGTCAAAACCAACCCCTTTTCGCTGCTAAAACTGGGGTATCCGCCGCAAAAGATCAAATACTATCGCGGCGGCATGCAGGACTGGACATCGGTGGGTTTGACCACTGCGGGGCAGGATCACTTCTAATTCCTCTTTCCAACCCTTTGTTGGGATTGTATTTTTGTGTCAGCACTATACAATCGGGCTTTTCCTCTGATTTCATAAAAGAGAGCTCTTATGTCCGCCGATTTGCTGACCCAAGTTATCCTCCCCGCCGCCCTGTTCCTGATTATGTTCGGCATGGGTTTGTCACTGCGCCCTGACGATTTCAAATGCGTTGCGCAGGCCCCCAAAGCGGTCGGCGTGGGCTTGATCGGGCAGATGCTGCTGTTGCCGCTGGTGGCTTTCGGGATTGCGCTGGCGCTGTCGTTACCCGCCGAAATCGCCGTCGGCTTGATGATTATCGCGCTAGCCCCAGGCGGCGCCACCTCTAATATGTTCACCTACCTGAGCAAGGGCGATGTGTCGCTGTCCATTACCCTCACCGCAGTGGTCAGTCTCATCACCCCCTTTACCGTTCCGCTGGTGGCAGCTTGGAGCATGGCCTACTTTATGGGCAGCGGCACTGAATTCAGCCTGCCGATCATGAAAACCATTGTGCAACTGCTGGTGATTACGGTGATTCCGGTGGCGCTCGGTATGTTTGTGCTGTCGCGCTGGCCACAGTTGGCCGCCAAACTGGAAGCCTTTTTCAAATGGTTCTCGGTCGCTTTTCTGCTGCTGGTCATCGTCCTGATCGTCCTCAAAAACGCCGCCAATATGGCCAGCTTTTTTGCACAGGCCGGCTTGGCGACGCTGCTGCTGAATGTCAGCGTGCTGATTCTGGGCTATCAGTTGGCCAAACGCGCTCGCCTGTCCCAGCCGCAGGCGGTTTCCGTCGGTTTTGAAGTGGGCATCCAGAACGGCACCTTGGCATTGGTCGTCGCTGGCACCCTGATCGGCAACGCCGGCATGATGATTCCCGCCGTGACTTACTCGTTGTTGATGTTTGCCAGCGGTGCGGCCTTTGCCGGGTGGGTGAAGCGTGCAGCGGCTAAAGCTGCTCCCCTCTAACGCACAACGGGATGAATGCGGGCGATGACCGCCATTTCGAAAAATATCTGGGCACTGGGCTGGGTCAGTTTTTTCACCGACCTGGCCACGGCAATGATCAAGCCGCTCATCCCGATCTATGTGGTGCTGGTACTCAACCAGGGCATTGATAAACTCGGTTATGTCCTTGCCGTCACCACGCTGGTTTCCTACCTGTTCCGCTGGCTGGGCGGCTGGCTGAGCGACCGTTACCAGGTCACCAAACCGTTTCTGCTGCTGGGCTACGGCCTGTCCGCCGTTATGAAACCCCTGTTCTCGCTGGCGGAAAGCTGGGGAAGTGTCGCCGCCATCAGCGCCACTGAACGGCTCGGCAAAGCCATTCGCAGCGCCCCCAAGGATGTCCTGATTTCCGCCTCGGCAACCCCGCAGCAACAGGGCCGCGCCTTTGGTCTGCACAAAACCCTCGACATTGCCGGCGAGGTGCTTGGCGGTGTGCTTGCTTTTATGCTGCTCAGTTGGCTGGGGCAATCGCAAGAGTGGATTCGAACCATTTTCGAACTTAGCCTGCTACCCGGCCTGCTGGGTTTGTTGATACTGATGTTCTGGGTCAAAGATCTGGCTAAGAAACCCGCAGAAAACCTCACCTTGCGCCCCGCCGACAGCCCAATGGACCCAACCCTATGGGGCTGGTTCAGCGTCTACTTTGCCGCCATGTTTTTTATGTTGAGCGATGCGTTTATGGTGATCCGCGGCAGCGAAATCGGCGTGGCGACACAATGGCTGCCGCTGTTGATGGTCAGCTCCGCCTTGACCCAAACCCTTATCAGCTATCGGGTGGGTCAGCGGCTCGATGCAAGCGGCCCGTTCAATAATGCCCGATTTTTAATGCAGATCAGCCTCTGGGCCGGCGTCATCGCCACCGCGCTGTTGCTGTTGCAAAACCCGTTTAGTCTCGTGCTGGCATTTGTTTTTCAAGGAATCTTTATGGTGACCGGCTTGAATGCCATGCGAACCCGTATCGGGCAAACCGAACATAAAAAGGGCCGAGCCTATGGTATTTTTTATTTGGGAACCGCGCTGGCTACCGCACTTGGCAGCTTGATGATCGGCCAGTTATGGGAGCACTTAGGTCCACTTTGGGCGCTGGGGGTTTCCGCTGGCGGACTGGTCGTGGTGCTGATGCTGATTAGCGTCGCCAAAGGCATCCTGCCGCTCTACACCCCGACCAACCTTCCCGCTGATAGCAAAAAGGCCTGAAAACCAGGCCTTTGCTAAGAAACCTCTGATTGAATCAGAGGTTCCTTAAAGAAGTGCTGACTGAGATCTCAGTGCGCGTGCGGTTTGACGCCCACGCTTTCCAGGAAATGACGCAACTGCGTAATCTCGGTTTTGTCGGAAATTTCATGACCGTGATGCGGCAGACTCATGACAAACTCTGCCCCG
>JACXUY010000022.1 GCA_014763665.1 Gammaproteobacteria bacterium
CTGTTGTTGGGCTTGTAGGCGCGCCAAAGGTAGAAATTTTTCCTTCAGCTAAAGTATAAGCCGTAGTGTTGTTAGCCCCATTCGTTGCGGCATCTTGCCCAGAACCCGACTTAAAGTAAGTATTCGTTACTGGGTCATAATCTTCCATAATATATTGAGCGTACCAATCGGTGGTTTCGTTGGTATAGGTGATCTTTTTACCCGCAGCAGCATTGGCCGTATCATAAACACCTGGTGGATTCACTGCCACCTTATAGTAGTTCACTGTCATGCGATGCTGACCACCCAAGCTATCGTAAATGACTTTACTGGTCGAATAGTTAGGCGCACCATCATACTCTTGGTTTTTTAGTGTATTAATGTCAAACAGCGTTCCCGAAGCACTTTGTTTTACGCCGGTACTAGTGGTGGTATAGGTTACTGGATCTTGACCATCTAAGTTCATATCAAAACTAACTTGCGATGTCTCTTTCGGTACCTTGTTTAACTCACCGATATTGAGTGGACTTAATACCGTTTGGTAAATATTGGTAGCAGGCGTAGAAAGCACAACATCCTTATTGAAGCCTTGCAATTTATTACCCATTTGGTCGGTAATAAAACCATCTTTATCGAGCTTAAATGAACCATTACGCGTGTAAACTGCTTCATAACGATCCGAAACATCTTCTAAAATAAAGAAGCCATTACCACTAATGGCCAAATCTAATTGGTTACCCGTGTCGTTTACTGCGCCTTGGCTAAAATTCTGTGTCAACGCTTGTGTACGCGAACCTGTGCCTGGACTGTTTTGTGCGCCGTAGAACAAATCCGCGAATTCAGCACGGCTGGATTTGAAACCGATGGTTTGCGCATTGGAAATGTTATTAGAAATAACACCCAAGCCCGTTGAGGCTGAATTAATACCGGTTAACGCGGTTAATGAAAAGTTCGTTGCCATGACTCTATCCTCGTCTTATCGGATTTGTTGAATTTCATCGAGGCTAGCGGACGAACCGTCAGCCAAATTTAGCGTAGCGCCCGATGAACCCACATCTACACTGGTTACTTTCTGAGCAACTAATGTGCCAACTGCTGCACGAGCGCCTTCAGAATTAGTCCCCCATGCTGTGAGAGTGTAAGCCCCTTGTGGTAAGGCATTGCCACTCGCGTCTTTACCATCCCATTTCAAATCGCCCTGACCTATTGGCAAACTATCCCAAGCGTATTCACGCACCACAGTGCCACTCGCATCACGAATTTGGGCTTTCACTTCCGTTAAGGCTTCTTCAATATTAACCAAGGCTACAGGCGAACTACCCGACACTAGATTCACCTTACTACCCGGAACCACCACGTCTTTACCGACTAACACACTGGCTTGAACAGCTTGGTTAACTTTAAACATCTGACTCATGCTGCTCACCGTATCGTTCAACTGCTTCATCGCTTCCAAGCTCGAAAACTGCGCCATATCGGCAATCATTTTGGTGTTATCCACCGGATTGGTGGGGTCTTGATTTTGCATTTGTGTTGTTAATAACTTCAAAAAATCTTCTTGACCCATGGTTTTTTGTGGTGCTACCCGAGCTTTTTCATTAGGGTTCATTAAACTATCAATACTTGAAACAGCCATGATGTTGATCTCCTGTTAGCGGATAAATTAGTTACCGCTGCCCAATTGAATGGTGCGTAACAATAGTTGTTTGGTGGTGTTCATGACTTCAATATTCATTTCATAACTACGTGAAGCCGAGAGCATATTCGCCATTTCCTCGATCGTATCGACATTAGGACGATAAATATAGCCTTGTTCATTAGCCATCGGATGATTGGGGTTATATTCCGCTTTAAGCTCCGATTGATCTTCAACAATTTCTTTCACTCGCACACCGCCAGCTGGAATGACACCGGGTGGTGTCCCCATTTGCGCCATAATGGTCTCAAATTTAGCATGTTTAGCTCGGTAAGTGTCTTTGGCATTAGAGCTGATACTGTCGGCATTGGCCATGTTAGAAGCAATGGTATTGAGGCGCACATTTTGTGCATTCATGCCAGAACCAGCGATATTAATAGTATCAAACATAAATTATCCCCTTAGTCTTATTGACTGCGTAAGGCATCTTTAATGCCTTTAATTCTGTCATCCAAAAATCGCAAGGTCATGGAGTGCTGCATAGCATTTTCCATAAACTTGGCTTTTTCAATATGGGTTTCTACCGTATTACCATCTAACGATGGCTGAGTCGGGTTACGAAAACGTAAATAATCAGCCGTACTGACAGAATCACCATCGAAACCCGCAATATGCCGGCTGTTGGTCAATTTCATGCTCGGTGAACGTAACGACATCTCATCACCACGCTGTTTCAGCATGGCGGCACGAAAATCTAAGTCTTGTGCTTTGTAATTAGGTGTATCTGCGTTAGCCAAATTAGACGCCAATATGCGACCACGAGCCTCACGCAGTTTTAACGCGTCGGCATGAATCCCAAAAACTGAATCAAACGATGATGACATTATTGCTACCCTCAGGGAGTTTTTCCATGAAAAGAGTTAAGCAAACACAATGCCAAATAAGACTAAAGAAAAATGAATTGCCGCCGATAACATCGAAAAAACGTAACACGGCAAGATTTGCCTCGTAAAATGCACATCCCCTCACCCTAGCCCTTCTGCCACAGGGAGAGTGAAAGCAACCCAATACCACCCACACAACTGCCGTGAGCTGGCGTATTAGCGAAGCGGTTACAACGCCAGTTAACATGGCTAGGCGCTAAGCGCACAGAATAACGAAAAATCGCAGTCATATTTCATTCAGTCAATTCAAAAGACCGCGAAAGCGAACCGCAGCGCTACAAGTAGTAGCGCAATGGTGAAGCTGACAAAGGTATTTTGGATTGAATGATGAAATTACCAGGATTTAACAATATCACCCGCCTGAACCAACCCCTTCTTGCCCTCGAACTGCCCGACAATAAAACGCGGCAATACTTTTTGTACACGAATGAAAGCGGTTGGCTCTAAATCTGCGCCTAACTCAATGGCACCAATGCGGTAAGGACGAGATGTTTTACTGTAAACAGCCAAGACATCGCCTTGCGCCACACCCGAATCAATACTGATGGGGACGACCACCTTATCCTTATCTACCTCAGCAATGGTTGCGGCGATAGGCGTGCAAGCTAGACTTTCCTGAATGGAAGCCACCTGCTCATTCAGCACATAATCAAACAGCTTACCAGTTGGCGTGACAAAAAACTGACGACTGGCAAAAGGCTTATCTCGGCCAACACGCACATCAGCGTCGCTCACTTTTTTGAAGGCATTACCCTGCACCAACATTCGTTCTTGTATTAAATCAATAACATACCATTCGACACTCACGGTACGTTGTGTAGGCTCTTTATCGAAACGAAAGGCTTTACGAATTTCACCTGCAATGGCACTTTGCTCCACTTCCCAATCGGCCGAACGAATCACGGTTAACACCAGATATTGCGCCAAAGTACGATCGCTCGCCGTTTGTAGCATAGTAGAAGACAGATTGGGTACAATCGGACGACCGACATAGAGATCACTGGCCGTATGCAGCAACTCAACATTACGTTGTCCAGATGACCACAAACGGTTAAATAATTCGCCCTGATAGCCGGGCGCCACATCCAGAATATCTTTAACAGAGTACTCGTCTTGGACTGCGACAGAAGCAATGGCCACCTTAGGCACATAGCGGGCAATATAATTAGGACAGACCTTAGCCTCATCTGTTAAACAAGCCGAAACACTCACTCTGATGGTGTTTCCCTCTTGCTCTTCCGACAACACCTTCATGCTGGTAACGCGCTGTTGAGCCGCGAATTGAGCCGACTGTCGTGTTAACGCAAAATTCTGCGTTTCCGACTGTGCATTAACGCGCACGCTTGATGAGAGCGCTGCTTGAGCCAAAGCGTCTCGAATCGCCATTTGACGTGCATAGGCAAGACCGCCCTGCTCAATCTGAGCAATCCCTTCTACTTCGACGCAAGGCGACTGTGCCAAACTAATACTGCTGATTAAACTCAGAAAGCCAATCCAAATGAGGTTTTTGAACGTAATCACTGGGTATCACCCTTCTGCCATGTCTCTGACACGAATACGCTCAAGCACCAGTTTAGCAAGCTCATCGGTATGCCATTTAGATAAGAATTTGTTTGCGCCTACTGTTTGCGTCAAGCTATCATTGAAGCCGCCAGAAAGCGAGGTATTGAGCACAACATACAAATCTTTTAAGCGCGGGTCTTTGCGAATATTTGCCGTGAGGGTGTAACCATCCATTTCAGGCATTTCAATATCCGAAACCACCATCAACACTTGTTTGTTAACGGCAATGGCATCGCCTTTGTCCGCCTTGTCAGCCATTTTTTGCAGCGCTTCTAAAGCAAGTTTGCCATTGTTATAAATCGAAGACTGAATACCCAGTTTGTCCAAAACCGCTTTTAATTTGTTACGAGCAACGACTGAATCATCACAGCCAACAACATGGAAGCTTCGCCCTCTTGTCAACTCAGCGCCATATTGAGCAACTTCATCGGATATATCGGCAGCACTACGACCGACTACTTCCTGCAAAACGCGTTCGACGTCAACAATTTCAACCAAATTCTGATTAACCTTGGTCACACCCGTTAAATAATTTACGTTCATCAAGGTCTCGGGTGGCGGTAAAATATCTTCCCAACGTAAATGCACAATCTTATCGACCGAACCCACCAAAAAGCCCTGTACTGAGCTGTTAAACTCGGTAACAATGGTCAGCGTGCTAGACACATCTTTCATCGGAGGCAAGTCTAACGCCAGGGGTAAATCAATCACTGGCATGGTCGCACCGCGAATATCAGCAATGCCGACAATGCGAGGATCAGATTTGGGGACAGGCGAAATGTGCGGTGTACGAATCACCTCTCTTACCTTAAACACGTTAATACCAAAGCGTTGATCGTCGTTAAGCGTAAACAGCAACAGCTCCATGCGATTCATACCGGCAAGTTTGGTACGACGATCAATATTTTTTAACAGGTCTGACATAGGTAAAATCCGTTTTATTCGCTACAATAAGCCTTAATTCGGCCAGCTTAGGTAAATCTTGATTCTCATATGACATATTACAAGCGCAAATCGTGCCAACTTATCCTATGCCAGCTGTGTTTGAGTTGGTTTATTGGCTTGGTGACTCTCTCAGTCAGCGTTAATGCGCACAGTGAAAGTGCCGACGAGTTAATGACACTAGCCAAAGATTACATATTAACGCACTTAGATCCGCAACTAAAGCAACCTCAGGTGAGTATAACGCCCTTATCCCATATAGCGCAAAAACCAAAGTGTGAAAAACCGCCGCAAATCACCTTTAACTCGAAGCAACGTGTTGGCAATATTACGATTACGGTGAGTTGTGTGCAGCCTAACTGGAGACAATACGTCAATGGCAAGGTATCTGGCTTGCTTCCGGTGGTTGTGGCAGCGCAGGATTTATCTGCAGGACAAGCGCTTGATCAATCTCAATTAAAACTTGATTGGCGTGCCAACTCACAAGTAACTAACAATCATTTACGTGATTTGACGAGCACAGAACACAAAAGTGTGCGTCAATTCATTGCCAAAGGAACAGCCTTACAACAGCATCATCTTAAAGATACAGTCCTTATTCAAAAAAATGATTTGGTCAAAATTGTTAGTTCCGATCCGCGCTTTCACATTGAGATGAGCGGAATGGCACTAGAAGCTGGGGGAATAGGTCAAGCCATTCGCGTGAAAAATTTAAGCTCAGGTAAAACGGTTAAAGCTTACATTGAATCGGCCGATACCGTCAGTGTTCGATGAGATTTTTCGGTTTGAGTGCATCTTGAGCAAAAAAAGAGAAAAAACATTAAAGTTTTTCGCAATTAGTTCGATAACCCTCTCAGATAGGCAAAAAAATTGCTAAAATGACAATAAGATTTTAGGGTGAGGTGAATCATGGACATCAATAGCATATTGAGAGGTGTTGTTAACAATGCCAGCAAAGGCTTAACCGACCTAGACAACACGACACGCAAGACCGACGGCAAAAGCTTAGATGCCAGTGTGGCAACTTTTGCCAAAAACGAAGAAAAGGTAACACTAACCAGCGCGGCCAGTCGCTTGGGTGAATTGGCGCAACAAGCAAGCAATCAACCAGAAGTGAATGCAGAACGCGTTGCCAGCCTTCGCGCTGCCATTGCAGAAGGCAACTACAAACCCAATCCTGCTAGCATTGCTGCTCGCTTAATGACTTTTGAAAATCAAATCAAGGGGTAATCATTTTTAGGATTGAATACCTATGACTGTTTGTCAGCTTTGCGATCAGTGGGTCGAACAACTTCAGACGTTTCTACTCACCCTAGAATCTGAATTTGATACCCTTAAAAGTAATCAAGCTGAAGCGATTACGTCGATTACAGAGCTTAAGTCGCGTCAACTGGATGAGATCATCCAAACAGAAGATTCCTTAAAAGCATTGTTACCCAAAGATACAAACATTAATCAGATTGTTGACTACCTGAGCCAACACTGTACCTCATCAGCTGCTTCTAGCCGTTTATTGACACTTACAAAATCAATTCAACAGGCCAATCAACGCAACGCGATGCTATTACAAAGTCTTATGCGGTTAAATGAGTTTGGATTAAATCTCTTATCAGGTAAAATAGAAATAGGTAACACCTACGGTTCCTCCGGTAAGGTAAAGACAGGCACCCCCATTTCAAGTTTAACACTGGCTAGAGCATAAATGAAAGAATCGACCGTTCAGCAACGTGCTTACTATCGCGTGGATACCTTACTACCTTTTTCATATCATGTGCTAACAGACGAAGAAGCCATTCATCCGCTCCCCGCAACAGCTGATGCGGCGTTTATCGAACGCTATTTCCCGAGTGCATTGAGCGAAATTGAAACGCGTGTGCAAGCAACCATTGAAACCATTCGCGAAAAAAGCTCCTTGATGGCAGAAGCCCTAACAGCGCTTAACGAAAAACTAAACTTTATTCTGCAAGGTCTGGGTGAAAATGCAATCAAGCATACTTTACCCACAGTACCAGTGAACATCAGTGCTGGTGGTCTGTCATTCAGTGTAAATAATGCCATTGCCAATAATAGCACTATCGACATACTGTTAATTCTCGATATGCAAGCAGAGCCTTTACTTGTTCGCTCACAGGTTGTTAAGGTGATTGCGCATCCCGATGCTACTTTCACAGTTGCCGTTGAATTTATCAACTTGACCGAAGAAATGCGTCGTCAGTTGGTTTGTTTCATTCAAACGAAAGAGCTTGAGTTGGTACGCCACAAACAAGGCGTTTGACGGAACTTGAACACCCGTTTCATTTCATAAAAAGACTAAATAAGCCATCTATTTACGCTATAATCGAGGTCATTAATTCAATTCAGGCCTCGATTGTTCGTGAAACTTATGAAAAAATTACTTCTCGCCTTATTGGTCATTTCAAGTATTGCTGTGCTAATGGTGGTTTATGTTCGTGACAATACACCAAAAGACGCACCCAGCGAAGCATCGACTAAAGCATCCGCAACCGAAAAAACCAAAGGCGAGCGCCCCACACCTGTATTCACTGCTACCGTTGCACGGGATGATATGCCGGTTTGGATCGATGCCTTAGGGCGTGTCACGCCGCGCCAGCAAGTGGTGCTACGCTCACGCATTGATGGAGAATTGCAAAAGCTACATTTCAATGAAGGGCAGTTTGTCAAAAAGGGACAACTTCTCGCTGAAATTGATCCTCGTGCGCTTCAAACCCAGCTCGCACAACAGAAAGCTCAACTGGCTCAGCAAAAAGCCTTACTCGACAATGCCAAGCGCGACCTAAAACGCTATGATTCGTTACTAGAGGATGATGCCATTGCCGCACAGCAACGCGATACTCAACGTTCCTTGGTCGCACAAACTCAAGCCGCTCTAGACAACATTCAAGCACAAATTAAGCACACCGAATTACAACTCAGTTATACCCAAATTCACGCGCCCTTAGCTGGTAAAATTGGTTTTCGCCAAGTGGATGTGGGCAATCAAATTAAAGCCAGTGATGCCAACGGGCTGGCCACCATTGTCGAAATCGATCCCATTACGGTGATCTTTTCGTTGCCCGAAATCCATTTGCCGCAACTACAATCTCAATTGCCATTGGGGCAAAAAATGGCCGTCGAAATTTGGAATGCCGACAAAAGCCAACGGCTAGCCACCAGTAACGACTGGATCAGCGATAATCAAGTCGATGCCGCTACTGGCAGTATTCGACTGAAAGCCTTTGTCAGCAACGCTCAACAACAACTCACCCCAAATCAATTTGTGCAAGTAAGATTGCAACTGGACACACTGAAACAAGTGCTCATCATTCCCAGCCAAGCCATTTTATATGGCGCTCAGGGTGACTACGTCTATCGTGTCAACGCCGACAATAAAGTCGAAACGATTAACGTCAAGCGCTTACACAGCACGACAACGCAGATTGCCATTGAAGGCGCACTCAATGTAGGTGACATCCTGGTGACCGACGGCAGTGACCGACTCAAACCCGGCAGTCTGGTTAAAGCATCTGGCACTAAAGCAGATAAAAAACCCTCTGCCTCGGAAAGCACTTCCACTCAACTCAGTAAAGAGTAAGCACAGGTGAATATCAGTCGCTTTTTTATTCTGCGCCCGATTGCCACCAGCTTGCTGATGCTGGGCATATTGCTATCGGGGCTATTGGCCTACCGATTCTTACCCTTGTCCGCTTTACCGCAAGTCGATTACCCAACCATTCAAATCAGTGCCTTTTATCCGGGTGCTAGCCCCGAAGTGGTAGCCAGCACCCTTGTCGCACCGCTAGAAAAACAATTAGGACAAATGCCCAGTTTGGCGCAAATGCACAGCAATAGCACCAGCGGTGCCGCCACCATTACCTTGCGTTTTGAACTGAACTTGCCGCTCGATGTCGCCGAACAACAAGTACAGGCCGCCATGAATGCCGCCAACAATTTACTGCCTGCCGACTTGCCTGCACCGCCCATTTATCACAAGGTCAATCCGGCTGACGCCCCGATTATGACCATTGCCGTCACCTCGGCAACACTGAGCAGACCACAACTGCAAGATTTAGTTGAAACCCGTTTAGCGATGAAGCTATCGCAACTTTCCGGTGTGGGCTTGGTTAGCATTGCTGGGAATCAACGTCCAGCGATTCGCGTGCAGCTTAACCCTTCCCAAATAGCCGCCTTAGGGCTGTCTTTTGATACCATTCGCACACTCATTAATGACAACAACCTTTCCATGAGTAAAGGCAGCCTGCAAGGCCCTTATCGCTCCAGTACCATCGACGCCAACGACCAACTGAAAACCCCAGATGATTATCGCGCCCTCATTGTCGCCTACCAAAATGGCAATGCCATTCGTTTGGGCGATATCGCCAGCCTTGTCGAAGAGGCACAAAATCAATACCTGAGTGCATGGCTCAACGAACAGCCCGCCATTCTGCTCAATATTCAACGTCAGCCCAATGCGAATGTTATTGCCGTTACCGATCGCATTCGTCAAAGCCTACCCGAACTCACCGCCAACTTCCCCGCCTCCGTTCAGGTGGATGTGGTAACCGATCGTACCCAATCCATTCGCCAAGCCTTAACCGAAATGAGCAAAGACATGCTCATTGCTATTATCTTAGTTGTGGCGGTGATTTTTATTTTCCTGAATAACCTCAAAGCAACCCTGATTCCCAGTCTCGCTATCCCCTTATCCTTAGTGGGTACGCTGGGCATTATGTACTTGCTCGGTTTTTCTATTAACAATCTCACCCTCATGGCGATGGTGGTGGCAACGGGGTTTGTCGTTGACGATGCGATTGTCATGATTGAAAACATTGCTCGCCGTCGTGAAGCAGGAGAATCGGCACTGACAGCGGCCATTAATGGTGCCGGACAAGTCGGTTTTACCATTATTTCTCTCACTTTTTCGCTTACTGCCGTACTCATTCCGTTATTGTTTATGCAAGACATTATCGGTCGCCTATTTCGCGAATTTGCCCTAACGCTCACCCTTGCCATGCTCATCTCAGCTGTCATTTCGCTGACACTAACACCGATGATGGCGGCGTATCTCTCTGGCAATCGCAAAGCAATCCCTGACCACTCACTACGGACTAGCTGGTTCACCCCCATTCAAACGCACTACCTGAACGCCTTATCGAAGGGTTTAGCCCATCAACCCTTAACGCTGATGGTCAGTTTAGCCTTAGTGCTCATCAGTGCCCTGCTCTATTGGCAGATTCCAAAAAGCTTTTTTCCCGTGCAAGATACGGGCATATTAACCGTCACTGTTGATGCGCCAGCGAAAACCTCATTCGTGCAACAATCTGCCCTGCAACAAGCGTTGAGCAAAACCTTACTCACCGACCCAGCAGTGAAAAGCATTAGCAGTTTTATTGGTGTCGATGGACAAAACATGACCCCCAATAGCGGACGCATGGCGATTCAACTGATTGACAAAAACCAACGTGATGATGCCCCCCTTGTCATCGAGCGCTTACGCCACTTAGCGGCTGAACACAATCAACTGGCGGTTTATATTCAACCCAGCCCAGAGTTAACCGTTGAAGACCAACTGGCACGCAGTCCTTACCAATTCAAACTCAGCAGTCCTTTTCATGATGACTTGGCACAGGCCAGTGATCAACTGGTTAGCGCACTACAAAGCTTACCTCAACTCAGTCAAGTCAGTAGTGACTTAAACCTGCAAGGACAACAGGTCTTTATCGACATTGACCGCGACCAAGCAACACGCCTTGGCGTTACCGTCAAACAAATTGATGCCGCACTCTACAATGCTTTTGGTCAGCGTCTCATTGCCACCATTTTCACCCAGTCGAATCAATATCGGGTGGTGATGGAAATGGCCGATAGCGCAGCGCAAGGACTCGATAAGTTATCGCAGGTGTATGTGTTGAATACACAACAGCAAGCCATACCCTTAAATCGCGTGGCTAAGTTCGAACTGAAATCAACCGCATTGAGCTTACAACGACTGGATCAGTTTCCCAGTGCCAGTATTGCCTTTGCCGTCAATGAGGGTTACAGTCTTGGCGACGCTGTAGCCGCCATTCAACAAACAAAAGCCTCATTAGACTTACCAAAAAGCGTCGAACTGAAACTACAAGGCGCGACACTGGCCTTCGAGAAGTCCTTAGCCAATAGCCTGTTACTGCTACTGGCCGCCATCATCACTGTCTATATTGTGTTGGGCATGCTTTATGAAAGTCTGATTCATCCTGTCACCATTTTATCGACACTACCAGCAGCAGCCATTGGTGCGCTCATCGCCCTATCACTGGCAGGGTTTTCGCTCGACATCATTGGCGTGATTGGCTTAATTTTACTCATTGGTTTGGTGATGAAAAACGCCATTATGATGATTGACTTCGCCTTAGAGGGTATGCGCCAAGAACACCTCAGTGCCGAAGCGGCGATTATTCAAGCCTGTCGTCATCGTTTACGCCCCATTTTAATGACCACCTTTGCTGCCCTTTTTGGTGCCTTGCCGCTAATGCTGTCAACCGGACTGGGTGAAGAATTACGTCAACCTATGGGTTATGCCATTGTCGGCGGCTTATTGCTCAGCCAGCTCATCACGCTCTTCACCACGCCAGTGATTTTCTTGCAACTCGAAAAGCGTTTTCCATCCAGTCGCCTGAATCATCATGAATAACGTTTCACAGCTCGCCATTCAACGCCCCATTGCCACGCTGTTATTGACCGCAGCTTTAGCTCTGCTCGGCTTGGTTGCCTTGAAAGGCTTACCCGCTGCCCCCTTACCACAGGTCGATTTCCCAGTCATTTCCGTCAATGCGAATCTTGCCGGAGCCAGCCCCGAAGTGATGGCCAGCAGTGTTGCAATGCCCCTAGAAAAAGCCTTAGGGCAACTGGCAGGCGTTAATGAAATCACCTCCACCAGCACGCTGGGCAAGACCAGTATTTACATTCAATTTGATCTGAATCGCGATATTGATGGTGCTGCACGCGATGTACAAGCTGCCATTCAAGCGGCGCGAAGTTTTTTACCTTCGGGCATGACCAGCAACCCTACCTATAAAAAAGCCAACCCCGCTGATGCGCCCATTATGGTGCTCTCGCTCACTTCCGACACCCTATCGCGCGCTCAGTTATTCGATATGGCCGACACCATTCTGGCGCAACGCTTGGCACAAATTGAAGGCATCGGCCAAGTCGTCGTCGGTGGTGGTGCTTCGCCCGCCATTCGCATTCAAGTCGATAGCCAAGCCTTAGCACACTACCAGTTGGCACTGGAAGATGTGCGCAGGGTCATCGCTAATCAGCATACCTTTTCCCCATTAGGGACGATTGAAGACGAGCAAGTTCGCTATCAGATTAGTAGCAATCAACAACTTAGCCAAGCCAGCGATTACGCCAACCTATTGCTTAAAAGCGACGACAATACCCACCAGCTGAGACTGGGTGATATTGCACAAGTGACGCAATCGGTACAAGATACCCGCACCTTCGGTTACAGCCGAGGCAAGCCTGCCGTGCTACTAATTCTCTATCGTCAACCCAACGCCAATATGATTGCCACCGTGGATCGCGTCTATGCCACCCTACCCAGTTTAGAAGCGCTCGTACCCAGTAGTGTTGAATTTGGTGTCGCCATCGATCGCACCCCCACCGTACGCGCCTCACTGAAAGAGGTGGAAGAAACGCTCATTGTTGCTATTTTTTTGGTGGTATTTGTCGTCTTTGCCTTTACCCGCACCTGGCATACCACTCTCATTCCAGCACTGAGTATTCCGGTGTCGCTACTCGGCACATTAATGGTGATGGCATGGCTGAATTTTAGTTTGAACAATCTTTCCTTAATGGCGCTTATTGTTGCCACCAGTTTTGTTGTTGATGACAGCATTGTAGTATTGGAAAATGTGTTACGCTATCGAGAGAAAGGCTACAGCGCCTATCAAGCCAGTGTTATCGGCACTCGCGAAATCAGTTTTACCGTCATCGCCATTAGCCTCTCTTTAGTGGCGGTATTCATTCCCTTGCTATTTATGGGTGGTCTGATTGGACGCCTGTTTACCGAATTTGCCGTGACGCTTAGTGTCGCTGTGCTCATTTCCATGGTCATTGCCCTTACCACCACCCCTGCCTTAGCGGTGAAGCTGTTACCCACCTATAGCGTCAAAGCTAAACGACGCCTTAGCTATCATCGTTGGTGGCGACAAGCCTATAAACGTTCCCTAGCTTGGAGCTTGCGTCATCCGAAAACACTGCTCACTCTGCTGTTAATGGTCATTGTCTTAAACTTCAGTTTGTATGTGCATGTCAGTAAAGGCTTTATACCAGAACAAGATACCGGACGTATCATGGGGCGCATTCAAGCCGATCAACACATCTCCTTCGATGCCATGCAAAGCAAGCTGAATCAGCTATTGGCTACCATTCAAGCAGACCCCGCTGTTGATACCGCCACCGCTTTTATGGGCTTTGGTACGAGTAATAGTGCTATTGTGTTCATTAGTCTAAAGCCGAAAACCGAACGCCAAGAATCAGTCAACGATGTCATTAATCGCTTACGCCCACTCACCAACCACCTACCTGGAGCCAGAACCATGATGTTTCCCGTGCAAGACCTGCGCATGGGTACACACAACCCGACCGCCTCTTACAACTTCAGTCTCAAGGCCGACAGTTTAGAAACACTACGAAAAGCTGAACCGCGCGTGCTAGAAGCCTTACGTGCGCAAGAAAGCCTAAAAGACGTCGATTCCAACCAACAAAGCAAAGGCGCACAAACCTACATTCACCTTGACCGAGATGCCGCACAGCAGCTAGGCATCAGCATGCGCGACATAGACAACACACTCAATAATGCTTTTGCGCAACGCTTAATTGGCACCCTTTATCGTCCGCTCAATCAGTATCGTATTGTCTTAGAAAGTGAAGCCGATGAACGCCTTAGCGAAGCCAACCTCGCTAGTTTGTTTGTGCTCAATAACCATGGTCAAGCCATTGCCCTATCCCGCATTGCCCGTATTGAATCGAATAGTGCGCCCTTAGCTGTGTATCATGAAGGCGGCTTTCCTGCCTACACCATTAGCTTCAATTTAGCGGAAAAAGTCAGTCTTACCCAAGGCATTGAGGTGATTGAAAACGCCATTGCAGAGCTGGCATTACCTGCCAGTGTGCAAGTGATTTTTGGTGGTAATGCCAAACTCTTCAAATCAACACAATCGAATCAACTCATTCTCATCATCAGTGCGCTGGTTTGCCTCTATCTGGTTCTGGGCATACTCTATGAAAGTCTGTTGCATCCCATGACCATTTTGTCTACCCTACCCACAGCGGGCTTAGGCGGCCTGATTGCACTGGAACTTTTAGGCATGGAACTGACCATCATCGCCCTCATCGGCATCTTCTTATTGCTCGGATTGGTGAAGAAAAACGCTATTTTGATGATTGATTTTGCCCTAAAGCAACAAAGAAACCATCGTCACACCGCCGCACAAGCGATTTATCTTGCCGCGCAAGTGCGTTTTCGTCCCATTCTCATGACCACACTCGCGGGTATTTTAGGTGCCGTTCCGCTCGCCATTGGTTTTGGTGAAGGCAGTGAACTGCGCGTTCCTTTAGGGGTGACACTCATTGGCGGTTTGATTGTCAGTCAATTACTCACCCTTTACACAACACCAGTGGTCTTTTTAGCCTTAGAACGTCTAAAATCCAGATTACAAGGCAAACGCAACATCGCATCCAATAGGCTTGTTTCATCCTCGATGATTAGAGAAAGATAAGGAAGGTCTAAATAATGCGCTTCGCTTATTATTCAGACTTACTACTTTCTTTTTTTGGTGGTTGGAAGAGCATAAATCAATCCGTTACAGGTTGTTTTGTTGAAGCCCTTCCCCCACACCCCCATCCCTTTTGTATTTTGCAGAGATTCTTTAACTATGAATTTACCCTCCGTCTCGCTTAATCGACTCCTCTTTAGTGCCATCCTTCTGACCTTAACAGGATGTAGCAGCATGGCACCCGACTATCAAACACCTGTCATAGCCACACCTGCTCAGTTTGCTGGCTATGAAGTACTTAAACCCATTGAGCAGCTGCGTCAAACCCCACATTCATCCGCTTGGTGGCAGGCGTTTAATGACCCGCTACTCAACGAATTGAATGAACGCTTAACGCTCGACAACCAAACGCTTAAAGCCAGTGAAGCGCAATATCGTATGGCCCTAGCCACTCTGCAAAGTGTTTCTGCCAGTCGATTACCGACATTAAACAGCAATTTTAGTGCTTCACATGGTACTTTAGCCTCGACCACCAGTTTTTCCAGCAGCGAACTACCTAAGGTCACCACTTACAGCCTCTCTGCCAATGTCGCTTGGGAACTGGATGTATGGGGACGTATTCGCGCCAATATCAGCAGCAATGAAGCCAAAGCACAAGCCAGTTTAGCCGATCTCTACGCTGCACGCCTGAGCACACAAGCCCTACTCACGCAAAGTTATTTACAACTGCGTCATTTAGACTACCAACAGCAGCTACTAGCTGAGTCCGAAACGGCCTATCAGCGCTTTCTTGCCTTAACGCAAGCGCGTATTAAGGCGGGTGTCGCGTCCAAGCTCGATGCCACGCAAGCCGAAACACAGCTTTACAGCGTGCAAGCACAACTGCTTGATTTACGAGATCAACGCCAACGACTGCAAAACGCCATTGCTTCCCTAATCGGTACTCACAGTGCCGCCTTGAGTATAAGTAAAAAAGCTGACTATGCTTTTAGCATACCCGAAACACCACGACTTATTCCTTCTGCCTTGCTAACACAACGCCCCGATATTATCGCCAGTGAAAGACGCGTTTACGCCGCCAACCAACAAATCGGTGTGGCACAAAGTGCTTTTTTCCCCAGCATCAACCTCGTTGCTTCGGCTTCTTATCGCAATCGCGACTTAGCTAACTTGATTGATATTCCTAACACTTTTTGGTCATTAGGCCCCAGCATGGCGCTTGCGCTCTTTGATGGCGGCCTGCGTGAAGCCAATAAAGCTATTGCCATCGCAACAATGGAACAAGCCGCTGCTAACTATAAGCAAACTCTGCTTACTGCCTTTCAAGAAGTCGAAGATAATCTAAGTAGTTTGTACTGGTTAGCGCAAGAAGCGAAGATTCAACAGCAAGCGGTCAGTTCCGCTAATCAAGCACTATTGATCGCGCAAAAGCAATATCAAGCAGGCATTAACAGTGCCTTAAATGTGATTAGCGCCCAAACCGCCGAACTCACCGCCAAACGCACCCTAGCCGACATTCAACACCGCCAACGCCTCGCTGCCGTGCAACTTTGGAAAAATACCGCCACCGGCATCAGCCCAGCGGATGAACAACAAAAAAGCCCCAGCAATAGCTAGGGCTTGATGATCTCAACGCACAAAGGCTCATTTATTCGCTTGGTACACCTTGAGGTAGTCTTCGTAATTACCGACGAAGTGTTCCACTTTATTCGGCATGATTTCGATGATTTGGGTGGCCAAAGAAGACACAAACTCGCGGTCGTGGCTAACGAAAATGAGCGTACCTGGGTAGTTTTCTAACGCCAAGTTCAGCGATTCAATCGACTCCATATCCATGTGGTTAGTTGGCTCATCCATAATCAGAACGTTCGGCTTTTCCAGCATTAACTTACCGTAAAGCATGCGCCCTTTTTCACCACCCGATAACACCTTAACCGACTTCTTAATATCATCAGCGTTAAACAACAAACGTCCTAATACTGCGCGAATCGCCTGCTCATCATCACTGGGCTTTTTCCATTGTGTCATCCAATCGAACAGGTTCATATCCGCTTCAAACTCAGTTACATGGTCTTGCGAAAAATAGCCAATCTGCACATTTTCTGACCATTTAACTTTGCCTTTGTCAGCTTCTATTTCACCAATCAAAGTACGCAATAAGGTAGTTTTACCAGCACCATTCTGACCAATGACGGCAATGCGTTCACCCACTTCACACATGAAGCTCAATCCAGAAAACAAGGTATTACCATCAAAACCTTTCGCTAAGTCTTCCACTTCCAACGCCAAACGGTAAAGTTTTTTGTCTTGATCAAAACGAATAAAGGGATTCTGGCGACTTGATGGCTTAATTTCAGCCAACTCAATTTTTTCTAACTGCTTAGCACGAGAAGTAGCCTGACGTGCTTTAGAAGCATTGGCCGAAAAGCGCGAGACGAAACTTTGTAACTCAGCAATCTGTGCTTTTTTCTTATCGTTTTCAGCACGCATTTTAGCTTGAATGGCTTCAGCGGCAATCATGTAATCATCGTAATTACCTGGGAAAATACTCAAAGTACCATAATCCAAGTCAGCCATGTGCGTACAAACCGAATTCAAGAAGTGGCGATCATGCGAGATGATAATCATGGTACTGTTACGCGCATTCAGCACATCTTCCAACCATTCAATGGTGTGGATGTCTAGGTTGTTCGTTGGCTCATCGAGCAGCAGAATATCGGGATCAGCGAATAAGGCCTGCGCCAAAAGAACACGCAATTTCCAACCTGGAGCCACCGCGCTCATGGGGCCGTAATGCAAGCTTTCTTCAATGCCCACACCCAGCAACAATTCACTCGCTCTAGATTCAGCAGTATAGCCATCTAACTCAGCGAACTCGGCTTCTAAATCAGCCACTTTCATGCCGTCTTCTTCGCTCATTTCCGCTAAACCATAAATACGCTCACGCTCTTGCTTCACTTCCCACAAGCGCGCATCACCCATAATGACCGTGTCAATGACTGAAAAAGCCTCGAAAGCAAACTGATCTTGGCGCAATTTACCGAGCTTTTCGCCATCATCTAACATCACATTGCCCGAAGTTGGCTCTAAATCGCCTCCCAAAATTTTCATGAAGGTCGATTTACCGCAGCCATTGGCACCAATCAAACCATAACGGTTGCCATTACCAAACTTAACCGAAATATCTTGAAATAAAGGCTTGGGACCAAATTGCATGGTGATGTTAGCAGTAGCGAGCACGAGAAATATCCAGAATAAACAATAACAAATCAATATTATAACAGCTTAGCTGAGTGGTAGTATGACATTATCCAGATACTATCTTTGATCAAAGCATAAGGTTACCTACAAAAACAACAATCTAAATCGACTCAACATGTTAAAATATACTCGCTAATTAACTAGACAGACCCATGAGCTATCCCATACCCCAATCGCTGGCACAAGCCGAAATCGAAATTAAGAAAAGTCGCTTTATTGGCTTGGCCAAGCCGATTCATGATCGAGCGCAGGGAATGCAATGGCTGGATGAAATAAAAGCGACATACCCTGATGCTCGCCATCACTGCTGGGCCTATGTGCTCGGTAATCCTAGCTGCGCGACCAATGCCGGTATGGGTGATGATGGCGAACCTTCTGGCACGGCTGGCAAACCCATTTTGAATGTACTGCAACATAAGGGTGTGGGCGATATTATGCTCATTGTTGTGCGCTATTTTGGTGGCATTAAATTGGGCGCTGGCGGACTGACTCGCGCTTATGGTCAGGCGGCACAGGCGGTAATGAGCCTATTGCCGATTCAAACCTTTATTCCCATGCAGTCCGTTTCCATAACTTGTGACTATGGACATGAGCAACACATTCGTTATTGGGTCGATAAACTAAAAGGCTCGGTGTCTCGTGTCGAGTATCTTGATCCGCTAACCATGCAAGTGAATATTCCTGAAGCCGAAATCCATTCGTTTATTCAGCACTTAAAAACACTTCATCACCTAACCTTTCAAATAGGTGAGCTATGCCCGCACTGATGATTCAAGGCTGCACCTCCGATGCAGGTAAAAGCACCCTCGTTGCCGCGCTGTGTCGCTTATTGCATCGACAAGGTTATTCGGTTGCTCCCTTCAAACCACAAAACATGGCGTTATCAGCAGCCGTTTCTGTCGATGGTGGCGAAATTGGTCGCGCTCAAGCTACGCAAGCACTTGCTTGCGGGCTAGCACCCCATAGTGACATGAACCCGGTATTGCTCAAACCCACCTCCGACCGCAAAGCACAGGTGATTATTCGTGGCAAAGCCATAGGGCACTTAGACGCACTTGATTATCACCACTACAAAGCGACTGCCAGAACCGCAGTTTTAGAGGCATGGCAAAGCCTGACCCGCCAATACGATATTTGTTTGGTCGAAGGGGCTGGTAGCCCTGCCGAAATTAATTTACGCGACAATGACATCGCTAATATGGGCTTTGCTGAAGCGGTCGATATTCCCGTCATCCTCATTGCCGACATCGACCGTGGCGGTGTGTTTGCCCATATTATTGGCACACTGGCCTGTTTGTCGGAAAGTGAGCAAGCGCGCATTAAAGGCTTTGTCATTAATCGTTTTCGCGGTGATATTGCCTTATTGCAATCGGGGCTAGATTGGCTCGAAACTAAAACAGGCAAACCTGTATTAGGCCTACTGCCGTATCTTATGGATTTGAAGCTGGATGAAGAAGACGCAGTTCGTCGTCCAATTCATGCAGATGCAGCACGACTGAAAATTCGTATTCTGCGCCTGCCACATATCAGTAATCATAGCGATTTTACCCCTCTACTCAATGATCCACGTCTGGATGTCGATTACCTCAGTATCGACGCTGCCGCCGTTGATGCTGATGTCTTAATTATTCCCGGCAGTAAAGCGGTAATGAGCGACTTAGTGCAACTGAATGAACAGGACTGGCGCAACAAAATCTTACGTCATTTGCGTTATGGCGGCAAACTGCTTGCCATCTGTGGCGGCTTCCAAATGCTCGGTAGACAACTGCTCGATCCAAAAAGAATTGAAGGCAACCGCCCTACCATGGCAGGATTCGCTGTTTTTGATTTCGCCACGCGCTGGCAAAGCGACAAAATCCTCACACAACGCACAGGCAAGCTCTGGAACGGTGAGCCCATTAACGGCTACGAAATGCACCAAGGCATCAGCAGTGGTAATGGGTTAAGCCAACGCCCTTTCGTCACCTTTGACGATGGCACTAGCGATGGTGCGATGAGTGAAGACGGTAAAATCATCGGCACATACCTACATGGACTGTTTGACCACCCCGACGCTTACCACGCCTTGTTAAGCTGGATGGGGTTACCCAATACGAGCTACCAAGCCATCGACCACAAGGCACAACAATTGGCCGAATTAGATAGGTTAGCGGATATGCTGGAACAGCATGTGGATATGGAAAAAGTGATGGAATTGTTAGCATGAAATCCCTCATCCTAGGCGGTATGAAATCGGGCAAAAGCCGCTTTGCCGAACAGCTTGCCACACAACTGAAGCAACCCGTGGTTTACATCGCCACAGCCCAAGCATGGGATGATGAAATGCGTGAGCGGATTCGTGCTCATCAACAACAGCGTCCTAACCACTGGCAAACGGTAGAGACGCCACTACATCTGGCCGCAGCACTCAAACAACAAGACGCGCGCAATCGCACGATTTTGGTCGATTGCTTAACGCTATGGATAACACAACTGCTTTGTCACCACAACCCTGCATTATTGGCGCAAGAGTTAACCGCTTTTCAAGCCTTATTGCCTACCCTACAAGCAAACCTGATTCTGGTCAGCAATGAAACCAATATGGGCGTGATCCCGATGGATGCGCTCAGTCGCCGTTTTTGCGATACCGCTGGCAAACTACACCAGCAACTCGCGCCCGTCATGGATAGCCTCGTGCTGACCGTGGCTGGCTTACCCTTATACCTTAAAGGAAAACCCTATGAATTGGACATTGGTGTCTTCGGCCTCTCTTAATACTGATACACAACAAGCGGCCATTGCCCGTCAAGCCATCCTGACCAAACCCGCAGGATCGCTCGGACAATTAGAAAGCATCGCCATTCAACTAGCCGCCATGCAAGGTACAGACGCGCCCAGCATTCAGCGCCCTTATATTGCCATCTTTGCGGGCGATCATGGCATTGCTGCCGAAGGCGTGTCGGCCTTTCCACAAGTGGTTACGACCGAGATGATTCGCAACTTTGCCCGTGGTGGTGCTGCCATTAGTGTGCTGGCTAAATCACAAGGCGCACAGCTACAGGTTTACAACTGTGGCACGGCTTACCCTGTTGAGCCCCTCACTGCTGTGAGCGATCACAGCATTGCCGCAGGGACGGCCAACTTTTTGCACCAAGCCGCCATGACCCAAGCACAATGTGCTCAAGCCCTTGCGATTGGCAAGAACGCTGTCGAAAACGCCTTAGCGCAAGGTTGCGACCTTTTTATCGCAGGCGAAATGGGCATTGCCAATACGACTCCTGCTACCGCCATTGCCAGCGTCTTACTTGACACTGACCCAGCGCAGATTACGGGGCGTGGTACAGGCATTGATGATAAAACACTCAATCATAAAATTAAGGTCATTGAGCAAGCCTTAGCGTACCACAATCTCCTCACCCTTAACCCCTCAGCTTTCACCGTTTTACAAACTGTCGGTGGTTTTGAAATTGCCGCTATTGCAGGTGCTTATATCGCCTCGGCACAAGCGGGATTGCCTATTTTGGTTGATGGTTTTATCAGTAGCGCCGCCGCGCTCGTGGCAGTCAAACACAACCCGAGTGTGCGCGACTGGATGCTGTTCGCCCATGCCAGTGCCGAACCAGGTCACGCCACCATGATGCAAGCACTAGCAGCCAAACCCCTACTCGATTTAGGCATGCGCTTGGGTGAGGGTTCTGGTGCTGGCGTTGCCATTAGCCTGTTACGCCTAGCCTGCGATTTGCACAACCAAATGGCGACTTTTGCCGATGCAGGGGTTTCTAACAATTAGGGTAGGTCTGAATAATGGCGTCTACTCCGTAGCGCTGCTCTTCCCACACACCCCTATCCAGCATAACAGGTTTACTTAAAAACGTCCCGCTCGATAATCGCTAAATGCCTGACGAATTTCCGCTTCGCTATTCATGACAAAAGGGCCACCAGCAACAATGGGTTGATTGAGTGGTTTACCAGAAACGAGCAAAAAACGGGTATTGGTTTGAGCGGTTAACACAAACTCATCTCCCTCCTGCGACAAGATGCCCATTTCCGCTACCTGTAATCGCATCTCACCGACATCTATCGCACCATCATAAACATAACAATAAGCATGATGCCCGAAATCAATATCGAAACTCAACGTTTTTGCTTCACCTACCACCACATCCAAAATCCTCGGTTGCGTTACCTCCCGCTGAATGGGACCAACAAAATCTGCAAACTTACCTGCAATCACTTTTACTTGGTAACCTTGAGCGGTAAACAGTGGGACATCTTTGGCTGCAATATCAGCCCACGCAGGTTCCGACATTTTTTGTTCGCTCGGTAAATTCAACCAAAACTGAAAACCGCGCATTAATCTCGCTTCTTGTGCCGGCATTTCAGAGTGAATGATGCCTTTTCCAGCACGCATCCATTGCACCCCACCGGCCTCAACAACGCCCTTATTACCCCTATTGTCTTGATGTTCCATACGACCAGCGAGCATATAAGTAATGGTTTCAAAGCCTCGGTGTGGATGCGGCGGAAAACCGGCGATATAATCGTCAGCCTTATCAGAACCGAACTCATCTAGCATCAACCAAGGATCTAGCCTATGGTGATGCTCACTGGTGATAATGCGACGCAATTTAACACCCGCACCGTCACTCGCTGTTTGGCCTTGAACACACTGTTCAATACGCTTTTCTATCCACATAATCGCCTCCAACCTGATAAACCATGCAAAAAAATTGCTATTGGCTCTAGTTATCGATATTATAGGCTAGTGAAAATAACAATTAAATCGAATTAAACTGCTTCTCAATTTAAAGAGATTAAATACAATGAAAACTCAACTTGAACATTGGCGCGTTTTGGATGCGGTGATCACTTGTGGTGGTGTGAGTCAGGCCGCTAAGGCTTTATTTCGTACACAATCTGCCGTCAGCTACAGTTTAAAACAGCTTGAAGCACAAGCTGGAGTTGAATTGTTGGTGTTGATTGGCCGAAAACTGCACCTAACGCCAGCAGGCCATCAGTTGCTGCAAGAAGCACGACAGATTCTTCAGCGTATGCAATTGCTCGACGAGCAAATAACGCTATTATCGCAGGGCATTGAATCGAGCATTACCATTGCCATTGAACAGGTTGCGCCCATGCAACCAATTCTTAAGGCAATTGAAGTTATTCAAGACCTCTACCCTCATATCAATCTGCATTGGCATGAGCTTATCTTGTCTGAAGTCGATACCGCCTTCCACCAATACAATGCCGATCTCATTATTGCCACACATGTTCCGTTAAACCATATCGCTAAAGAATGGCTCAAGGTTGATTTAATTGGCGTGGTTTCTAAACACCATCCGCTCGCCAAGGCGCAATCCATTGAATTGAATGACCTTTCCCAATACACACAAGTTGTGGTTCGTGATAAAGGAAAAGGCGACAAAGACACCGGTTGGTTGGCCAGCCCGAAACGCTACACCGTAGATAACATTCACACGGCTCAACAAATGGTACATGCTGGCTTAGCTTACGCATGGTTACCAGAACATGCCATTGCTCAACCGATTAACAAAGGTCAACTTGTTAAGCTGGCATTGACCGAAGGCGATATGCAAGAAGCGCGCTTAAAAGTGATTTTGAATCCGAGTAAATCACAAGGTGAAGTGGTCACCACTCTACGCGACCAACTGATGAAAGTGGTTGAAAGTAAAAAATAAGCTAAGCTACCTACGCTAGCAAACTGCTAGCGTAGCATACCTACAGCCATCTCCACTCCTGCCACTAACTTCTCAATATCACTCGACTGATTATAAACGGCAAAAGAAGCTCGCACCGTCGCGGGAAGCTGATAGCGTTGCATCACTGGCTGTGCGCAATGATGACTGGCGCGCAAGCAAATCTGCTCATAGCCTAATAAAGTCGCCATATCAGAGGGATGCACCTCATCTATAATAAAAGAAACTACCGCTTCTTTATGTGCCGCCGTACCAATAATACGAAGCCCATCAATCTGCTGCAATGCCTGAGTAGCCTGCGTCAACAAGGCCTGCTCATGCGCCATAATAGCCGACCATCCTAAAGACTCGACAAAGGCAATCGCTGGTGCTAATGCCAATACCCCTTCGATATTCGGTGTACCCGCTTCAAATTTGTAAGGAATATCGTTAAACGTTGTTTTTTCAAGCGTGACAGTCCGAATCATGTCTCCTCCGCCCATGTAAGGCGGCAAGGCATCTAACCAAGTGCGCTTACCATAGAGCACGCCAACGCCAGTCGGACCATAAAGCTTATGGCCAGAAAATGCCAGAAAATCACAATCCCAAGCCTGCACATCAATTGGCATATGCGCTATTGCTTGCGCCGCATCGACTAAAATAATCATGTCCGGACGCACAGCCCTGACACGCGCAATCATCTGCTGCACGGGGTTCACCGTACCCAAAGCATTAGACACCGCAGTAAAAGCAAAGACCTTGACATCAGGCGTTAACTGAGACTCTAACTCATCTAATAACAGTTCACCATTATCAGCCAGACACAGCGACTTAACCTGAATGCCTTTATCGGCTAACAACTGCCAAGGCACAATATTGGCATGATGCTCCATTTCAGTAATCAGTACGGCGTCACCCGCTTTAAGCAATTTACCAAGACTAGCCGCTACCAAATTAATGCTTTGCGTCGCGCCCGTAGTAAAGACCACTTCTTCACGTTCAGCCGCATTGATAAATCGCTTCACCACATCTCGCGTTGCTTCAAAATCAGCCGTGGCACGCTCACTCAGTGGATAAAGCCCACGATGAATGTTCGAATAACCCATTTCGTAAAAACGCTGTGCCGTTTCAATCACCGAACGCGGTTTTTGCGTGCTACTCGCACTATCTAACCACACCAAATCGGGCTGATGCGAAAAGATGGGAAACTGCTCGCGCACAGATAACATTAAGCCATCGCCTCTGATAGTTTATGCTGGATAAGTGACTGCCAAGCCTGAGCTACTTCGGGCACAGCAACATCAGACAGTGCCGCTTGTGCAAAGGCAGCTGAAACCATCAAACGTGCTGTTGCTTCTGGAATACCACGCGCACGTAGATAAAAAATTTGCGCTTCATCGAGCGTGCCGCTAGTCACGCCGTGGGTACAACGCACATCATCGGCATAAATTTCGAGCTGTGGTTTACTGTTCGCTTGCGCTGTTGGCGATAACAACAGATTGTTGGTGGTCATATTAGCATCGGTTTTATCGGCACCTTTTTCGACCAGAATATCACCATGAAAAACACCATTGGCTTGACCACCAATAGCAAAGCGATGCAACTGCTCAGAACGCGCATTCAAACAGGCATGACGCGTATGGGTTCTCACATCTTGCGTTTGTTTAGCCAAGGCAACCACACCCGTGGCCATGTTCGATTCGGCATTTTCGCCCAACACGTTAACCGTGAAATGTTGACGGGACAAGAGGCCACTGGTCATCAGTGAACGTTGTATCAAACGTGCATCGCGCTGAAGATTCGCTGTTCTCCAACCAAAGCTATAAGCCGAATCGGCCAAATCATGCCACAATAAATGCGTCAACTGCGCATTGTCAGACACGCCCAACTGCGAATGCATGAAGATCACACCATCAGAGGCACCACCCATCACTTCAATCAATGTCAGTTCTGCACTTTGTCCTAAGGTGACTGACAAGGCTAGCGACTGCCCAACCCCAGCTTCACCAAAACAACGCACAACAACTGGGTGTTCAATACGTTGATTTTTGCCAACTTCAATCACCAGCTGAGAACTCAATCCCGCAATGGCCA
>JACXUY010000199.1 GCA_014763665.1 Gammaproteobacteria bacterium
TAAGAGTTCATCATAAATCGCTAAATGCGCACCCACGACTTTTTCAATCGCAAACTCTTTTTCAGCTAATTCACGCCCAGCTTTACCCATCGCTTTTCGCTTATCAGGACTTTCAATTAAATCTTGAATCGCATTCGCTAAAGCTTCTGCATCACGAACCGGCACCAGGACACCCGTTAAATTTGGCTCAATCGCATCACGACAACCTGGCACATCGGTTGTCACTACCGCACGCCCACAGGCGGCTGCTTCAACTAGTGACTTAGGCAAACCTTCGCGATAAGATGGCAAACAAACGATATTTGATTCAGCATAAACTTGTTTAATATCCAATCTATAACCCCATGCCTCAATTAGATCTTGATCCACCCAAACATTTAATTGATTTGCCGTGATACTAGTTCTATTTCCCTCGTCAATATCGCCAACAAGGCACATACGCACATCAACACCACGTGCTCTAAGAATACGTGAGGATTTAACAAACTCACCAACACCCTTATCAATCAGCAAACGCGCAACAAGTGTTACAACTGGTACATCATTAGGTTCTTCAACAAATTGGTAGCATTGCAAATCCACACCAGAGCCACGAATAAGTTTAATTTTTTCAGGTGATAAACCTATCCAATCACTTAAAAGAGACGCATCACTATTGTTTTGAAAAATAACCTTCTGGTTTTTATGCCCAAATGCAAACTTGTATAAAAACCAAAGCACAGAACGCACAGCCTTTGCTTTAAAAGTTTGGTCAATAAACACTGTACCAAGCCCAGCGACAGCCGAAACCACGGCCGGCACACCCGCCAACCGTGCGGCAATACCGCCATACAAATAAGGCTTAATTGTCACCAAATGCACAAGGTCTGGTTGCATCTGTTTAAACAATCGACGCAATGCCAAAATGGTCGATAACTCCGCAAAAGGATTCATGCCCTTACGCGACATATCAACCGAATGAAATTTAAACCCTTTTTCAATCAAAACTGCAGGACATTCACCTGGCCCAATTACATGCACGTCATTACCTTGCTCAATCAAGGCCAAGCCAATAGGCAAGCGATGCGATACAAAGTAAGCTGGGTGATTAACAACAAATACTATTTTTTTCATCAATCACAAAATAAAGAAGCGCCCAAAGGCGCTTATAAAAAAGAAAATTACAATCTCGCGTCTGCGTCTTTCAAAATACCCTTCACGTCAAAAATGACTTGTGAAGCATTTTGGCGCAAAGTCAAATCTGCAAACTGATCATGCGATACCGCTAATACAATCGCACCGTAATCCGCC
>JACXUY010000001.1 GCA_014763665.1 Gammaproteobacteria bacterium
GTTTCAGTGAAGGTTCTTTCTTGTTCTAACGAAGCGCAAACATGTTGAATCAATTGCCATAACGCTTGTGCTAGTTGTTTGGCATCGCTTGGTTGCGTTAATGATAACAATGGCGCGAGAGCGGCTTGTGTCGAGGGTAAGTCTCCACTTTCAGTAAACTGAACAGCACTGTCTTTGAGCAAGGCTAGGTCGGCACTGTTTCTTCTCGCCCAAGAACCGAAGGCCAACCAAACCACGATAAATGAGGACAGCAAAGCGATAAGAGGAGGAAGAAATACAAACCAACTTGGCTCTTGTTGCGGGAAGACTTCTTCGACATGTAGGCGAGCATTTGCTTCATTAGGCCAGGCAATGGAAAAACTGACGACATTAGATTTAGCCGCCTTGCTTGCCGAGTTTGAGTCTGTTAGGCTGCGAGCGGGGTAGTTGATTTGGTTGTATTCGACATAAGATAGGGAGCTTCTGGGCGATAGGATGCTGAGCGTCGCCGCATCTAGTTTTTTGCCATAATAAATGTGCAGTTGCGTGTTGTCTGGTGTGGTTATATAGTCTTCAACTATGAAATAAAGTTCACTTGCTTGACCGTGACATGAAATAGCGTTTAACCCTGTTTTGGGCGTGACGGTCCAATGCGAAGGCGGTTGATTACAGCCGTAAAGCATGAGCAAGGAGTCTTGCTGGCGGCTAATGGCAATCAGATCAAACTCTCGATAACCATTCTGAATGCTAAAATAGTCATTGATGATAGCCGTTGTGTTAGCATTTGTTGCCGTTTGTTTTAATACAAACGAAAGCGTATTGCTAATGTGTTGAGCGTCTTGAATCCAGTAGTCTGTTGTATTAAGGAGGTGTTCTTGCGTCTGTGTGGTTTGAGTACGCAATTCATAATCGATGAATTTTTGTTTGAGCTGGTTACTGCGCATAACGCTAATGGTTGAAAGTACCACAGCTATCACCACATAGCCTACTGCAATTCGACCATAAAATTGTGTTAACCATGCTTTCATGTTGCCCCCACTTGTTTGAGTTTGCAGTTGACTGCAAATTACGTGTTCTTTTGTATTTTAACACTAAACTCGTGAATATCTTGAGCAGACCTCTAAAAAACCATTGGGATAGGGGTTGGGGGAAGGAATGCACACCAAATTAATATAACTTTTTGATTTAATTAAATATTTCAGAGATTAAATAAATTTGGAAATTCTAAAGGTTACAATAAGTGGGGTTTTTAGAGATTCCCTTCATTATGCCGATGATCTTTGCTAAAGCAAGGTCTGAATAATGGCTTCTACTCCCTAGCTCTCAAGCGTCGCCGTTTATTCTAATATTCAAGGTTTGATCTAATCAAGGAGATCCAGTGCTGCTGCTCACAGGGAGTCCATGCATCGGTAGGCGAAAAGCCCCACACGGGTTTGGGCCAAGCATCATCGTCTGTGCGACGCCCGACCACATGCCAGTGCAATTGCGACACCACATTGCCCAAGGCGCCGACATTGATTTTATCGAGCGCAAAACACTGATTCAACGCCTGAGCGCAGCGGCTACTTTCGCTGATCAGTTGTGCTTGTTGTTCGACACTGAGTTGATGAACTTCGGTTAGGTTGTTGATGCGTGGCACTAAAATTAGCCAAGGGAAATTGCGTACATTTTCTAAGCGAACTTGGCACAGCGATAAGTCGCAAATAAAAATACTGTCGGTTTCAAGGCGAGGGTCTAGGATAAAGGTCATGTTTATTCTCAGTTTTAGCGCCAGTTTCCATTATAATCTAACCTTTACTCTTTAATATAAAGTGACTTCTAAAAACCATAACGGGAAGGGGGTTTGGGGGAAGGACTTGATGATAAAAGCATGTAACCACTTGATTTCAATCCCCTCTACCAGAAATTAAATAAACTTGGGAGCTCTGAAAATCCTACGAAGTGGGGTTTTTAGAGGTGCCCATAACGATAAGGAAAGACTTTTGTTACCCACTGGTTTTATTCTTGCCATGACCTTTCTGACGCGCTTACCCATGCCAAAAGTGGTTAATTTTCAGCTGAGCGATATGGCGAAAGCGGTGGTTTGGTTTCCCTTGGCGGGTGTGGTGGTGGGCGCGCTGGTCGCTGTGGCCTGGTCGCTGGGTAAGTTGGTTCATCCGCTGTTGGCGGGATTGTTTGGGCTGCTGTTGTGGGTGTGGGTGACAGGGGCGTTGCATTTGGATGGCTTGTCTGATCTGACCGACGCCTTAGGTGCCGCTCATGCTGATGAAGAGCGCTTCTTTACCGTGCTGTCAGATCATCATGTGGGCAGTTTCGGTGTGGTGGTGCTGGTGCTGCAACTGCTGATGAAGTGGGTGTTGCTCACCTTGCTTGCCTACGCCAATATGTCGGCCTGGTGGCTGGTTTTTGTTACCGCTTGGGCGAGAATGGGCGCTGCTTGGTGGTCATTGAGTTTGCCTAGCATCAAACCGGGTTTAGGCGAAACCTTTGCCTGGCAAGGCAAAGTCAGTCAGCTTGGATGGGGGGTAGGCGCATTAACCTTGGCAAGTTTAATGCTATCGCCTGTGTTGTTGTCTGCGTTAGTGCCTTTGATGCTATGGCGCTCTTGGTTACAGTGGCGTTTAGGTGGACAAACGGGCGATGCATTGGGTGCGGGTATCGAGCTAAGTGAAAGTGTGACGCTATTGTTATTGCTAATAATTATTCAGAGTATGGTGTAGGAAGAAGTGAGTATGATGACTTATCAAACCATTGATCCCGTTGCCCTTGATTTGGGTGTGGTGCAGGTGCGCTGGTATGGGTTAATGTATTTAATCGGTTTTTTGAGCGCTTGGTATTATGGCACGGTGCGAACCCGTGATAGCTGGCGCAATTGGAATAAGGATCAAGTAAGCGATTTACTCTTCTACTGTGCTTTGGGTGTCATTTTGGGAGGACGGTTAGGCTATATTTTCTTTTATGATTTTGCGCACTACATCAGTCAGCCATTGGATATGTTAAAGATTTGGCAGGGCGGAATGTCCTTTCATGGTGGCTTACTGGGTGTGATTACCACGGTTTGGCTTTATGGACGCAAGATTAATAAGTCCTTGCTCGAAATTACCGACTTTATTGCGCCTTTTGTGACCATCGGTTTGTTTTTTGGCCGTATTGGTAATTACATTAACAGTGAGTTGTGGGGCAAGGTGGCGCCAGTGGATAGTCCTTTGGCGATGCTGGTTTACGATCACAGCCTTCAAACTTTAGTGCCGAAATATCCAACGCAATTATTAGAAGCTCTGTTAGAAGGGCTGGTATTAGGCGTCATTCTTTGGTGGTATTCGCGACAACAACGCGGTATTGGCGCGGTTTCGGGACTTTTCTTATTAGGCTATGGTTCTTTACGTTTCTTGGTCGAGTTTTGGCGTATGCCTGATGCTCAGTTGGGTTATCTGGCGTGGGATTGGTTAACCATGGGTCAAATTCTCTGTTTGCCAATGATTGCTGGCGGACTCTTCTTAATCTTTTTCTGGAGTAAGCGTCATGCAACAGTATCATGATTTGTTACGCTTAATTTTGGCGCAAGGCTCAGCCAAAGATGATCGCACGGGTACGGGCACCATCGGTGTGTTTGGTCACCAAATGCGGTTTAACTTGCAACAGGGTTTTCCGCTGTTAACGACGAAAAAACTGCATTGGAAATCGATTGCCATTGAATTGTTGTGGTTCTTACGTGGTGATACCAATATTGCTTATTTGAAAGAACATGGCGTGCGTATCTGGGATGAGTGGGCGACACCAGATGGTGAATTAGGCCCTTTATATGGCAAACAATGGACGCGTTGGGCAACCCCGGATGGTCGAGAGTTGAATCAAATTGCGCAAGTGATTGAACAAATCAAAACACGTCCTAACAGCCGTCGTTTGATTGTGTCGGCTTGGAATCCAGCTGATTTGCCCGATGAACGTATTTCACCGCAAGCGAATGTGGAGCAAGGTCGCATGGCCCTAGCCGCCTGTCATGCCTTATTTCAATTTCAAGTGAGCGATGGCAAGCTAAATTGCCAACTGTATCAACGCAGTGCCGATGTTTTTTTGGGCGTTCCTTTTAATATTGCAAGCTATGCGTTGTTAACGCATATGATTGCGCAGCAGTGCGATTTGCAGGTGGGGGATTTTGTCTGGACGGGGGGTGATGTGCATTTATACCGTAACACCATCGAGCAGGCAAAGTTGCAATTAACGCGCGAACCTTACTCTCTACCAACCCTTAAAATTTTGCGCAAACCTAACAGTATTTTTGACTATCAGTTTGACGATTTTGTTATCGAAAATTATCAAGCACATCCGCATATCTCGGCTAAGGTGGCTGTATGATGGTTTCACTGATTGCTGCCATGGATGAAAATAGGGCTATTGGTTTCAATAATAAATTGCCGTGGCATTTACCCGATGATCTCAAGTTTTTCAAGGCTTCTACGCAGGGTGGCGTGGTGGTGATGGGGCGCAAGACCTTTGAATCTTTAGGCTGTCGTCCTTTGCCGAATCGCCGCAACATTGTGCTGACCCGCCAAATGCAATGGACGCATGAAAGCATCGAAGTGGCACATGATTGGCATCAACTTTATAACGAATTGATGTTGCAAGGATTAGCTAGAGTATGGATTATCGGTGGTGGAGAAATTTACGCTAGTTGTCTTGAGCAGGCGACTGAATTAGTATTAACTCAAGTTGCAATGCGTTTAACCCAGGCGGACGCTTGGTTTCCTGTGTGGGATGTCGAACAATGGCATTGTGTGAGCGATCTGCATCACGATGCGGATGAGCGTCATGCTTATTCATTTAATTGGCAGCGCTGGCAACGAAAACCTAAAAAATACCACAACAATAAAAGATAATATTAGGAAAGTTCATGAAGATTAAAGGTAAGTTTACGCTGGCTTTCGCTAGTGTGTTTGTGTTGGTTGCTGTGGGTTCGGCCACGACGCTCGTCATGAACACAAAAGTCGAATCACATGTCAATCAAATGTTGAACGAACATCGAGTTAAATATGATCTCGCTCGCCAGATACAATACGAGGCGGCTGTTCGTGCCGAAGTGCAGCGTAATCTCGTCATCATGACAGACGCCAAAAAACAAGCGCAAGAGCGACAAAAGATGCGTGATTCTGCAGATCGGTATGGAGAGCGCTTGAAACAATTGTCTGAATTGCCGCTTTCTGCACAAGAAGCAGAAATGATTGATAAAATTCGTGCCAATGGTGCAGAAACCTATACTGCTTTGGGTGAGTTCTTGAGTAACTTGGATGCGGACATGAAAGAAGAAGCGGTTGATGTGCTTTATGGGTCGATGCGAGATATTCAACTGAGATTTTTTAAGCTGATTGATGAGTTTACCGAAATTCAAGAGCAGAAACTGAGACAGTCTGAGCAAGATCTGGCCGCTGAGATTGAATTTGCTAATGCCTTGCAGTTTATTTTGGCTACGTTGATGGCGATTTTTGTGAGCATTGTTGGTGTACTGCTAACCCGTTCTATTGCAAGCCCGATTACTGCTCTGACCGATAAGATGCGTGAAATCGCTGCCAGTGCCGATTTTACGCAGCGTCTAGCCTTAGGTAAACGTAATGATGAGCTGGGAGAGAGTGCACAAGCCTTTAATGCATTGATTGCGCAAGTTGGGCAGTCGTTGAGTGAAGTGAATCAAGTGGTTCACGGTTTGGCGACCGGTGACTTTAGTCAGCGTGTGCATGGGCAGTTATCGGGTGATTTATTGCATCTAAAAGATAAAGTGAATGAGTCGGTTGATGCCATTTCTGCCAGTATGGGCTGTTTAACTAATGCGCTTACAGCGTTGCAGCAGGGGGATTTTAGGGTTTATACCGTCAATGAACGCTTGTCTGGTCGCTATCGTGAGCTGGTTCAATTGAGTATGGATACAGCGGGTCGATTGGATGCGGTGGTTTCCGATGTTAATCGCACCATGTACGCTTTAGTTGCTGGTCAATTTAGTGCGCGAGTTAGCGCCGATGCCCAAGGGGATTTAGGAAGGTTAAGCGATAGCATTAACCAAATGGCGGATGGACTATCTAAAGCAGTGAACGATGTTTTGCAATTGGCTCAAGCACTGTCACAAGGATGTGTTGCCGCGCGTATGCAAGGTCAGTACCTGGGTGAGTTGAATGACATTGCTGTAGCGATGAATCAGGGTATGGAGCGCGTACAGTCGAGTTTGATGGAAATCGCACAGGCTGCGCAGATCGTTGAGCAAGCCAGTCATGAAGTGTCCTCGGGTAATGAACACTTCTCGCATCGCAGTCACGAGCAAGCGGTGGATTTACAAAATGCGCTCTTGTCGATGCGCCAAGTGTTGGCGTTATTGCAAAGTAACGTCAAACAGACGGAGCAAGGTCGTCAATTAGCTGCAGATACCTTAACTGCTTCTGAAGCAGGCGTGATTAAGATGAATCATACGGTGCAGGCGATGCAAGATATTCGTCAAGCGAATGAAAAAATTACCGGTATCCTTGGCTTAATTGATTCGATTGCTTTTCAAACCAACTTATTGGCCTTGAATGCTGCGGTTGAAGCAGCGCGTGCGGGTGAACATGGGCGAGGCTTTGCTGTCGTGGCCAGCGAGGTGCGTGCACTGGCACAAAAATCGGCACAAGCAGCGCAGGAGATTAAGGATGTTGTGCAACATTCGATTGAAAAAACAGCGACTGGTGATGCTCTGGTAGCGGAAACAGTGAAAGCCTTTCAAGCGATTGAAGTGCGTTTACGAGAAACGGATCAAGCTATCGAGCGTATTGCTCAGGGTACCAGTGAGCAGCGCAATAGTATGGAACTGATCGGCTCTAAAATGCACGAGATGGACGAACGCACTCAACAAAATGATGCTTTAATCAGTGAAATTTCCAACACAGCCAATACCTTGCGAGAACAAGCTTCGGAAATGTTAGCGCGTGTGCAAGTATTTGATTTGGGTCAGAATCAAGGATCAGTTAAGCGCTTAACTTAGTTTGCGAAAAGACCGAATGTTAAACGCGCGCTGCTGTTGGTCTGATGCTCATTAAGCATTTGGCTGACTGTTACGAGCTTCACTTGCTTCAGGATAAAGCCTTTGTAATTGTGTCATTAAGAAGCTGGGATCTTTTTGTTGAAGCCGCTTAATGGCACGAATGTAATCGTCAATTTCTACTTGTCCCTGTTTGCTTAGTTTATAAAACAGGCGACGGTAGTTTTGTTTAGCGAGTAAAGGCTTAAACCAAGGTAAAAATCCTTGCTCTCCCTCTAATTCATTTATGTAAGCCAATACTTGGTCTGTTGCTGCTTTTTGCCATTGTACATCCCATAAGTGATAAGCGTAACCTACCAGCAAGGCCAGAGCCGATCCTCCAACAAAGCCCCAAATCATGCTACCTAAATTTAGGCCAATGGCAACGCCAGCTAATAAAATCAGCACGGTCACTGGGATAATGAAGAAGTTGAGATCTTTTCCAGACCTTAACTGAATGAGCTGTTGTTGAACATCCAAGCGAGGCAGTTCAACCGCAGCCAGCTTCGCGAGCAATTCATGAACATTAGGTGGCGTTTGTTGTTTTGAGCGCATAACCTAAACCTTTCCTGGTTTGGCATATTGAGGGCAATCAATGCTGGTGAATTCATTCGTTTCTAAACAGAGTGCAGTCAGTGCTTTACCCCACAAACAGCCACTGTCTAAACACACTGCATTGGGGTGAGGTGCGAGATGGGTGTCTTGACTGAGTGTTGACCAATGACCAAATAAAATGCGTCCACAGCTTTCATCAACACGTGGCCAACTAAACCAAGGCGCATAACCGGCTGGGGCTTGATTGGGCGATAGTTTGTGTTTGAACTCAAGGCGACCATCAGCCTGACACAAGCGCATACGCGCGAAGTTATTAATGGCATAACGCAGTTGGCCGATTTCACCATCAGCCTCACTTTCATGCGCTGGCTCGTTGCCATAGAGGTGGTGATGCACAAAGGCTTGCCAATCATCGGCTTGCAAGCGCTGCTCGATGGCCTTGGCCATGCGTTGCGCCTGCGCCAACGACCATTGAGGTACGATACCCGCATGTACCAAGGTGGTGTTCACATCGTCTAAGCGAATGAGCAGGGGGCGATGGCGTAACCAGTCGAGCAAAAGATTTCGGTCAGGAGCTTGCAGAATGGGTATCAGTGTGTCGCTTGCTTTATGATGGCGCTCGTTGCCAGTGGCGACGGCGAGCAAATGTAAATCGTGATTACCGAGTACACTGGTCACATTCGGTGTGTGCGCCGCCCAACGTAAGCACTCCAACGATTGTGGGCCTCGATTGATAATGTCGCCTAATAAATACACATGGTCATGACCTTCGCGAAAACCCACTTTGGTCAGCAGTGCTTCTAGGCTGTCATAACAACCTTGTAAATCGCCAATGATGTAGCGTTTGTTATCGCTGCTCGCAATGCTACGCATTTTAATGCAGTGTCCTTGGGATACTTAACAAGAAAGGGGCAATAGGCGCACGATAAGCGTGGCCTTGTGTGTCTTCGAACACATAGTAGCCTTCCATCTGACCATAGGGCGTGCTGAGTTGTGCGCCTGAGGCGTAAATAAAGCCTTCGTTAGGTGCTAGTGTGGGTTGTTGACCCACAACGCCGGCTCCTTGCACCACTTCGACCTTTTGGTTGTCATCGGTAATTTGCCAATAGCGACGACGCAGTGTCATGGGTTCTTTGCCATCGTTACGAAGGGTAATTTGATAAGCAAACGTGTACCTGTGCTGCATCGGAAGTGATTGTTCAGGCAAGTAGTATGTTTCTACCGCGATATGAATAGGCGCTATGGGAAGGTAATAATCACTCATCTTTTTGGGCACTCTCATTATCAAAAGCATCACTTAGCCGCACAAAATCGGCCACGGTTAAGACTTCAGCTCTGTGCCCTGGCTGAATGCCACAGGCTTCGATTTGTTCAGCGCTTAACCAGCCTTTTAAGTTGTTACGCAGTGTTTTACGACGCATAGAAAAAGACTGTTTAACGATGCGAGCAAAAGTCGCTTCGCTTTTTGCCGCTGCCGGTAGCTGTTGATAAGGCACTAAACGCACCACAGCAGAATCGACTTTCGGTGGTGGATCGAAGGCCTCTGGACCAATATGGAAGAGGTCTTCAATAGCGCAGTAATATTGCGCCATGACGCTCAGGCGTCCATAGTGTTCGCCATCAACTTCACTGGCAAGGCGCTGCACCACTTCTTTTTGCAACATAAAGTGCATATCGGTAATAGCGTGGCGCGATTCGAGCAGCTTAAAAATTAGCGGCGTGGAAATATTGTAGGGCAGGTTGCCAACGACGCGTAAGGGGTTGGCGATACTGCCATAATCGACAGTGAGCGCATCTTGGTGGCGAATGCTAAAGTGAGTACGATAGCCATAACGTTTTTTGAGCGTCGGGATCAGATCGTTATCGATTTCTACCACAGTAAACGCAGACACTTGGTCAATTAAACGGTCGGTCAGTGCGCCTTCTCCCGGACCAATTTCCAGCATGACATCACTGGCTTGCGGTGCGATGGCGTGGGTCATGCGCTCCAGTACCGATTGATCGTGCAAAAAGTGCTGACCAAAACGTTTTTTATGTTGATGGCTCATGAATTCGCCTTTGCTCGTTGTTGTGCCATGTTAATGGCTGTTTCGATGGCGTAAATAAAGCTACTGACTTCGGCTTTGCCAGTGCCTGCCAAATCGAGCGCTGTGCCGTGATCGACGCTGGTGCGCACAAAGGGTAAGCCGAGTGTTATGTTGACAGCATGACCAAATCCAACATGTTTGAGCACGCTCAAGCCTTGATCGTGATACATACTTAGAACAGCATCAGTGCGCGCTAGGTAAGGTGGGGTAAACAGGGTGTCGGCAGGCAAGGGGTTCGAAACTTGCCAGCCTTGCGCTTGCGCCCAACGACAAACCGGTTCAATCACTTCAATTTCTTCACGTCCCAAATGACCACCTTCGCCGGCATGAGGGTTGAGTCCCGACATGAGAATGCGAGGGTGTTCAATGGCAAAATCCTGTTGCAAACTCTTGTGTAAGATGGTTAGCACTGTCTTGAGGCTGGGTTGCGTAATGGCATCGGCTACGGCGCGTAAGGGCAGGTGGGTGGTGGCGAGCGCCACACGTAAACTGGGGCAAGCCAGCATCATTACCACCGGCACATTGCCTGCTTTTTCGGCTAACCATTCGGTATGCCCAGTGAAGGGAATGCCAGCATCATTAATCACGCCTTTATGCACAGGTCCTGTAACCAGCGCTTGAAAGTTGCCTTGTGTTAGTCCATCGACCGCCGCTTGCAAGGTCGCCAACACATAAGCTGCATTAGCTGGGTTCAGCTGACCTGTGTGGCATTCAGTCGCTAAAGAAACAGGCAGTACCGTGGCTTCGCCAGCATGGCTGGGTGTGGCTGGTTGCTTGGCATCAAATGGGTGTATGCGAATCGCTTTGCCCAGCTGCGTGGCTCTGGCTTGCAACAGATCAGGGTCAACAATCATCACCAGTTGATGCGGCCAATCCTGTTGTGCGAGCGCGACGGCTAGGTCAATGCCAATGCCAGCTGGTTCGCCGGGTGTAATGGCGATGCGTAATGCTGGTGCGGTTATGTGATTAAGTGTCGTCACGTTTGTATTCAGGCGCTAAAATATTGACATAGGCTTCATCGCGCACGCGACGTAACCATTGCTCATAAAGGCTATTCCCTTTTTGCTGACGTAACACGCGAATTGCCTGTTGTTCAACGTCAGTAGGAATCGTGGTGTTGTTATTTTTTTCGATGCCATTCACTTTGACAATATGAAAACCCAAGCCACTTTGTACTGGTTCACTGATGTTACCTTCACCTAGCCCAACAATCGTGTCTTCCAAGAAACCGGGTAGTTCTGACGTTTCTAACCAGCCTAAATCTCCACCCGAAAGCGCTTTTGAGTCGGCTGAATAGCGAATGGCCAGTTGAGCAAAATCCTCACCATTCTTGAGGTTTTGCCAAATCATTTTCGCCTTTTCGCGTGTCGCAGAAATTTGCTCGGGTGTAGGTGACTCAGGCAGGGCAATGAGTAGATGTTGCACTCTATAGCGTGTATTATCGCCTGTGTTACCCAGTTTACGATTGACGAAGTTTTTCACTTCTTCGGGTGTGACGCGAATGCGCTGTACCACTTCTTGGTTGCGCAATTCTTCGATCGATAGTTCGTCACGCACTGAATCACGTAGGCGTGTGAAACTACCCGGTTCTTGAGCTTCTAGGCGTTGACGCAAGGTGATGAGGTCTAGGTTGTTTTGCTGGGCAATCGCTTGCAAACGCTCATTCACTTCTTCATCACGAATACGAATACCGAGTTGTGATGCGAGATCCTCTTGTGCTTGTTTTAGGATCATTTGCTCTAATACTTGTTTATAAAGTTCCTGAGCAGGCGGCAATTTTACCCCTTGTGTAGACAAGTTACGCACAATGTCGCGGCTTTCATTCATCAACTCAGACTCGGTAATGACCGTACGATTAACAATCGCAATGCTCCGATCGAGTAGTTCGTCAGCCCAGGTAAGCGATGCAAAAAGATTGCTCATGAGTAGGCCAGTGATGGTGAGCAGACGGGGAGTGTTCATGCGCTGTAAACCTCGAAATATCTAAGAAATAGTATGGGATAGGGGCACGGGGGAAGGGTTGTAAGTTAGTAGCATGTGACACCCTATTTTAATACCTTTCCACCATTCAATAAACAAAACAGGGAAGTCTGAATATGAAACTAAGTGCATTATTCAGACCTTCCCTCATTCAAAATAAAGTCGAGAGTCAACCTTGTCGCCAGCGGTGCTGCCGAAGGTGGTGAGTCCCTTAAAGATAAATGCTAAACGAATGATATCATCCTGCACTTGGTTAATATAGAGATTATGTTCCCAAATCAATTGTGCTGCCCAACAACAGCTATCATATTGTACAGCGTTAACGGCACCGCGTAATTGCTGGCTGGTGTGGTTATAGTTGACAAAATGCATACTGCTCAGTAATCCGTTGTAGCGCAGTTTGCCACCTAAGGTAGTTTGTTCATCTTCTAGAGCCGTGCCTTTTTGACGTAAACGATGACGCACAACAAGACGATTGTCATTATCTGCTAAATATTGCAAGCTGGTATCTTCTTGCACCAGTTTTTTGCTGTCTCTGTCTAATTGTTGCGTTAAGCTGGCGCGCCAGCGATTTTGTACCAAAGAAGCGGTGGCAATAATGTCCGAAAACTCATTGGTTTCACGGGGCTGGTCGGCCAGTTGTACTTGTCTGTTTTGAAAATAAGTAATTTGGCCGACGCCGAGTTCTAAAAACTCCTTGCCACTTTCATGAAACAGTCGGCTAAACAGTCCGCTGGTAATTTGATTGGTGTCGCCGATACGGTCTAACCCCGTAAAACGGTTGTCGGCATAGAGTTGCAAATAATCGAAATTACGCAACATGGTATCAAACACTGGAAATTGAGATTGGTCTTGTGTACCAACGTAAAGATATTTCATGCGTGGTTCAAGTGTGTGCACGTAACCTTTATTGAATAAGCTAATTGGTTTTTCAAACACCGTACCTGCATCTAAGCTGGCTAAAGGTAGTGTGCGGTTAAGTTGGTTGTTGGTATTGTCACTTAAATCATACTGTGTCATCAGCAATTGTGTTTTACCCCGTAAAAAACCATAGGGTTTCCATAGGTCAAACCCCAGTGTAGGGGCTAGGTGAATACGATTGCCCGTGGCAATGGGCGTGCGCGCTTGAGGGGCTAAGAAGTGACTAAATTCGCTGCTCATACGGGCATAGTAGGGCGAATTGCTTGGCTCAAATTTCCATTGGTGTTGCAAGCTAGGAAGGGCGCTGTAGTAAGGTTGACCATAAAGCATTTGCTTAAAGTCCAGTAGTTGGGCGCTGAGTTGTTGGTTTTCCCAACTTTTGCTCAAGTTGAGATGGCGAGCTAGATAGAGCATATTGCGTAGGTAAAAATCGGTTAGCTGCGTTTCTCGATAAAAAGAAGGATCGGAAACATCGTGCCATGACCCATTCAGTTGCCATGCTTGTGCTAGTGTCTGGTTGAAATTCCACCAAATGCGATATCGGTCTTGACGAGTCGTTTCGTCGCGCAAAAAAGTGGTGGTTAAATCGCCGCGCTGGCTATTAAACCAATAACGAAACTCGTTATCAATCGCTTGCCCTCGGTCGGCTACCTGAATAAGGGTAAGGGTGTCGTCCATGTTGGGGGCAATATTAAAATAATAAGGGATTTTGACGATGGATTTGCTGCTGCTGACACCCGCTGTTTCGTTGTGGTAGGTGGTAATGGTTGGCATGAGAAACCCTGACGCCCTATCTGCTGTACTAAATTGAAACTTAGGGAAGTAAAATACGGGCACATCATGAAAGCGTAATACCGCATGGTCACCCGTTGCCAGTTTGGCCTTGTCATCAACAACGAGCTTATCAAAGGACATCCACCAAGACTCTTCACCTATCGGACAGCCAGTGTAGCGCAGTTTATGAAAGGCAACTTGTTCATTGTTTTGCGTCACCATCGCACTGTCGGCGGTTCCCCATGCCTTGTTTTCAAGCAGTTGATAGTTGAGTTGTTCTAACTGGGTGGTGTGGGACTTTTCGTCATGCTCGGCACTTTCTGCTGTGGCTAGGTATTGCTTGTTTTGGATGCGTACATGACCAAAGGCATAGGCTTTATCACTTTCTTGATAGTAATGAATAAGGTCGGCGTTGAGCTTTTTATCAGACAAGGTGACGCTGGCATCGCCAGATAGGGTAAATAAATCGCTGTTGGGGTGGTTTAGCTTCTCACCAACCAGTTCCTTTTGTCCGGCAGACAGTTGCCAACTATCGGGCGCAAATAGCCACGAATAGCGACAGACATTCTCAGCGTAAGCTGCAGAGAAGCAGGCACTCGTTAACAGTAAGCTAGCGATTAGACGAGAAAAGGACAACATCAACTTGTCAATGGCGTGATAAAACGAGTATTTTATCAGGCAATGACGGCTTAGGGAGAAATTATGCAAGATATTCGTGCTCAGTCGATGCGAGAATGGTTAGCTGGACAAGCCGCTTGGCGAGAAGGACGACTCACACCCTTAACGGGCGATGCCAGTTTTAGACGTTATTTTCGTTGGCAAGGAGCAGATGATGTAACGGCGATGGTGATGGATGCGCCGCCGCCACAAGAGGATGTGCGCCCTTTTCTAAAGGTACGTGCCGCCATGGCGAGCTTGTCGGTGGCGGTGCCTGCTTGTTACGCTCAGTCGATAGAGCAAGGGTTTTTGTTGCTTGAAGATTTTGGCGATACCACCTTGGCGCAAGCAGTGGCTCAAGCGGATGAGGTGGCGATTGATCGGCTGTATCGGCAAGCACTGACGCAATTGGTGAATTGGCAAACGCATGAGCAACAGCCAGCAGTGGCGCAAAGCTTACCCAATTACGATGCGCCTTTATTGGTGCGCGAAATGCAGCTCTTGCCCGATTGGTTATTGAAAGTGCATTGTGATGCGCCCTTGTCTTCTTTTGAGCAGAGCGAATGGCAGCAATGGTTGCGATTACTAACTGGTAATGCCTTAGCGCAACCGCAAGTGCTGGTACATCGTGATTACCACAGTCGTAATTTGATGGTCACGCATAAAGGCGTTTTGGGTGTGATTGATTTTCAAGATGCGGTAAGTGGTGCGCTGACTTATGATGCCGTCTCTTTGTTGCGTGATGCTTATGTGCGTTTCGATGAGGATCAGGTCAGCGAATGGCTGCGTTTTTACTTTTTGGCCTTGGTGTCGGCAGGGCGGTTAAGCAAAGACGAATGGACGAGCTTTGTCAGAGCCTTTGATTGGATGGGCGTGCAAAGACATCTCAAAGTGTTGGGTATCTTCGCGCGTTTGTATCATCGAGATGGCAAAAAGGGTTACCTTAACGATATGCCGCTGGTGTTGAAGTACCTGTTAAGCGTGGCCAGTCGTTATCCTGAACTATCGAATTTGGCCGATTGGCTTGAAAAGCGAGTGGGAGACAGATTGCTTTGAAAGCAATGATTTTAGCAGCTGGTCGGGGAGAGCGTATGCGCCCCTTAACCGATAACACGCCAAAACCCTTATTAATGGTGGGAGGAAAGCCTCTCATTGTCTGGCATTTAGAAGCCTTAGCGCGTGCCGGTATTCAAGAAGTCATTATCAACCATGCTTGGTTAGGCGAGCAGATTCCGCACGCCTTGGGTGATGGTAGCCGCTGGGGATTAACGATTCGCTATTCTGCTGAAGGTAATTTGGGCTTAGAAACGGGTGGTGGTATTTTCAATGCCTTGCCGTTACTGGGTGATGCGCCTTTTTTGTTGGTAAATGGCGATGTTTTTACCGATATCAATTTGGCTAACTTAGTGCAAAGAGGCTTGGCTGAGGAGATGCTGGCGCATGTGTGTTTGGTCGATAACCCAGAGCACCATCCGCAGGGTGATTTTAGTCTTAGCGCCCAAGGTTTGGTTAGTGATGCACCGAGTTTAACCTTTGCTGGCGTATCACTCATTTCGCCCGACCTATTTGCTCAGTGTCATGCGGGCACTTTTCCCTTAGCACCCTTGTTACGCAAAGCAATGCAGACGCATCAAGTGAGTGGTGAACATCATCGTGGATTTTGGCTGGATGTGGGTACGCCTGAGCGGTTAAACTATCTCGAAAATTATGTGTCACAAACATTATCATAGGACTTGAACGCATGTTAATGCTTATTTCGCCTGCCAAAGCATTGGATATGGACTCACCAGCCCCTTTAACGGAAGCGACTCAGTGTGACTTTTTAGATCAGTCGCAAGTGTTAATTGATGCCTTGCGTGAGTTGTCGGTTGAAGATGTCGCCAAACTGATGGATTTGTCCGCTAAATTAAGCGAGCTGAATGTGCAACGCTATCGCGATTTTCATTTTCCTTTTTCCGCCCATAACGCCAAGCAAGCGGTGTTTGCTTTTAATGGCGATGTTTATGAAGGCTTGTCTGCCAGTCAGTTAAATGCAGACCAGATTCATTGGTTACAAGACCATTTACGCATCTTGTCTGGCTTGTATGGGTTATTGCGTCCGCTGGACTATATGCAACCTTATCGACTGGAAATGGGGACGAGTTTTGCCAATAGTCGGGGTAAAAACTTGTATGATTTTTGGGGCGATCGTTTAACACAAGCGGTGAATGGCTTGTTGGCACAGCAAGCACAACCCGTATTGGTCAATTTGGCTTCGACTGAGTATTTTTCCGCTATTCAAGCCAAAGCCATTCAAGCACCGATTGTTACGCCTGTTTTTCAAGATGAAAAAGCCGGCAAGTATAAAATCATCAGTTTTTATGCCAAAAAAGCGCGCGGATTAATGGTGCGTTACGCTGCCGAACGAGCGGTTGATGATGTGCAAGCGCTGAAAGGGTTTAACCTAGCGGGTTATGCTTATGCGCCCGAAGTCTCAACTGATACACAGTGGGTGTTTCGTCGTGGCGAAGGAGTGGTGGCGTGAGTGAAACTCCCAGCAAAAAGGTGAAAGAAAGCAAAACACCACGCACTTTTTTGTCGCCTGATATTGCCGATTATTGCGATGCCCACTGTTCTGCCGAGTCTGCTGCGCTGAGGAACTTAGCGGCATTTACGGCCGAAAAACGAGCGGATTATCAAGTCAATTTGTCGGGGCGTAGTGTCGGGCAACTGCTTAAATTATTGGTCGCCACCGCGCAAGCAAAACGTGTTTTAGATATTGGTACTTTTACCGGTTATTCTGCTTTGGCTATGGCCGAAGGCACACCAGATGATGGTCAGGTTGTGACGCTGGATGCCAATCCGCTCAGTCAAGCCTTCGCCGCACCCTTTTTAGCTCAGAGTCCACACGGTCACAAGGTCACTTGTATCACTTGTTTTGCCCATGAGTGGTTAGCCGAGCAAAGCGACGCGAGTTTCGACTTTATTTTTTTGGATGCCGATAAACACCGTTATCCCGATTATTTAACGAGCTGCTGGCGCTTGTTGCCAGCGGGTGGGCTGCTGGTGGCCGATAATGTCTTGTGGGGTGGTCACGTTACCAGTGAGCAGCCTTCTAGTCGTGCCGAAGCGGTAGATCGCTTTAATCAAGCAGCTTGCCAGCTAGTCGATGCGATTGCGGTATGTTTGCCGTTACGCGATGGGTTGATGCTATTGCGAAAGACATCATAATAACGGCTGCTTCCCTTTTCTTGTCATGCAATCTTCATAAAAATCCGTTAAGATGATGGACATGGAAACTGAAATTTCATACTGGATTAGCTTAATCCAGATAATTCTCTTGTTGGCGATTAACGCCTTTTTTGTTGCTGCAGAATTTGCTTTGGTTAAAGCGAAACAGGTCCGGCTTAATCAGCTTGCCGATCAAAGCGCGACAGGCCGCCTGACTTACCAAATTCATCAAAATATCGAACCTTATCTGGCTGCCTGTCAGTTGGGTATTACTATGGCATCTCTGGGGTTGGGTTGGGTAGGTGAGCCTTTTGTCGCTGCGTTAGTTGAACCTTTGTTTGTGTTGATGGGGTTGCCAGCAGAAATCATGCATACGGTGGCATTTTTAATTGGCTTCATCATTTTCTCGGCCTTGCACATTGTTATTGGTGAACAGGTGCCGAAAAACCTCGCCATTCGCGTGCCAGAATCCGTCGCTATGTGGGTGGCTTGGCCATTGCGTGGCTTCTTTGTCATGGTTTATCCCTTGTCGCGTTTATTGGATAAAACCTCAGCGCTGATTTTGAAAAGTATGGGTGTACGTCCAGCCAGTCACTTAGAAGTGTTCACCGATGAAGAGATTAAAGGCATTATTGACCAGTCTCGTGCCAGTGGTGAAATGGGACATCAAAAAGCCGACATGCTCACTAACCTGTTTGAAATGGAGCATCGTACTGCGCGCGAATTGATGACTCCGCGCAATGATATAGATGCGCTGGATATTGACCACCCCGCAGAAAGCCTGTTGGCGCTCATTTTAGATACACAACACTCGCGTTTCCCTGTAATTGAAGCCGGTTTTAATCAAGTACACGGTGTGGTTATCGTTAAGGACCTGTACCGTGCTTTGTTAGCTGGTGACCAGCAGCCGTGGGCGCATTTGAAAGACTTTTGCCGCCCCGTGCTCATGTTGCCCGATAGCTTGAACGCCACACAGTTATTCGAGCAAATGCGCGGTAATCAATCGCATTTAGCGATGGTAGTCGATGAGTATGGTGAGATTGTTGGCTTAATTACCCTCGAAGATGTACTGGAAGAATTGGTAGGTGATATTGGCGATGAGCTGGATGAGCGTTTGGCTGAATATCCGATTGAACCCACAGAGCAGGGTTGGAAAGCCCATGGTTTGTCGGATTTGGATGAAGTACGTAAGCTTACCGGCTTAGTGATCGAAGCCGAATTGCAAGTACATACCTTATCTGGTCTATTTATGGAGCGCTTGGGAAGAATGCCTGAGGTGGGTGATGTGTTGCATGAGGGATCATTGAAGTTGACGGTGATGGCGATGAAAGATCGTCGCGTTGAGTCAGTAGCCATTGTAACTGTTGATGATGATATGACCAATGTCTGAACGGTCTGATGCCATTCGCGAGCGTGATGAGCCCTTGTTGGCTCAAGTATACCCTTTGTTGGAAGAAGGGCATTATGATGTTCTAGCCGATTTGTTACAGGCAGAGCACGAAACTGATTTGGCTGTTTTGCTTGAATCTTTACCTGTGCATCAACGTTTAAAAGTTTGGGAGCTGATTCCAAATTCAGAGCAGGGTAATGTGCTCTTGCACTTGCATGATGAGGTGAGAGCGTCACTCATTGCCCTCATGCCACATCAAGAGTTGGTCGATGCGCTAGAGCCCTTAGATGCGGACGATATCGCTTACGTTCTGGAAGATGTTCCTGAAGCTAAATCAGATGCCATCTTAGAACAATTAGATCATGAAACCCGTGCTGATGTTGAAGAGTCACTCAGTTATCCCGAAGGCACAGCGGGGCGTTTAATGCGTTTCGATGCGATTGAAGTGCGTGCCGATGTCGATATTTACACTGTTTTGCGCTACCTGCGTCGTCATAAAGTCCTTCCCGATCAGACCGATGGCTTAATGGTCGTGGACGAAAATGGCTACTACTTAGGTAAGCTAAATCTTTCAACTTTAGTGACGCAGCCGGGTAGTGCGCGCGTAGAATCGGTAATGGATGCCAGCGAGCAAGCCATATCTGCTTACATGGAAGAGGATGAGGTCGCTCATTTATTTGACCGTCGCGATTTGGTTTCCGTAGCGGTGGTAGATGCGTCAGGTAAGTTTATTGGGCGTGTTACGGTTGACGATGTGTTAGACGTCATTCGTGGTCAATCTGAGCGTGCTTTAATGGTTATGGCCGGTTTGGATGAAGAGGCAGATATTTTCGCACCTGTGTTCACCAGTGCCAAACGTCGTGCTTTGTGGTTAGGGATTAATCTTTGTACGGCTTCCTTAGCCGCTTGGGTGATTGGACAGTTTGAGGCGAGTATTGCTCAGTTGGTGGCGCTTGCTGTCCTAATGCCTATTGTGGCGAGTATGGGCGGTGTTGCTGGTAGTCAAACTCTGACGCTAACGGTGCGTGGTTTGGCACTAGGGCAGGTCAGTCTATCGAATATGCGTTGGCTACTGCGCCGTGAATTGGGTGTTGGCTTGCTCAACAGTTTGCTTTGGGCAAGCATGATGGGCTTAGTCGCTTGGTTGATCTTTGAGCCCGGTGTCGGTGCTGTCATTGCTGCCGCACTCACCATTAACATGACCCTTGCTGTGGGTGCTGGGGTGTTCATTCCCATTGTGCTCGACCGTTTGGGTATTGACCCCGCCTTGTCTGCCAGTATGATTCTAATGACCATTACCGATGTGATGGGCTTCTTGACTTTCTTAGGGTTGGCAACAATTTTCTTGCTCTAGTAGCCGTTTTGATGAAGCCCTCTTCGCAGCATCAATAAGAAAGCCCCGCTCTGAGAGTGGGGCTTTTTACTGCAACAAGGTCATACCCTAACTAGGCTTATTATTTCACGCGGAAAGTAATGCGTCCCTTAGTCAAGTCGTAGGGTGTTAGTTCTACTTTAACCTTATCGCCCGCTAAAATACGGATATAATTTTTGCGCATCTTTCCAGAGATATGCGCTAGTACCGAATGACCATTTTCTAAGGTAACACGAAACATGGTGTTTGGTAGTACTTCGCTGACTGTGCCTTCAAATTCGATGACGTCTTCTTTGCTCATTTGCCCAAAGCCGATAGATATAATAAGCAGATAATTATAGACAATAATGAATTGCTTTGCACGGTATTTTATCGGTTTTGTAAAAAGTTTAATGTTGTTATGCTTCCCTCTTGTGATGTCGTTGCGTCACTGGCATACTGTTGTTGAGTCGGGCAAATAGATAGGGAGGTATTATGTTAGTAAAACAGGGGTTAATGCTTGTCGTGATGACAACCTGTCTTGTTGTTGCTGGCTGTTCACCTTCGGCACCTTCGGGTACGATTTATAAGTCGAATGAGGCGCTTAAGCCTCAAGAGGTACGACTGGCCAAGTTGCTTTCTGTACGTCCGGTGCAAATCGAAACGTCTTCTAACACCAATATGGGAGCGGTTGCCGGTGGTGCCATTGGCGGCGTTGCTGGCTCTCAGATGGGTTCTGGGCGTGGCACAGAAGCTGTTTTGGGTAGCTTGATTGGTGCGACAGTTGGTGCGATAGCCGGATCGGCTGCACAAAAGGCAACGAACAAAGAAAATGCAGCTGAACTAACGGTACAAATGGATGACAATGGACAAATAATGTCGATTGTGCAGGCTGGAGATGAAACCTTTACGGCTGGGCAAGCGGTGAGAGTATTGATTCAGTCGGGTAAATATCGTGTTGCCCCTTATTAACATGGATTAGGTAATTAGAGAGCGTTATGCAAATTCAGAAAGAGTGTGATGATACGGCGTTACTGCAACAATTAGATGCGGTGTTGGCAGAAGTCGGAGGGGCATTAGCGCCTTTCGACCCTTATTTACATTGGTCTTTGAATCAACGTTGCTGCTTCTTTGAAGAGGCGGATGCTAAGCTTGTTCGGGAATATGCGGGCGGAGTGGCCATTATTCGCGTCGAAAAGATGTTTTATGTCGCCAGACGCTTTTTGCGCACAGGTGGCTGGTTTTGGTCTGCTGTTGCTTTGCTGGACGCTCAAGCCAACAATCACATGCTGATGAGTATGATGGAAGGGACTACTTAATCATACGAAGGTAATGTATCTGAAGCTGGAGCAATCCAGCTTCATTGTTTTTAACGGCTTAGATAACGCGATTAATGGTCGCGAGTAGCTTTTCTGGGCTGAAAGGTTTGACGATCCAACCTGTTGCACCTGCTGCTTTACCTTTGCCTTTCATGTCATCTGAGGATTCAGTGGTTAGGCAGATAATCGGTGTCATACGGTAATTACCCAGAGCGCGTAGCTTTGTGGTGAGTTCGATGCCATTCATATTTGGCATGTTAATGTCAGTCAAGACCAAATCAAACTGAGCTGCATTGGCTTTGTTTAAGGCATCGACGCCATCTTCAGCTTCAACCACATCAAATCCAGCGCTTTTTAAGGTCATCGCAACCATTTGGCGCATAGATTTTGAATCGTCAACCGCTAAAATTTTCTTAGCCATTACTTACTCCTAAAAATGATAATTCGTTTTGCAGTGCTTCTGATAAATCGGTGAATGCTATTTTTTGTTGTTCCAGTAGGCCGATAATGACCTGTGCGCCAGCAGTATCAATTTTTGTGATTGTTTGTACACTGGCTTTCAGGTTATCTGTTTGTAGCCAGCTGTCAAAAGCGGTTTGATCAGTCATGATGCTTTTGTACGTGAGTTCTTCCATGGCTGAGTTACTCCCTAAAGAAATCTATTTTATCAATATCTGTCAAAATTACCATACGACCGTCAATGGAAACCAGTCCTTCAACGAAGACATTTTTGGCTTCACCATCTTTTTTGGGGGCAGGTTGCAATTCGTCTAAATTGGCAAACTCAGTGTTAGATACTGAGTCAACAACGATGCCGACAACTTTAGTTTTGCCATTATTTTCGACACGCAGTACGATGATGACGCCATTATCAGACTCATAGTCGAAAAACATTTTGCGTAAATCGAATACAGGTACAACCGAGCCACGAAGATTAATGACGCCAAGGGTCCATTCAGGGGTATTTGGGATAGGTGTACATTTTTCTACGTCTTTAATTTCTTGAATACGTAAAATATCTACCCCATAAACTTCATTATTGAGAATGAAGGTAAGCAATTGTTTGGTGTTTTCCATCGTCATGCCCTTATTCAACTTCGTGCGAGAGTTCAGTGAGATCAAGAATCATGGCAACGCGACCATCACCCATAATGGTTGCGCCAGAGATGCCGTTTACTTTGCGGTAGTTGGTATCTAACGATTTGATCACCACTTGCTGTTGGCTTTCTAAACTATCGACAAACACGCCGAAACGCTTATCACCATTTTCAACGACAACTAACAAACCTTGCGTTAATTCGGTTTTGCCAACGGGACGGTTGAAGAAGTCGTTTAAGCGCACAACGGGTATATAAACATCGCGTAGGCGATAGAGGTAGGTGCCTTTAACACTCTTAATATTATCTTCGGCAGGTAGTACCGATTCGACAATCGATGCTAATGGGAAGATATAGGTTTCGTCACCCACTTTAGCCAGCTGACCATCCAAAATGGCTAGAGTGAGCGGTAGGCGAATGGTAAAGATTGAACCGATGTTTTGTTCAGTTTGAACTTCAATGGTACCACCCAGTTCACGGATGTTACGACGTACAACATCCATACCGACGCCACGACCAGAAATGTCGGTTACTTGATCGGCAGTTGAGAAACCGGGGTGGAAGATCAGATCAATGTTTTCTTTTTCGGTCAGGACCTGATGTTCTGAAATGATACCAGCATCGATGGCTTTCTGACGTACTTTGTCTAGTCTGATGCCTGCACCATCATCTTTAATTTGAATAACAATGTTACCACCAGCATGGAAGGCTGATAAGCAGACTGTACCCTTACGTGATTTGCCTTTTGCTTCACGTTCATCTGGTTTTTCAATACCATGATCAACGGAGTTGCGGATAATGTGAACAAGTGGATCGGTAAGTTTTTCTAGGACAGTTTTATCTACTTCAGTGTTTTCACCTTCCATCACCAATTCAATATCTTTTTCGAGTTTGGCACTCACATCATGCACGATGCGTGGCATGCGGTTGAAGGCAAAACTAATCGGCATCATACGAATTGACATGACTGATTCTTGCATGGCGCGCGTATGACGCTCAATATCGACTAGCCCTTCTTTCAGCTCATCTGCCCAAGGAGCGTTCAACTGATCAGCAAGTAGGCCGAATCGGGATAGCATTGACTGAGCAATAACTAATTCACCAACCATATCGACCATTTGGTCGATTTTACTGATAGAAACGCGAATAGAACTTTCTGGTTTTTCAGCAGTGGCAACTGCCGTTCTTGGTGTGTTGTTATTGGCTACCGGTGTCGTAGCGGTGGTGCCTAATGGCTGAGTAGCCGATGTAGGTGCTTTCGTTACTGAAACACTGGTATCTTTAGGCACGCTAAGGTCGCTAAGTGTTTGAGCGGCGCTACCAACATTGCGATAGACTGGACTAATACTGATATGGCAACTATCTTCGTCTAACCATTCAAATACTTCATCGATGTCGGCTAACTCTACTTCGCCGTCTATGAGCACATTAAAAGAAATTAAGCAGTGTTCAACTTGAAGTGGGTTGCCTTCATTAAGATGTGCTTTGATATGCGTTCTTTCGGCCCCTTCGATGCGACTCAACTCATGAAGTAATTTCAGCAAATCAATGCCAGAAGTAAAGTAGTCATCATTGGGGGATAAGTGAATTTGATAGCCTGTGACTTCAGGGGCATCACTGGTGTTGCTGAGTGAATGATTGTCAGTCACTGCACTTTGAGCGCCATTGTTCAAAATCGCTTCTAAGCGTTGCTCCATCGCTTTGACAGCTGCCATATCAATTGGCTGATTATCTTGGTATGCATCAAGAATCATACGCAAGACATCGACAGACTGTAGCAAGGCTTCACGATTTTCAGAAGTAACGTTACGTTTACCAGAACGCATTTCATCGAGCAAGGTTTCGAGAATATGAGTAAGGTGGATGAGCTCAGAAAACCCAAAGGTGCCCGCACCTCCTTTCATGGAGTGCGCGGCACGGAAGATAGTATTGACCACTTCGGTATCGGGTGTGCCTTCAGGTAGAGTCAGTAAGTTGGACTCCATGGCTGCCAATCCCTCAAAACTTTCTTCAAGGTAGGTTTGGCGAAACACCTGCATTAATTCATCCATTCAAGAATCTCCAATGGCTAACTGAGTAAGCTCTCATAAGTAGGGTGAGGCTATCTTGCTTCATCTGGTTGATTAAGTGATCAACACAGATTTATTATAACGATTTCTAAGCTTAAAACCAGTGTTCTCTAGCGAAATTATACGCAGTTTCAATCCACTAAAAATGACGGTTTTATGTTCTTTATTCGACTGGTCGCACCACAAAAGCAAAATCAAGGTCGATTTAACGAAAACAGACAACAAAGAATGAGCCTACTTATGTAACGGCTATTGCGGTAAAAACCTAAAAGGATTGCGTCAATTGACCATCAACAAGGTGGAAGCCTTGACCGCAGCGACGCGCCAGTTGCATGTCATGTGTGACAATTAAAAAGGAAATACCTTCGGTTTGATTGATGTGTTCAAGTAGTTTGAAAATTTCATCAGCCGAGTGCGTATCCAGATTTCCAGTCGGTTCGTCGGCCAAAACTAAAGGTGGATTGAGCATGAGTGCGCGAGCAATCGCTACCCGCTGTTGCATGCCACCAGAGAGCTCATTAGGTTTTTTGTAAAGGGCTTGTGCTAAACCCACCGCACCAAGTAGCTGCTGAGCACGCTTTTCCGCTGCTTGTCTTTCTAAATGGCGGTGAATGATGGATGGCATCATGACATTTTCGAGCGCATTAAAAGCAGGCAGCAAATGGTGAAACTGAAAAACAAAACCAATATTTAAGCCACGCAATTTGGTGAGTTGATCATCGCCGATGTTTTGAGTGCTTTGCCCAGCAATAATCAATTCGCCAGAAGTAGGGGGTTCTAATAGGCCAATGATATTAAGTAAGGTTGATTTGCCCGAACCAGAAGGTCCTGTCAGGGCACTAAAGCTGCCTGATGACAACTCAATATCGATACCATGTAAAATTTCGGTTTCGATGCTGGTACCGATATTGTAGGATTTGCGAATGTGTTTGAGCTGTAAAATCGGATTCATGCCTTAACTCCGAATCGCTTGCACGGGATCCATGCGGGCAGCTCTTCGCGCTGGGAGTAGAGCGGCTAAAATCCCAACCAGCAATGCAACTATGCTGGCCATCACGACCAGGTTGGGGTCGAGTTGAGCCGTAAACATGATGCTACCATTGGGGGCCTTGTAAATGCTTGCAAATAAGGTGAGCAGGGCAAAAGCTAGGGAGACGCCCATCAGCGAGCCTAAGCTGCCAAAGATAGCGCCTTGCATGAGAAAAATGCGCAATACCTGCTGCTGTGTTGCTCCCATAGCACGCAGGATGCCAATTTCTTTTTGCTTTTGCACCACAGATACCACCAATACGCTAGCAATGCCTAGTGCGACAATAATGACAACAAACACACGTATGAGGTTATTGGTGACAGTTTGATTAGAGAGTGCGTTGAGCAATCCTGAGTTGGTTTCCATCCAAGACTCAACCAACAATCCTGTTTGCTTGCTTAATCTTTGTGCCAGCAATTTGGCACCAAATAAGTCATGCACAGTTAAATCTATCGAGGAAACCCCACCAGGAATGTTGAGCAAGCTTTGTGCGAGTCGCAGTTGTGTGAATACCCAGCGTTTATTCAAGTCCTTATTGTTAATGTCAAACAGGCCGACAATCGTTAGGTTTTGCACCACACCACTTTCACTGACCACTTGAATGCGATCGCCCAAGTTAACGCCTAAGTCTTTCGCCAATTCTGTGCCTATCACCGTTTGTTCGCTGCCGATATCGAAACGTCCTTTGACCAGATAGCGATTCATATTAACGACATTCAAATAGTCTTCTGGCACAATACCCATCAGCACCACCGATTTACTGGCGAGATTGTTACGCGCAAAAACCGGGCCTGTGGCCAAGGGAGAAACCGCTTTGATACCGGGTGTGGTACGAGCAAGCTGTGCAAAGCTCTCCCATTGATCGATGCTGCGTAGACGTTGACCTCGTTGTTGAATCAAAGCTGCAGTGAGCGTGTCGGCTTGGTCGAATCTGAGCACAGCCTCTTCGGCTGGACGCATGACGATATGTGCTTGTGAAGAGAGCACTCGGTCGATAATCGTGCCTTGAAGTTGGTTGATTAGTTGCGTCAAAAAAATAATAATGGCAACACCACCCGTGACACCAGCGAGGATAAGCCATGATTGCATGCGACCTTCTTTAAGGAAACGAATTGCCAATAACCATTCAAATGCCAGTGACATAAGGTTGTCCGTTTACCGTTCTGAGGAGGGTGAGCGTGCTTTAACCTGAACACGAGTTCCCAGTGGAATGTCAGCTTGTGTCACCAACCAGTCACCAGCCGTTACCCCCTCAAGGATTTGGCTATTACCTATCCCTTTAATACCTAGCCTAACAGGTTGTTTGACGGTTTGACCTTGCTCTACTTTCATGACCCATGGAGATTGACTGGCGATGTCGTGAACAGCATCGCTCGGTACTACGAGAGTGTTCGTTGCATTTCCCGTTATCATTTCGATACTAACTGTCATGTCGGGGCGTAAGAAAGCGGGTGGATGTTCGACAACAAGGCGAATGTTGATGGTAGCGCGGTTAGGATCAATACTTGGATAAATGAGCGCCAGCTTGGCTTCAAAGGGCTGTTGCGGGTAGGCATCAGCGATCACTCGGGCACGCTGTTCGGGGGCTAAAAATCGCATACTTTTTTCATCAATCGGTGCTTCAATGCGGATTTCTCCGTCACTAGCCATGGTTAATAAAGGCTTGCCAGCTTGGGCTGTTGCACCCACTTCAACCAGTCGTTGTAAGAGGACACCAGAACTGGGTGCTCGAATATTCAGCTGAGCTTGTTTCGCTTGTGCAACAGCAAATGCGGCTTGCGCCTGTGCTAAACGACTGTGCAAGAGTTGCGTGCTGATACCATTGTGTTGAGTGGCCTGCCATTGTTTGAGAGCGGCTTGGTAAGCTTGTTGGTTGAAATCGAGTGTTTTTCTGGCATTGTCTAAGCTGGACTGAGAAGCAAGATTCTTTTGTTGTAAGCTGGCATAGCGCTGATATTCCGCTTCTGCTAGTGTCAGATTGGCTTTGGCTTGAGCAAGATTATTTTCTGCTAGGGGACGAGTAAGTTGAGCTAATTCCTGCACGCGCTGTTCTGCTTCACGAAGGTTTGCTTGAGCTTGCACAAGGTTGGCATCGACACTGGCATCGGTTAAGGAAATGAGCAATTGATCTTGGCTGATTTGTTCACCTTCACGAACATGGATTTGCCCGATTTGCGCAGTAACCAAACTAGCTAATTCAACTTTGGCCATGGGTGCAACACGTCCGGTGGCAACGATGGTTTGACTGATATCTGCCTGCGTTACTTGAATGGCCTCAACCGTTTTTGGCTGCCACTTGAACCAAGCCACGAGTACAATCACGCTGATGACAGCGGCGGCAATAATTTTTTTGCTCATGATAAGCCTTACGCCTTATTGAATCGGAATGTTATTGAGTTGCATCACTTGCTTCACTTCTTCGGCGGATCTGTCTAATTTCAACTCTTGATAGGCTTTAGCCATAATTTGCAGGGCACGCTGACTGCTGACGGTTTGTGGGTAGTTTTCGAGCACATACTGAGCGCGTTTAGCGGCGGCTAACCAAGCGGCGCGTTCGACATAAAACTCAGCAACTTGTAACTCGTGACGGGCTAAATTGTTGCGTAATCGAATTAAGCGCAGTTTGGCATCATCGGCATATTCGCTGTTTGGAAAGCGTTGAATTAGGTTCAAGTAATCCTGGTAAGCTTGGCGAATTGGCTCGCTATCACGGCGTGCTGGATCGGAAATATAATCATCTAAAAAACTACGCGTCGTACTTTCACGTGCCACGCCTTTCAAGTACATGGCATAGGGCAAACGTGGGTGGCGAGGATACATGCGAATAAATTCTTCCAGCTCACGTACCGCTGATTGAGGTTCGTTGTTACGGAAGTAAGCATAAGCCAATTCAAGCGAGGCTTGTTCAGACCATGCACCATAGGGATAGACAGAACGTAGTTTTTCAAACTCTTTGATGGCTTCATCCCATGAGCTATCATTAAGCGCATTGTGACCACGATTAAAGTATTCTTCGACACTGCGAATGGGCTCAACCTCTTTGGTGAATAAAGAACAGCCATTGAGAAATTGCATCGCGAGTAATACGACCGCGATCTTAGCTATCATCCCTTTAGCGGACGAAATATGAGAAAAAGTAGTCATGCAACCCCTTAATGCTGGACAGATGATTTCAAAGAGAGCATCATTCTAGCGCATAAATGATAACGAAGGCAAAAAGATGAGTGAATGGACAAGTCGTGTGCCGCTTGAAATGGGCGGAACGCGTTTAGATGGCGTACTAGGACAGTTGGTTGAGGGGGTGTCGCGAGCGAGGCTGAAGACCTGTATTGAGTCTGGCTTAGTAACGGTCAATGGTCAGGTTGTGACGCGAGCGCGTCAAACCATGTTAGGTGGTGAATTCTTGTCGCTTGAGTTGCCGGAACGTGAAGTGCTGACTTACGAAGCGCAGGACATACCACTGGATGTGGTTTATGAGGATGAAGGCGTTTTAGTGATTAACAAGCCTGCTGGTTTGGTCGTTCACCCTGGGGCGGGTAATAGTGATGGTACCTTGTTAAACGCCTTGCTTCATTACGATGAAAATTTGGCGAATTTAGCGCGTGCAGGCATTGTGCATCGTTTAGACAAAATGACCAGCGGTTTATTGGTGGTAGCTAAAACCGAGGTGGTTCAGTTGGCACTGACCGATTTGCTAAAAGATCATAATGTGGCGCGTATTTACGATGCGGTGGTTGTGGGGTGTTTGGTTGCCGGTGGCACCATTGAAGCGGGCATTGCACGACATTCAACTGACCGTACTAAGATGACAGTGAATGATATGGTTGGACGAGATGCGGTTACACATTACCGTGTTGCGCAAAAGTTCCGTGCGCATACCCATGTGCGTTGTCAGCTGGAAACAGGGCGCACGCATCAAATTCGCGTACACATGGCGCATTTGGGCTATCCATTATTGGGTGATCCTGAATATGGTAAGCGACTGTATTTGCCGCGGGGCATGAGTCAGGAAGTAGGCGATGTGCTACGTGCTTTTAAGCGTCAGGCCTTACATGCCGCTGAATTATCGTTTGAACACCCGTTAACGGGTGAGTTGATGCACTTTGAAGCGCCTTTGCCAGATGATATGCAGGGGTTAATTGCCGCTTTAGCTCAAGATAGCTTGGAACATCCGTCAGACTATTAATTGCCTAGTAATGAGGTTTTTATGAAATTTCTAACGCCCGATTGGCCAGCGCCTAGTCATGTAAAGGCGGTGATGACAACACGCACAGGCGGCCACTCTTTGCCACCTTACGACTCGTTAAATTTGGCGACGCATGTAGGTGATGAGTTAGACAGGGTATTAGCCAATCGCGCATTGGTTGCTCAAACGCTTGCGCTTCCGAGTGAGCCTTGTTGGATTAATCAAGTGCATGGTGTGCGTGTGCTCGATGTCGATAGCGAAGCGTGTCAGCCAATTGTTGATGCTGATGGCAGTTCAACTTGTCAAGCAAATAAAGTGTTAGCGGTATTGACAGCCGATTGCTTGCCAGTGTTCATCACCAATCGCTCAGGTTCTTTTATCATGCTGTTACATGCCGGATGGCGTGGGGTTGCGGATGATATTATCGGTAAGAGTGTGCGCGACTGTGGGCAGCCAACTCATGAATTGATGGCTTGGATTGGGCCAGGTATTGGTAAGACCGCGTTTGAATGTGGCGCCGAAGTGAGAGACGAGTTTCTGTCTAATGGCACCGCTTTGCCAGCCCATTTTCAACCTTCACCCATACAAGCAGATAAGTTTTTCGGTGACTTATCGAGTATGGCTCAGTGGCAGTGTCATCAGTTAGGCATGGCATGGGTTGGAGCGTCGAATGAGTGCACCTATCTCAACGATCAAGACTTTTTCTCATTTCGTCGTGAAGGGGTGACGGGCAGAATGGCCAGTTTGATGTGGCTAACGGATTAGCTACAGGTTATTGCAAGGCTACTAACCTTGCAATAAAGCGTATTCCTCGAAACGATTGATCGCTTCTTGTGTACCTCTTAACACGATGCGGTCACCAGCTCTGAGTTCAGTGTTGGGCGAGGGGTTGTCGCCACGAATACCGTCGCGTTTAATGGCTTCGATATCGACTTCGGCATTCATTGATAACACTTCTTCTACCGTTTTACCCACGGCTTTTGCTCCAGAACTGAGCGTGATGGTATGAAGAATCGTGGGCTGCTGATCGATGCTAGCGGCTACATCGCTATCGCCTGGATAGAAGCCTTTTAACAGACTATAGCGATTTTGCCGAATTTGGCGCACTTCTCGCAACACTTCACTGGGTGGATAGCCCAGTAGCAGCAGGACTTGTGAAGACAGCATGATACTGGCCTCAAAGGTGTCAGGGATGACTTCGGTTGCCCCAGCATCCATGAGCTGATTTAAGTGACCTTCGTCGCGTGTACGCACCATAATGCACACATCTCGGCGTAGCTCGCGCACGCGATGTAATACCTTCAAGGAAGCGTGCAAATCGGAAATACACAATACCACCACTTCGGCACGCTCAATACCAGCTGCATGCAAAATCTCTGATCGTGATGAGTCGCCATAAAATACCAGTTCACCCGCTTCTTTCGCTTCTTGCGTGCGCGTAATGTCCATGTCTAGGGCAACGTAGGTCATGCCAGATTTGCGCAAGAAACGCGCTAGTGTTTGTCCTACACGACCAAAACCACAAATAATCACGTGATCATGATAGTGCTTGGTTTGCTCTTGAATGGCAACTTCTTGCGCTCGACGATCCTTGCCATAGGTTTTTTTGAGCAAGCGTTTGGCCATAGCACCATTGTGTTTGATGAGCAGTGGTGACAACATCATACTGAAAATGGCCGCTGCCAATAATACTTGACCTTCTAATTCTGGAATCAGCTTTTGATTGAACATAAGTGACAATAAGGCAAAACCGAATTCGCCACCATGTGCAAGTACGATAGCAGTTCTAAAAGCGACACCACCATTGTTTCCGAAGAAGTATTCCAAAAATCCGACAATTAGAGCTTTGAGTAAAATCAGGCCAACCATGAGTGCCATAATGGTGGCTAAATGATCCCAGACAACATGCAAGTCGATGAGAATACCAATGGTGATGAAAAACAAGCCCAACAGCACGTCTTGGAAGGGGCGAATGTCGGACTCCACTTGGTGGCGATAATCGGTTTCGGCCAGCATCATGCCCGCAACAAAAGCCCCTAACGCCATAGATAATCCTAGACTGCTCGTCAGGGCAGCGGCACCAATGGCTACCATTAAAACCGTTAGCGTGAAAAGCTCATTTGATTTAGCACCAGCAACCTCCTTAAACACCCAGCGCAGCAAGGTTCGTCCCAAAACCAACAAAATGACGACGGCAAGAATCCCCTTAATCAGCGCAAAAATAAGCTCGGTGCCCATGCTTTGTTCAGAATCGCCGCCGCTTGCTACATGTGCTCCCAATACAGGAATGATAATGAGCAGTGGGATGGCGGCAAAGTCTTGAAACAACAAAATACCCAGTGCGTTTCGTCCATGCCGAGATTGCATCTCAGCTTGTTCATTAAGTTGTTTGAGGACAACAGCGGTTGAGGACATGGCTAAAGCTGCGCCTGCCAGCAAAGCCACATCCCAGCGAACCCCGATGAGATATGCCAGTAACCCAAACACACTCATCGACAGGGCAACTTGTAGGCCTCCTAGTCCTAAAATGGTGCGTTTCATGGTCAGGAACTGAGGAACGGAAAATTCCAATCCAATGGCAAACAGCATGAAAACGATGCCAAATTCTGCTAAAAAGTGGATATTTTCTTCATCGGCGATAAGAGCGAAAGCATGGGGTCCCATAATGATACCGACCATGATGTAGCCGATAATGGGGGGTAAATTAATACGACGAAAAGCAGCAACAACCAGCACTGATACCAGAAGAATGCCGAATACCTCGTAAAGGGTATTATGCATGAGTGTTTTCCCATTCAAAACGCATCGACAAGTCGATGGCATAAAGATGTTTGGTGATGGCACCAGTCGAGATAAAATCAACTCCTGTTTCCGCAAGTGACGCTAACTGGTCGAAGGTGACATTGCCCGACACTTCGAGCGGGATTTTTCCCTGTGCTAATGCAACTGCTTGGTGAATGTCACTCAGTGAAAAGTTGTCGAGCATAATGCGATCTAAGGGTAAGTCTAGGGCTATTGCTAACTCGGCTAAGGATTCAACCTCCGCTTCGATAAAGGTGTTTGGGAATTTTTCTTTCGCTTTTTGAACAGCGCTTGCTAAAGAGCCCGCTGCCATAATGTGGTTTTCTTTAATGAGTATGGCATCGTAAAGTCCGATGCGATGATTAACACCACCGCCAACACGAACGGCATATTTTTGTGCTAAGCGCATTCCGGGTAGGGTTTTGCGTGTGTCGAGCAACTTTGTTTTGCCGTGCGCAGCAAGTTCGGTGGCGTAGCGGTTAGCAGCAGTGGCTGTTCCCATTAGGCTTTGAAGAAAATTGAGCGCGGTTCGCTCTCCAGTTAATAAGCTGCGAGCCGGTCCGTGTAAGTGACAGAGTTGGGTGTTCGCCTTGATCTGTTCACCTTCTTCCACCAGCCAGGTTACATTAACTCGTTTATCTAGCTGAGCGAAGACTTCATTGAACCATGTTTGTCCACACATAATGGCTGGTTCACGGCAAATGACGCTAGCGCTGGCTTGTTGTTTTTTTGCAATGAGTTTAGCGGAGAGGTCGCCACTGCCAATATCCTCATTCAGCGCGTTTGCTACCTGTTGACGTAACCAATCTGTGACTTGCATGGGTTTTAGACTTATAATTTGATCAAAAATATTGATCACAATTATAACCTTATTCGGGGGAGTAGATGAAGGTTAATTCGATAACGGGGCTAGTCGAAGGGGTTGCCTACTATGCCACTGATCATTGCAATGACCGGCCAAATGGCATTGAGCCTAGTTTAGTTGTCCTGCATGCCATTAGTTTGCCGCCTGGTCAATTCGGTGGTTCAGATGTTATTGACTTTTTTCAAGGCAATTTATCTCTCGCCTCTCATCCTTATTACCAACAGTTAGTGGACGTGCGCGTATCTGCTCACTGTTGGATTAGACGTTGTGGCGAGCTGGTGCAGTTTGTTCCCTTTCATCGACGTGCATGGCATGCTGGTGTTTCGCGTTTTGCGAATCGCACTGGTGTCAATGATTTTTCCATTGGTATTGAACTGGAGGGTACGGAAACAGCGAGTTTTACAGAGGCACAATATGCTCAACTTAATTGTGTGATTGCGGCGTTGAAGCAGGCTTATCCGAGTTTGAAATCAGCGTCAATTGTTGGTCACAGTGATATTGCACCAGTGCGAAAAACCGATCCAGGGTTGGGGTTTGATTGGCAACGCCTAGTGCCTTGATGTCTGCGCAAAATGAATCTGCATGCTATAATGTTTCAAATAATCAATGTGTCAATAGTGACTGTGTGTAAAGTATCTTAGACTGCTCATTGCTGAAACTTGCGCAAAACTAATTTACGATGGTGAATTAGTTTCGCGCATTTGTTCTTTGTTAGCGGTTCAATAGTTTTCACTCTGTCTTAACAGCACGCTTGTTGAGCATGGCTTGGCTTTTGGCCATAACTGAATTAAGGAAAGTTGATAATGGACTACACTCAATACCCTGACGCACGGGGGCATTTTGGGCCTTATGGTGGTATTTTCGCGCCAGAAACCCTGATGCACCCCTTAGCTGAGTTAACTGAAGCCTATGCTAAGTATCGTGTAGATCCTGATTTTTTAGCAGAGTTTGAAGCCGATTTACAACATTATGTCGGTCGTCCAACCCCTTTGTATCATGCACAACGTTTAAGTGCTCACCTAGGTGGTGCACAAATCCATTTTAAACGTGAAGACCTTAATCATACTGGTGCGCACAAGATCAATAACACCATTGGTCAAGCGATGCTGGCTAAACGTATGGGTAAAACCCGCATTATTGCTGAAACGGGTGCTGGTCAGCATGGGGTGGCATCGGCAACCGTCGCCGCACGAATGGGGTTAGAATGTGTGGTTTACATGGGCGCGGAAGATGTAGCCCGTCAAGCACCTAATGTGGCACGTATGAAGATGCTCGGTGCGACAGTTGTCGCAGTAGAGTCGGGCACTAAAACCTTAAAAGATGCCTTAAACGAAGCCATGCGTGACTGGGTAACCAATGTGGACAACACCTACTACATTATCGGTACGGTGGCGGGACCTCATCCTTACCCTATGCTGGTTCGTGATTTTCAATCGGTGATCGGTCGTGAGACTAAGCAACAGTCTTTAACTCAACTAGGTCGTCTGCCAGATGCCATTATTGCCTGTGTTGGTGGCGGCTCTAACGCGATGGGCTTGTTCTACGACTTCCTAAATAATGATGGTGTCGCTATTTATGGTGTTGAGGCAGGGGGCGATGGTGTTGAAACTGGACGTCATGCGGCTCCTCTGTGTGCGGGGCGTCCTGGTGTGCTGCATGGTAATCGTACCTATTTAATGCAAGATGACAATGGCCAGATTATTGGTACGCATTCGATTTCAGCTGGCTTGGATTATCCAGGTGTCGGACCAGAGTTGTCTTTCTTGAAGGATACGGGTCGAGCTAACTTTGTGGCCATTACCGACGATGAAGCCATGGAAGGCTTCCGCTTAATGACACGCATGGAAGGAATTATTCCCGCATTAGAAACCAGTCATGCCATTGCCTACGCAACTAAATTAGCGCCAGAATTGTCTAAGCATCAGCATATTGTGGTGAATTTGTCTGGTCGTGGTGATAAAGATATGAATACCATTGCACGTATTGAAGGATGGACACTATGAATCGCCTAGCGACTGTTTTTGCTGATACGCGTGCACACAATCGTGCCGCATTAATTCCCTATGTTACGGCGGGTGATCCATCGCCCTTATTAACGGTTCCTTTAATGCATACCTTGGTTGATGCGGGCGCTGATGTGATTGAATTGGGTGTGCCTTTTTCAGATCCGATGGCGGATGGCCCTGTTATCCAACGCGCTACCGAACGTGCCTTAACCTATAGCGTAACCATGCGCAATGTGTTAGAGATGGTAATGGATTTTCGTCGTCAAAATCAGCAAACGCCGGTGGTACTGATGGGTTATGCCAATCCTATCGAAGCGATGGGCATTGAGCAATTTGCACGCGAAGCGGCCAGTGCGGGTGTCGATGGTGTGTTAACGGTGGATTATCCCGCTGAAGAAGCACAACCCATTACCGATGCATTAGCTGAAGTGGGGCTGGCCAATATTTTCTTGGTGTCACCCACCACGCCTTATGCGCGAGAACAAGCCGTGTTAAAACAAGCTAGTGGTTTTATTTACTATGTTTCTTTGCGTGGTGTAACTGGTGCAGCCCTATCTGACTTGGATGAGGTTCGTGCTAAAGTAGAAGAGCTTAAAGCGCAAAGTAGTTTACCTGTTGGTGTCGGTTTTGGCATTCGTGATGCGGAAACGGCACAAAAAATGTCTGCTTTTGCTGATGCGGTTGTCATAGGTAGTTCGCTCATCACTGCAATGGAGGAAGTCGCTCCGCAAGGCGATGCTGCTGTATTGGCTGCAGCCTATGGTTTGCTCTCTCCGATTCGTGCTGTATTGCAACGCTGATCAATCGTTATTGACCACATAGGATAAGAAAATGGCTAATTGGCTGGATAAATTAGAAAACAAACTCATTTCAATTATTCGTCGCACGGCTGATCAGCGTTCGAGTGTGCCAGAAGGCAAATGGATTAAGTGTCCTGGCATGGATGCACCGGTTTATCATGCCGAAATTGAGCGTAATTGCCATGTTTGTCCCAATGGTTCGCACTTGCGCATTGGCGCACGTCGTCGTTTGGCGATTTTTTTAGATCCAGCCTCGGGAATTGAAATTGCGGCTGATGTTGCTCCTGTAGATGCGCTAAAGTTTAGAGATCAGAAAAACTATAAAGATCGCGTTAAAGAAGCGCAGCAAAAAACAGGCGAAAAGGATGCGCTCATTGTTGAGCGTGGTACTTTGCACGGACTGCCAGTGGTGGTCGCTGCTTTTGAGTTCGACTTTATGGGCGGCTCGATGGGATCGGTTGTGGGTGAAAAATTTGTGCGTGGTGTCAATGAAGCTATTGCCCATAATTGCCCCTTCATTTGCTTCTCTGCCAGTGGTGGTGCACGCATGCAAGAGGCTTTATTCTCACTGATGCAAATGGCAAAAACGTCTGCGGCATTAGGTCAATTACGTGCGCGCAAATTGCCGTTTGTGTCGGTATTAACAGACCCAACAATGGGAGGTGTTTCAGCCTCATTTGCCATGTTGGGCGATTTGAACATTGCCGAGCCTAATGCGTTAATTGGTTTTGCCGGTCCACGCGTCATTGAGCAAACGGTACGTGAAAAGTTACCTGAGGGCTTCCAGCGCAGCGAGTTCTTGCAAGAGCACGGTGCGATTGATGCGATTGTCGATCGCCGTGAAATGCGTGATGTGTTGGCATCTAAACTGGCGATTTTGATGAAACAGGCTATGCCTCGTAAAGTTAGCTAATGGCCGCTGTTCATAACCTCGTTTCCTTAGATGACTGGTTAGCTTTTCAGGAGCAACAGCACAGTAAAACGATTGATTTGGGGTTAGAGCGGGTGCGCCAAATGGCGCAACGCTTGGGTTTATTGTCGCCAACAGCTTTAACCATTACCGTCGCTGGCACTAATGGCAAGGGTTCTTCCACCGCAGCTTTGTCGGCTATTTACACGACGGCGGGTTATCGCACTGGCTGGTATGCTTCTCCTCATTTACTGAATTACAACGAGCGCATCTGTATTGATAACCAACCAGTCAGTGATGCCTTGTTGGTTCAAGCCATTGAAGCGATTTATGCGCAGCTCGAAGGGTTGACACTCAGCTATTTTGAATGGGGAACACTGGCAGCCTTATGGTTGTTTAAGCAACAATCTTGTCAGGTTCAAGTGCTGGAAGTGGGCTTGGGTGGTCGGTTAGATGCGGTCAATGTGATTAATGCCGATGCGGCCTTAATTACGCCGATCGATTTGGACCATCAAGCCTGGCTTGGTAACGATCGTGCCAGCATCGCCAAAGAAAAGGCCGGTATTTTGCGTGGGCATCAAGTCGCTGTTTGCTCTGATCCCAATCCTGAAAAGAGTCTGTTAGATTACGCAAGCAACCTAGGCGTGACCTTAGCTTTGATGTCGAAAGACTATCATTATCAGCGATTGGATGCGCAAACTTGGCAATGGCAAGGCTTGAATAAAAGGCTGCGATTGCCTCAGCCTAAACTGCTAGGCGAGTTTCAACTAGCTAATCTATCGGGCGTGCTGATGCTAGTGCAAGCCTTGCAATCAAAGCTGCCTGTCACCGATGAGCAAATCGCACAGGGGTTGCAAGCCATTCAATTGGTTGGGCGCTTAGATTACCGACAATTGGCAGACGCATCTTGGCTTTTTGATGTTGCTCATAATCCTCAGTCTATTCGTGCGCTGGCTGATTATTGTGCAACTCACCTTAAAAACCAGTCTATTGCAATGGTGTTTAGTGCTTTGTCAGATAAAGAGATAGCCCCGATGGTGGCGCAATTAGCGCCCTACGTTGAACGCTGGTTTGTTGCAGTGCTTTCTAGTCCAAGAGCTGCGAGTCGAGCGCAGTTGCAGCAAGCACTAGCGATATTGCCAGATGAGCAGTTGGTTTGGTGTGATTCGATTGAACAGGCTTGTGAGCGAGCGCAGCAACAACCCACAGCGGTGCTCAGACTGGTCACGGGTTCTTTTGTCACGGTAGAGCAGGGTTTACGCTGGTGGCAACAGCAAAAGATGAATTTGGGCGAAGCATGAAAGCAAATTTGAATGAGGTTGATCCGCTTAGAATTCGCATGATTGGGGCGATTTTTTGGGCAGTATTATTGGTTTATTTAATTCCTCGGTGGTTTCAGCATCCGGTAGCCTTTTCACCCGACGGTATGAAACCTTCTGGCGTTATGGTCGCTGATGTGGATTCGACACAGGTGACAACGGTTGGCAATGACACTAAGACGACAACCAGCGCTGTCGAACCACGCTCGGAGCTTTACATCGATAAACCCTTAACAACAACGCCACCCCCTGCTGATCCAGCAAGGGTGCAAGCGCTGAATCAACCCTTAACAGTTAGGGAGGTGCAAGTAGATCAACAGGGGCGCTTGAGTGTGGCATCGGCCGAACAGCGTTTGGCGATGAGTCCCGCGCCGCCCACGGCAGCCGATGGTCATTATTGGGTGCAGATTGCCACCTATAAATTAGAAACTATCGCCCTAGAGACGCAGCAAAAAATACGTGCTCAGGGATTTGTTGGGCGTATTAACTTAACCAAAAATAAAAAAGGTCATACTATTTACGTGTTGCGTGTTGGGCCTTATAAGTCGCAAGCCGATGCTAACCAAGCCAAGGCAATTGTTGATGCTGCACTGAAAACCAAGTCACTGGTTTTGAAAAAGTAGAAACTCTCTAAAACCCCACTTCGTGGTATTTTTAGAGAAATGAAGTTTGTTTAATTTCTGGTGGACGGGCGTAACATCAGTTAATTGAATGCTATTATCATTAAGCCCTTCCCCCATACCCACTTCCCATCAAGGCTTTTAGGGGTTTCCAAGAGTCATTAAAAAAATAAATTTTTGTAATCTGTTTGTCATCTAACGCCAGTGTGGGTTATTAACCACCCCTAACTTGATTGAGGATAATAGGTTCTTATGTGCGGTCGGGCTCATTAAACGTACGGTATCCTTTCGGTTAATGGTGACATTGTGTCTGTCTTATGCTCTGGGTTCAAAAAATAAATTTTTGTAATCTGTTTGTCATCTAACGCCAGTGTGGGATAATAATAGTCCCAAATTTCATTGCGGCTAACAGGTTCTTATGTGCGGTATTATCGGTATCCTTTCGGTTAATGGTGACAATGTCAATCAAGGCATTTATGACGGCTTAACAGTGTTGCAGCATCGCGGTCAAGATGCGGCGGGTATTGTCACGCTTCATAAAGATCGCTTTTATCAGCGTAAAGACAATGGTATGGTAAAAGACGTGTTTCGTACGCGCCACATGCGCGATTTACATGGCTCTATGGGTATTGGTCATGTGCGCTATCCAACTGCTGGAAGTGCTTCGAGTGCTGAAGCTCAGCCTTTCTATGTCAATTCGCCTTATGGTATCGTACTGGCGCACAATGGTAATTTGATCAATACGGATGTGCTCAGTCGTGAGTTATACAAAGAAGACTTGCGTCACTTAAACACCAATTCAGATTCAGAAATTTTACTGAATGTGTTTGCCCATGAAATGATGGTTCAGGGCAAAGAGCAGGTGACGGAAGATCAAGTATTTGAAGCCATTGCTAAGGTTCATGAGCGTTGCCGTGGTGGTTATGCCGCTGTCGGTATGATTGCGGGTTTTGGCATGTTTGCTTTCCGCGACCCTTATGGCTTGCGTCCTGTTGTCTTCGGTGAACGTACGCTAGCATCTGGCAAAAAAGATTACATTATCGCTTCTGAAACAGTGGCTGTTGACGTGCTTGAATTCAAAGTCATTCGCGATTTAGCACCCGGTGAAGCTATCGTCATTACGGAAGATGGTCGTTTCTTCGCCAAACAATGTTCGTCTAAGCCAGTTTTAGCGCCTTGTATTTTTGAACATGTTTATTTGGCGCGTCCCGATTCGGTTATTGACGGTATTTCCGTTTATGAAGCGCGCTTGAATATGGGTGAAAAGTTAGCGGCAAAAATTTTGCGCGTTAATCCACATCACGATATTGATGTGGTGATTCCGATCCCAGACACCAGCCGTACTGCTGCCTTGCAAATGGCGCAACGTCTGGGCGTGCCTTATCGCGAAGGATTCATTAAGAATCGTTACATTGGTCGTACTTTTATTATGCCGGGTCAAACTCAGCGTAAGAAGTCAGTTCGTCAAAAGCTCAACGCGATTGCGCGCGAGTTTGCAGGTAAGCATGTATTGCTGGTGGATGACTCTATTGTACGTGGCACGACTTCAGCACAGATCGTACAAATGGCACGTGATTCAGGTGCGCGTAAGGTTTCTTTTGCGTCAGCATCGCCAGCGGTACGTTACCCCTATGTTTATGGCATTGATATGCCAGCAGCGAGCGAATTGGTTGCTAATAATCGTACGGAAGAAGAAGTTTGTGCGGTTATTGGTGCTGACTGGTTAGTGTATCAAGATTTAGAAGACTTAGAAGTCGCGGTGCGTGAAGCGGGTCAAGGTCCGCAAGTATTTGATACCTCTTGCTTTAGTGGTATTTATGTAACAGGTGATGTCTCTGCTGAGTATTTAGCTGGTTTGGCACAACAGCGTGAAGATTCGGCCAAGAGCAAAGACATAGAATCCAGTGCTGTGGGGTTACATAATGTCGATTAATGATTACGATTGGGATGACGCAACCCTAGCCATTCGCTACGGTTATCAGCGCACCGAACAGGGTGAGCATAGTGAGGCTATGTTTTTAACATCCAGTTTTGTCTATGACAGTGCTGAGCAGGCGGCGGAGCGTTTTTCTGGCAAAGTAGCAGGTAATATTTACTCTCGTTTTACCAATCCAACGGTTGCTGCCTTTGAGCGTCGTATTGCGGCGCTAGAGGGTGGTGAACGAGCCGTGGCGACTGGGTCGGGCATGGCTGCCATCTTAACCATGTGCCTGGGCTTATTGAATGCTGGTGATCATGTGGTTTGTTCGCGCAGTGTTTTTGGCGCAACGCAAATTCTGTTCGATAAGCACTTAAGTCGTTTTGGTATTCAAACGACCTTTGTTGACTTAGTGGATACGCAAGCATGGCAAGCAGCCGTCCAACCCAATACCAAGCTATTCTTTCTAGAAACTCCCTCTAACCCGTTGATGGAAATTGGCGACATCCGTGCGCTAAGCGCAATCGCTAAGGCAGCGGGTGCTTGGTTGGCTGTTGATAATTGTTTGTTAACACCGATTTTGCAGAAGCCCTTAGCCTTGGGTGCTGATATCGTCATTCACTCAGCCACCAAGTTTATCGATGGTCAAGGGCGTGCGTTGGGTGGAGCGATTGTCGGTAACCATCAGTTGCTTGAACCCATTTACGGGTTTGTCCGTACTGCTGGTCCAAGTATGAGTCCTTTTAATGCTTGGTTGTTCTTAAAAGGAATGGAAACCTTGGCAATTCGTATGAAAGCTCATAGCGAACAAGCTTTGTCGATCGCGCAGTGGTTGGTCGATCATCCGGCGGTAGAGTCGGTTTTCTATCCGGGACTGGTGCATCATCCGCAAGCCAAGCTGATTGCAGAGCAACAGCAAGCGGGTGGAGCTGTCTTATCGTTTAGAGTTAAGGGTGCTAGAGCTGAAGCATGGAAGGTGATTGATGCTGTGCAGATTTTCTCTCGCTCTGCTAACCTAGGCGATGTGAAAAGCATCATTACCCATCCAGCCACAACGACACATGGACGGGTTGCAGAAGCCGATCGTTTGGCTGCTGGTATCACGGAAAACCTGATTCGTTTATCGGTGGGTTTAGAATCCTTAGAAGACCTGCGCGCTGATTTAGCGCGCGGATTGGATGCTTTGCTTTAACGTGGCAAACTGATTTTTGGCTGTTTCGCATTGGCGCGATAAAGTACAATGACTTTACCAATGCTTTGTACTTTTTCTGCACCACTGGCGGCAAGAAGCTGTTCAATCATGGCTTGGCGTTGTTCGCGATCATCGTTGAGTAGTTTGACTTTAATCAACTCGTGCGTATCTAAGGTGAGTGAGAGCTCATTCAGTAGCGCATCGGTGACACCTGATGCGCCAACCCAAACCACGGGGCTTAGGTGATGGGCGTGAGAACGCAAAAATTTTTGTTGAGCGGTGGTCAACATGTCCACTAAATCCTTATTATCTAATTGAATACTTCTCTATTGTACAAGACTGGACAGAATGGCACGAACAAAATCTTCACAAAGCTGGTTAAAAGAGCATTTCTCAGACCCTTATTGGCTACAAGCGCAAAAAGAGGGTTATCGTTCGCGCGCCACTTATAAGCTCAAAGAATTGGATGAAAAAGAGCGTTTATTGAAGCCCGGTATGGTGGTTGCTGATTTAGGAGCTGCGCCGGGTGGTTGGAGTCAATGGGCTGCGAAAAAGGTAGGAGAGCAGGGATTAGTGGTTGGCTTAGACTTGCTACCCATTGTCGATTTAGAAGGGTGTATTTTTCTTCAAGGCGATTTTCGTGAAGAAGCCGTTTTACAACAATTATTAGCAACTCTGGATCAACGTCCCGTTGATATTATCCTTTCAGATATGGCGCCAAATACGTCGGGGATCCCGGCTGTTGATGTACCAAGATCCATTTATTTATCGGAGCTAGCGCTAGAATTTGCTGGCTTAGTCTTGAAACCGGGTGGCGATTTACTTATAAAAGTATTTCAGGGTTCCGGTTTTGATGCCTTCTTAAAAGATGTCAGAAGTGTCTTTACTAAGGTACAATTAAAAAAACCTAAAGCATCACGAGACCGTAGCGTTGAAATTTACGTCTTGGCTCGTGGTTATCGTGGCAGATAATCTTTGAGTTGCCTCCAAAACTTATAGGGTTGGGGGTTCTGGGGGAAGGCTTGTGTATTAGTTGCATCTAATCACGGTATTTAACGCCCTTCCACCAGAAAAATAAAAAATGGGAATTCTAAAAACGAGGTTTTTAGGGATTCCCCTGATTATTTAGGAAGCATGGATGAGTGATTTTATGAAAAACCTGCTGGTGTGGATGATTATGGCGGCAGTGACGCTGACGCTATTTAATCAATTTCAAGGTGAAGATTCATCGCGTGTGGGTAATCCGCATCGCATTGATTACACCCAGTTTATTCAAGAAGTGAAAGCGGATCGTGTCAGTCGTGTCGATTTAGATGGGCGCACCATTCATGGCTTTTACACCAGTGGTGAGCATTTCATGACCTTTAATCCGGGTGATCCTGGTTTGGTGGGTGATTTGCTTAATCATAATGTGGTGATTACCGCTCCACCGCCCGAGAAGCAGGGCTTGCTCATGCAAATGTTTATCTCTTGGTTCCCGATGCTGTTACTCATCGCAGTGTGGATTTTCTTTATGCGTTCAGCCGGTGGTTTGGGTGGCAAAAATAGCCCTTTCTCCTTCGGTAAGAGCAAAGCGCGTATGCAGTCGGAAGATCAAGTCAAGGTAACCTTTGAAGATGTTGCCGGTGCTGATGAGGCAAAAGAAGAAGTGCATGAAGTGGTCGATTTTTTACGTGATCCTGAAAAATATCGCAAATTAGGTGGCAGCATTCCACGTGGTATTTTGATGGTTGGGCCGCCTGGTACCGGTAAAACGCTGTTAGCGAAAGCCATTGCGGGTGAAGCTAAAGTACCTTTCTTCACTATTTCTGGTTCAGATTTTGTCGAAATGTTTGTTGGTGTCGGTGCGTCGCGTGTGCGTGACATGTTTGAGCAGGCGAAAGCTCACGCGCCTTGCATCATTTTTATTGACGAAATTGATGCGGTAGGTCGTTCACGTGGTGCCGGTATGGGTGGTGGTAATGACGAGCGCGAACAAACACTCAACCAAATGCTCGTAGAAATGGACGGCTTTGAAGGCAATGAGGGTATTATCGTTATTGCTGCTACTAACCGTCCCGATGTGCTCGATCCGGCCTTGTTGCGTCCTGGTCGTTTTGACCGTCAAGTGACAGTTGGCTTGCCTGATGTGCTCGGTCGCGAGCAGATTCTCAAAGTTCATATGCGTAAAGTACCTCTAGCAGAGGGTGTTAAGCCGGGTGCTATTGCGCGCGGAACCCCCGGATTTTCTGGCGCGGACTTGGCTAACCTTGTGAATGAAGCGGCGCTGTTTGCTGCTCGCCTAGGCAAAGAAAAAGTGACGCATGAAGACTTTGAAAAAGCGAAAGATAAAATCATCATGGGCGTTGAGCGCAAATCAATGGTCATGAAAGACGAAGAGAAGAAGCTAACCGCTTACCATGAGGCAGGACACGCGATTATTGGCTGGATCGTACCTGAGCATGATCCTGTTTATAAAGTGAGTATTATCCCACGTGGTCGTGCGCTTGGTGTCACCATGTATTTACCAGAGGAGGACCGTTACAGCTATTCTAAACGTCGTTTGGAAAGCCAACTCTCGAGTTTGTATGGTGGTCGCATTGCTGAAGAAATGATTTTTGGTGCTGATGCGGTGACAACTGGGGCGAGTAATGACATTGAGCGTGCGACTTCTTTAGCGCGTAATATGGTGATGAAGTGGGGCATGTCTGATAAGTTAGGGCCTCAGCTTTATGAAGAAGAAGATAACAGCAATCCCTTCCTAGGTGGTGGTATGGCACGTACTAAAGCCTTATCGCCAGAAACGGGTAAATTGATTGATGATGAAATTCACGCCTTAATTGATCGTAACTACAAGCGTGCCGAGCAAATCTTGCGCGACAATTTCGATAAGTTGCACATCATGGGCGAAGCCTTGATGAAGTATGAAACCATTGATGATGAGCAAGTGCGTCAAATTATGGAAGAGGGTCGTTTCCCTGATGCACCTAAGGATTGGAATGACGATGTTGATCAGCCGATGGATGTTCAGCCACCAACAGCAAGTGAGGTGGCAATAGATGATGCTGTGGTGAAACCAATGGATGCATCATCAGCAACGAATGATGCTTTGCCCGAGCCTGGCTCGGTACCTAAGTGGAATTAATAGGCAATTATGCTGATTGATTTTCAAGCAAAACCTTATTGGGTGATGGGGGTGGTCAATATCACCCCCGATTCATTTTCAGATGGCGGTCAATTTTTACAGACAGAATTGGCTGTTGAACATGGTCTGGATTTAATTGCGCAAGGTGCAGATATATTAGATTTGGGTGCTGAGTCTACACGTCCCGGTGCCTTGCCTGTTTCTGTCGATGAGGAACTAGCACGGCTATTACCAGTACTGACGATCTTGCGTCAGAAAACGGATATTCCTATTTCGATTGATACCAGTCAGCCAGCCGTCATGCAAGCTTGTTTAGCAGCGGGTGCCAGCATGATTAACGATGTGCGCGCTTTGCAGCTGTCTAATGCGGCAGAAGTGCTTCAAGGTCATCCTGATGTTCCGGTTTGTTTGATGCATATGCAAGGCAGCCCGCAAACCATGCAGCAACAGCCGAGTTATCAATCGGTTGTTGATGAGGTAATCGCCTTCCTACAAACACGAGTCAAACAATTAAGCATTGAGCCTTCGCGCATTGTGCTGGATCCTGGTTTTGGTTTTGGTAAAACCTTGGAGCAAAATATTGACCTATTTAAAGCTATTCCAAAGTTGGTTGATTTAGGTTATCCCGTGTTGATTGGTGTATCCCGTAAAACCATGATTGGTCAATTAACCGGACAGCAGCAACCACAGCATCGGCTAGCGGGTAGTGTGGCTGCTGCCGTCGAAGCGGTGCGTTTGGGGGCAAAAATTGTTAGAGTGCATGATGTGCGCGCTACCGTCGATGCGTTAGTTGTGACAAGAGCGCTGTCTCCCCACCCATTCATTTATTGTTGATAAGTAGGAAAAAAAGAATGTCATCAAAAGCAAAAAAACGTTTTTTTGGTACAGACGGTATTCGTGGACGTGTTGGTTCTGAAGGCATGACGCCTGATATGGCACTCAAGCTAGGTTGGGCAGCCGGTATGGTGCTTAAACAAGTGAGCAACGCACCTGTGATTATTGGTAAGGACACGCGTATTTCAGGTTATATGTTTGAGTCAGCGCTAGAGGCGGGATTTGCTGCCGCAGGTGTTTCCGTTAAGTTGCTTGGACCTATGCCAACACCAGCAATTGCTTACATTGCCACCACTTTTGGCGCGGTAGCGGGTGTGGTGATTAGTGCCTCTCATAATCCCTACTATGATAATGGCATTAAGTTCTTTGATGGTAGCGGTCGTAAGCTTTCTGATGAGCTAGAGCTTGCTATTGAAGCGATGATGGATGAACCTATGGTCTGCGTGCCATCAAGTCTGTTAGGGAGGGTTTCTCGCATTAGCGACGTTGCTGGTCGTTATATTGAGTTTTGTAAAAGCACCATGGCACATGGTCATCGCTTGAATGGCCTTAAAATCGTCGTCGATTGTGCTAATGGTGCAACCTATCATGTCGCGCCACATGTCTTTTCCGAGCTGGGTGCGGAAGTGATTACCATTGGTAATGGACCTAATGGACTCAATATCAACGATGGATTTGGCGCCACTGATCCGGCAGCCTTGCAACGTTCGGTATTGCGTGAAAAGGCTGATCTAGGTGTCGCTCTGGATGGCGATGGTGATCGCCTAATTCTCGTTGATCACACAGGAGCAATTTTGGATGGTGATGATATTTTATTCATGATCATGAGCGGTCAAGATGAGCCTGTGAAGGGCATTGTGGGAACCGTGATGAGCAATATGGGTCTCGAAAACTATTGTCGCGAAAAAGGGATTGCCTTTTACCGTACGCCCGTTGGTGACCGCCACGTTATGGAAAAACTGGTATCTGAAGGTCTGAAATATGGCGCCGAGCCTTCAGGCCATATTCTGTGTTTGGATAAAATTCAAACGGGTGACGGCATTATTGCTGCGTTACAAGTGCTGAGTGTCATGGTAACGCGAAAAGTGGGTTTAAACGCGTTGAAACAGGGTTTTACGCGCTATCCACAAGAGTTGGTGAATGTTAAGTTGGCGCGTAAATTGAAGTCGATCGATGATGCACGTGTTACCGAAGCGATTCATGATGCGGAAGCTCAATTAGGTGAGCAGGGGCGCGTATTAATTCGCCTGTCGGGTACCGAGCCACTGATTCGTATTATGGTTGAAGGCAAGGATGCTGTGATGGTCAAGCAAATTGTGACAAGACTGGAAGAGGTGGTTAAACAAGTTTACGCCTAAAGGTTAAGTAGTTAACTTGTTTATTTTTAAATTAAATTGTTTGGCGTTAGCGATTCGGTGCTAACGCCTTTTACTTGCAATTGATGCCTTTCGCTTGTACACTTGTCAGGTTTTATAGGGAGACGATTATGCGTCAAATGATGGTAGCCGGCAATTGGAAGATGCACGGCTCAGTAGCGTTTACACGCGATATGATTCAAACATTAACAGCAAGCGTGACTGTTAATGAAGCAGTAACTCTGCTGGTATGTCCGCCTATGCTGTACTTAACACAAGCAATTCAAGCGGCATCGAATACTTCATTATCCGTTGGTGCACAAAATTGCGCCCAAATACAAACAACGGGTGCTTACACAGGTGAGGTGTCTGCGACTATGTTGGCAGACGTCGGCTGTCAGTATGTCATTATTGGCCATTCGGAACGTCGTGCGCTTTATGGTGAAACCGATGCAGTGGTTGCCGAAAAAACCAAGGTGGCTTTGGCTGCTGGTGTAAAACCGATTGTTTGTGTGGGTGAAACGCTAGCTGAGCGTGAAGCTGGTCAAGCAGAAACCATTATTGCAACGCAATTGGATGCAGTCAGTAAGGTGATTGGTGCTGCCGGTTGGGCAAATGCAATTATTGCTTACGAGCCTGTTTGGGCTATTGGCACAGGCAAAACAGCCACACCTGAACAAGCACAAGAGATTCATGCTTTCATTCGCCACCAATTGGCGAAACTAGATGCTCATATGGCAGAAGCTATAACCATTCTTTATGGTGGCAGCGTGAAGCCAGATAATGCCGTGACTATATTCTCTCAGCCTGATGTTGATGGTGGTTTGATTGGTGGTGCATCACTGAATAGTGATGATTTTGCCAAAATTTATGCGGCCGCTGTGGCTCATTAAGGAAAAATATGATGCAAGTAATTTTGGTTATTCATGTCTTGCTTTCGTTGTTGCTCATCGGTTTAGTGTTGATTCAACAAGGAAAAGGAGCGGATGCGGGTGCCAGTTTTGGTGGCGGAACATCGCAAAGTGTGTTTGGTTCTCGTGGTTCTGCTTCATTTTTGTCACGATTAACTGCTATAATAGTGACTCTCTTCTTTGTGACAAGCCTAACACTGGCTTATTTGTCTACAAAGCAGTCTGAAGGCAACAGCGTGATAAGCACTCCTGATCGCGCCGTGATAACAGACAGCCCAGCGAAGAATGGTGCAACGCAACCCGCGGATGTACCGGTTCAACCTGGGAAATAACGAAAAAAACGCTTTTTGCCGACGTGGTGGAATTGGTAGACACGCTACCTTGAGGTGGTAGTGGCGCAAGCTGTGCTGGTTCGAGTCCAGTCGTCGGTACCATATATAGTTTGAATAAGCGCACAATATTCGGTGTTATTACGGAGGCATAAGCATGCTAGAAAATTACCTGCCTATTCTGATTTTTATTCTGCTCGGTATCGGTTTTGGTATCGGTCCTATTGCTGCAGGTTGGCTATTGGCGCCAAATCGTCCTGATAGCGAAAAATTATCTCCCTACGAGTGCGGTTTTGAAGCATTTGAAGATGCACGCATGAAGTTTGATGTGCGTTTTTATCTGGTTGCTATTCTATTTATTATTTTTGATCTCGAAATTGCGTTTTTATTTCCTTGGGCTGTTGTGTTAGACACGATTGGTCTGGAAGGATTTATTGCGATGGCTGTTTTCCTAGCTATCCTTGTAGTTGGTTTCATTTACGAATGGAAAAAAGGAGCCTTGGAATGGGAATAGAAGGCGTTCTTAAGGAAGGTTTCATTACCACATCGGCTGATAAGCTAATCAACTGGGCGCGTACGGGTTCTTTGTGGCCAATGACCTTTGGTTTGGCTTGTTGTGCAGTGGAGATGATGCATGCTGGTGCATCACGCTATGACCTCGACCGCTTCGGTATCATCTTTCGCCCTAGTCCGCGTCAGTCGGATGTGATGATTGTGGCTGGGACGCTGGTTAACAAGATGGCGCCGGCGTTGCGCAAGGTTTATGATCAGATGGCAGAACCTCGTTGGGTGATTTCCATGGGCTCTTGCGCAAATGGTGGTGGCTATTATCATTACTCCTACGCTGTGGTGCGTGGCTGTGACCGCATTGTGCCAGTTGATGTTTATGTGCCGGGATGTCCGCCGACAGCTGAGGCATTGTTGTACGGGATTATCCAGTTACAGAACAAAATTAAGCGTACGAACACAATTGCACGTTAAGTGCTGGCTAGGGAATAGACTATGCGTTCATTGACAGAATTATTAACCCAGATTCAGCAAGCTTGGCCAGCGGTAAGCGGTAAGCTTTCAGAAGTTGAAGAGTTAACCATTGAGGTACCAGCCAACGATTGGCACGCGATGGCGCTGTATCTCAGAGATCAGCTTGGTTTTGAACAACTCATTGATTTGTGTGGTGTTGACTATTCAGCTTACGGTAAAGTCAACTGGGCTACAGATACGGCAGTTAATGCGGGCTTTAGTCGTGGCGTATTTGATTTTGAAGTTGCGGTTAACTCGCCAGAATCCGAAACGCTAAAACGTTTTGCTGTCGTAACGCATCTGCTTTCTATTGAGTTTAACCAGCGCTTGCGTGTTAAAATTTTCTGTGATGACGCATCATTTCCGATGGTCGATAGTGTGTGTGATGTTTGGACAGCTGTGAATTGGTTTGAGCGTGAAGCTTTTGATCTTTATGGCATTGCCTTCAAAGGTCATCCCGATTTGCGTCGTTTACTGACAGATTATGGTTTCGTTGGACACCCATTACGTAAAGACTTTCCACTGGAAGGTCATGTTGAAATGCGTTATGACTCAGCACAAAATCGTGTGATTTACGAACCAGTCTCTATTGAAAATCGGGTGAATACACCAAGAGTGATTCGTCCAACTGATCGTTTGGGAGCCGAATAAGATGGCCGAAATTCGTAACTATACGCTTAACTTTGGACCACAACATCCTTCTGCGCATGGTGTTTTACGCCTCGTATTAGAGTTGGATGGTGAAACCATTGTTCGTGCTGACCCACATATCGGTTTACTGCACCGTGGTACAGAAAAACTTGCAGAGTACAAGCCTTACAATCAATCCATTGGTTACATGGATCGTCTCGATTATGTGTCTATGATGGTCAATGAACATGCTTATGTCATGACCATTGAAAAATTGCTTGGCCTTGAAGTGCCAGAGCGCGCTCAGTACATTCGTGTCATGTTTGATGAAGTGACGCGTATTCTGAATCACTTGTTGTGGTTGGGTGCGCATGCACTGGATATAGGTGCAATGACCGTATTTTTATATGCTTTCCGTGAGCGTGAAGATTTAATGGACTGTTATGAGGCGGTTTCAGGTGCGCGTATGCATGCAACCTACTATCGTCCTGGTGGTGTTTATCGTGATTTGCCCGATAGCATGCCTAAGTATGAATATACGCCTTTTCGTTCTAAAAAAGATGTTGACCGTTTAAATGAAACGCGTCACGGTTCGATGTTGGATTTCTTGCAAGCCTTTACCGAACGCTTCCCAGCTTATGTTGATGAGTATGAAACGCTGTTAACGGACAATCGTATTTGGAAACAACGTACGGTCGATATTGGCATTGTTTCGCCTGAGCGTGCGTTGCAACTTGGCTTTACGGGGCCTATGTTGCGTGGTTCGGGTATTGCTTGGGATTTACGTAAAACCCAACCCTACGAAGTTTATGATCGCATTAACTTTGATATCCCCGTTGGTAAAACAGGTGATTCCTATGACCGTTATCTGGTTCGTGTTGCCGAAATGCGTGAATCCAACAAGATTATTCGTCAGTGTATCGAGTGGTTGAGAGCTAATCCAGGTCCAGTGATTACGGAAAATCTGAAAGTGGCTGCGCCTAAGCGCGAACACATGAAAGAAAACATGGAAGCTTTGATTCACCACTTTAAACTCTTCACCGAGGGTTATTGTTTACCAGAAGGTGAGGCTTACGCAGCAGTCGAGCATCCTAAGGGTGAATTGGGTGTGTACATGATTTCTGATGGTGCAAATAAGCCTTATCGCCTAAAAATTCGTGCTCCAGGTTTTGCACACTTGGCTTCGTTAGATGAAATGTCGCGTGGTCATATGATTGCCGACGTAGTAACCATAATTGGAACTCAAGATATCGTATTCGGGGAGATTGACCGCTAATGTCTATAATTCAAGGACAAGTGAAAGCTGATATTGACCATTGGATCGCTCAATATCCAGAAGGACAACAGAAATCGGCGGTTATGCCAGGGTTGACTGTGATTCAAAAGGCTAACGGTGGCTATTTGACAGAAGCCTTGATGGATGAGCTGGCTGACTACCTAGATATTACACCTATTGAGGTTTACGAAGTTGCTACTTTCTACTCGATGTATGAACATCAACCTGTCGGTAAGCACAAGATTTGTGTGTGTACGAATATTTCCTGCATGCTACGCGGTTCAGATGATGTGGTTGAGCACCTGAAAAAACGCTTGGGCGTTTCTGATTTTGGTGAAATTTCTGCTGATGGTAAGTTCTCGATTAAGGAAGTGGAGTGCTTGGGCGCTTGTGTTGGCGCGCCTATGTTTCAAATTGGTGATCATTATCATGAACATCTTACCCCTGAAAAAATCGATGCTATTTTGGCAAGCTTGGAGTAACGGCAGATGATGAATGAAAATTGTTTTCGCACCTTGCATTTACCAGAGCCATGGACGCTCAAGACCTACGTTGAAAACGGCGGTTATGAAGTCTGGAAAAAGGTAGTTTCAGGCGAAATTCCTCCAGAAGAAATTATCGACCAAGTTAAAATTTCGGCTTTACGTGGTCGTGGTGGTGCTGGTTTCCCGACAGGTCTTAAATGGAGCTTTATGAATCGTCGTGCTCCAGGGCCAAAATATCTGCTGTGTAATTCGGACGAAGGCGAACCAGGTACCTGTAAAGATCGAGACATTCTGCGTTACAATCCACATCAACTCATTGAGGGTATGTGTATTGCGGCCTATGTGATTGGTGCGAGTCGTGGTTACAACTACATTCGTGGTGAGTTTGTTGAGCCGATTAATCGTTATTTAAGTGCGGTTGATGAGGCACGTGCTGCAGGTTTTCTAGGTAAGGACATTCTGGGTTCTGGTTTCGATTTTGATTTGTTTGTGCATTTGGGCGCTGGTGCGTACATTTGTGGTGAAGAAACGGCACTTATTGAATCTATCGAAGGTAAAAAGGGGATGCCGCGCTTCAAGCCGCCTTTCCCTGCGAGTTTTGGTTTATATGGTCGTCCGACCACCATTAATAACACCGAGACGCTGGCCTCTATTCCTATGATTCTTGCCAAAGGCGGTCAGTGGTTCTTAGAGTTAGGTAAACCCAATAACGGTGGTACTAAGCTGTTTTCGGTGTCGGGTCATGTCGAGAAACCAGGCAACCAAGAAGTTCGCATGGGTACGCCATTCAAAACCCTACTCGAAAACGCTGGCGGTATCTGGAAAGGTCGCCAGCTGAAAGCGGTCATCCCAGGCGGTTCTTCTACTCCTGTCTTGCCAGCAGAAAAAGCACTGGCAATGGATATGGACTATGACAGTATCTCTAAAGCAGGCTCTTATTTAGGGGCTGGTTCCGTCATCATCATGGATGAAACAACGGACATGGTGAAAGTATTGGAACGTCTTAGCTACTTTTACTATGAAGAGTCTTGCGGTCAATGTACGCCTTGTCGTGAGGGCACCGGTTGGATGCATCGCGTTGTGAAGCGTATTGCACAAGGAAAGGGGCGCCCTGAAGATTTAACCTTGTTACGTGATGTGGGTGGTCGCATTACGGGTAAGGTTATTTGCGGCTTGGGTGATGCAGCGGCAATCCCGGTCACCAGCTTTTTGAAACACTTCGGTCATGAGTTCGAACATTATGTTGAGTATGGCTGTAGTATTTATGACCGCATGTAACGTGTCCGTGATTAGACATGCACAAGTGATGGTATGCATATGGTAAAGATTGAAATTAACGGTCAGGTCATCAAGGCCCGTGAAGGGTTGATGTTGATTGATGTAGCAGATGATGCGGGTATTAATATTCCGCGTTTCTGTTATCACAAAAAACTATCGGTAGCGGCAAACTGTCGTATGTGCTTGGTAGAGGTTGCGGGTGCGCCTAAGACCTTACCTGCTTGCGCGACGCCAGTGACCGATGGTATGAAAGTGATGACCAAATCACCCAAAGCTATGGCAGCACAGAAAGCAGTGATGGAGTTTTTACTCATTAATCACCCATTAGACTGTCCAATTTGTGACCAAGGTGGTGAGTGCGAGTTACAAGACGTGTCTATGCTCTACGGGCAGGACATTAGTCGCTTCAATGAAGGCAAGCGTATTCTTGGCGACAAGGATATTGGGCCTTTAGTACAAACGGATATGACGCGTTGCATCCACTGTACCCGTTGTGTGCGTTTTGGTAAAGAAGTGGCAGGTATCATGGAATTGGGTGCGACAGGACGCGGTGAGCATATGGAAATCGGTACCTATGTTGCCAAATCCATGGTATCGGAACTGTCGGGCAATGTCATTGACTTGTGCCCAGTGGGTGCCTTGACCTCAAAACCTTATCGTTATACGGCTCGCGCTTGGGAATTACAAGCAACACCTTCGATTGCGATTCATGATGGTTTGGGTTCTCATACCTATATTCATCATAAACAAGGTCAGATTAAGCGTGTTGTGCCGCGCGAAAATGAAGCCATCAACGAAACCTGGTTGTCTGACCGTGATCGTTTCTCATACACCAGCTTAAATCATAATCGTTTGACGCAGCCGATGCGTAAGGTTGATGGTGAGTGGAAGGTTGTCGACTGGGAAACAGCCCTAACAGAAGTGGCTGCCTTATTATCCGGTCAGTTAGCCTATAATGCGAATAGTGTCGGTGCCTTAGTTAGTCCAACAGCCAGCGTTGAAGAGTTGTATTTATTACAAGAGTTGTTATCGGCGAAAGGTTGCCATAACATCGATCATCGTTTACATCAGCAAGACTTTGCTGCTGACGAGGCTGGTGTTATGCCTTATCTGGCCATGCCGATTGAACAAGTAGAGAAAGTAAAAGCCGCTTTGTTGATTGGTTCTAATCTGCGTCATGAGCAGCCTCTGCTTAATCAGCGTTTGCGCAAAGCTACTCAAATGCGTGCCAAAGTCATGGCGATTAACCCAGTCGATTTTGATTTAAGTTACCGATTATCGGCTAAAGCAACGCTTTCAGTGTCAGATATGGTGACGACATTAGCGGGTGTTGCTAAGGCGTTGAGTGCTAATCAATCGTTAAGTAACCGTGAGTCGTCTTTATTGGAAGGTGTTGTTGTTACTGACATCACTCAAAAAATGGCCGATCAGTTGTCGGTTGAAGGGGATAAGCTCATTATTCTCGGTCAGTTGGCGCAGAGTCATGTTTCTTTTACACGTTTATTACAATTAGCGAGCCTTGTGGCGCGTTTGTCTGGTGCTCAATTATCTTGGTTGCCTGAGTCGGGTAACAGCCTGGGTGCTGCTTTGGTTGGTGCGCAGCCTAAAGAGTCAGGAATGAATGCAGCAGAGATGCTACGCAAGGGTATGGATAACTGGTTGTTGTGGAATGTCGATCCAACAGCAGACTGCCTGCTTCCTGAGGCAACTCAGTTAACTGGTCGTGTTGTTGCGGTGTCAGCGTTTGATACACCCGGCTTACGTGCTGTTTCGGATTGGTTGTTGCCAATTGCCGCTTTTGGTGAAGCAGCAGGGTCTTACGTCAATGCGAATGGCCTATGGCAGTTTGCACCCGTTGCCTTAACAACTGTTGGTGATGCCAAACCGGGTTGGAAGGTGCTACGTGTGCTAGGCAACATGATGAATGTATCTGGCTTTGACTATGTATCCTTAGATCAAGTTACCGAAGCAGCCAAAGCGATGGCTATTGCACCTAAGGTTGTTGATCATGATGCTTTAATGAACTTAACAAGTCAGCCAGATAGTACTGGTAGATTTGCTCGCGTTGCTGAATTGCCTATGTATGCTAACGATATTTATGTACGTCATGCTCAGCCTTTGCAAGCGCATCAACATGCTGGTCAGGCGGTGCTTCGAATGAATCCGCAAGAAGTTACTGATGCGGTTGTACGCGTTCAGGACGTCAACGGAACTCTGTTAGAGCTGAATGTGGTTGCTGATGCGCGTGTTGCAGTGGGTAACATTGTGGCACCGATGAGTTTGCTGGCAAGTCTGCCAGCTGACTTTTTGAGTTTGGCAGCTTAGGAGTCAATGAATGTTTGAAAGTTTACAGCTGTTTTTAGCTCAGTGGGTTCCAGACAGTATAGCGACGGTGCTGGTCATTTTGGTACAAGCCGCTATGGTAATTGTTCCTTTGATGTTGGCCGTGGCTTACTTAACTTACGCTGAACGTAAGGTTATTGGCTACATGCAGATACGCTTAGGCCCTAATCGTGTTGGTCCAGGTGGTTGGTTGCAGCCGATTGCCGATGCGCTGAAGTTGTTGATGAAAGAAGTGATTATTCCTTCTAAGTCTAACGTTTATCTTTTTGTTATTGCGCCTGTTTTAGCCATTGCACCTGCTATTGCGGTATGGGCGGTAGTGCCTTTTGCCGATGGTGTTGTGGTCGCTGATATTAATGCTGGTTTGCTTTACATTTTAGCCATTTCATCGATTGGTGTGTATGGTGTGGTGGTTGCCGGTTGGGCATCTAACTCTAAGTATGCATTTTTGGGTGCCTTGCGTTCGTCGGCGCAAAAAGTTTCTTATGAAATCGCTATGGGGTTCGCACTGGTGACTGTTATCATGACCGCCGGCAGTATGAACTTGACGGAAATTGTCAATGGACAACAGGGCGGTATGCTCTCTTGGTATTGGATTCCGTTATTACCGATGTTTGTTGTCTACTTCATCGCCGGAGTTGCAGAAACGAACCGTGCACCCTTTGACGTTGCCGAGGGCGAATCTGAAATTGTTGCTGGTTTCCACGTTGATTATTCGGGTATGACCTTTGCGGTTTTCTTCTTGGCTGAATATGCCATGATGATTCTGATTTCCTTCCTCACCGCCATTATGTTTATGGGAGGATGGTTATCTCCGTTTGAGGGAATTCCTGGACTTGAGACACTGTTTAGTTTTGTGCCTGCTTTCGTTTGGATAGCATTAAAAGTTTCTTTCCTGCTGTTTGTCTTTTTATGGTTCCGTGCCACTTTCCCACGTTACCGTTATGACCAGATTATGCGCCTGGGCTGGAAGATTTTTATTCCGTTAACCATTCTATGGGTATTTGTGGTGGGCGTTATGGCATACTTTAAAGTTGCTCCTTGGTTTGTTAATGGAGGTGTTGCATGATTGCTGCGTTGAAGCGCCAGCTTAAAACCTGGACACTGTGGGAGTTATTCCAGGGTTTAGCAATCACTGGTAAGTATCTGTTTAAAAGCAAGATCACGGTATTGTATCCTGAAGAAAAAACACCTATGTCACCGCGTTTTCGTGGGAAACATGCTCTGCGCCGTTATGCTAATGGTGAAGAGCGCTGTATTGCCTGTAAATTATGTGAAGCCGTTTGTCCCGCTAATGCAATTACGATTGAATCAGAAGCACGCGATGATGGCTCTCGTAGAACGACTGTTTACGATATCGATCTGTTTAAGTGCATTTACTGTGGTTTTTGTGAAGAAGCCTGTCCGGTGGATGCTATCGTTGAAACGCGTGTTTACGAATATGCCTTCGAACCAGGTGAAATTCATGTTATGAATAAAGACATGTTATTAGCTCATGGTGACAAGATGGAAGCACAAATTGCAGCAGATCGCGCTGCAGATGCTAAGTACCGATAAGTGGGAATGACATCATGGGTGTAGAAAAGTTTTTGTTTTATGTGTTTGTGTTAATAGCCGTTTTCGCTTCTTTGGGGGTCATTGGTTCGCGCAATCCTGTGAGATCAGCGCTTTTCCTTGTCTTGGCCTTCGTTGCAACGGCAGGTGTCTGGTTGTTGTTGCAAGCAGAATTTTTGGGCATTGTGCTTATTCTCGTTTATGTTGGCGCGGTCATGGTACTCTTCCTGTTCGTCATTATGATGTTGGATATTAATTTAACACCATTAAAAGAAGGTTTCGCTCGTTATTTACCCATTGGTATTGTGGTGGCCTTGGTGGTGTTGGCCGAAATGGCGATGGTGCTGAACCCAACTTTCTTTGGCTTGCAGAATTTCCCATCTCCTGTTGCACTTGCAGTGACAGACAGTAATACCAAAATGTTAGGTCAATTGCTGTTTACTGAATACTTGTTTGCGTTTGAATTAGCGGCGGTGTTGCTGTTGCTTTCTATCGTTGCTGCCATTGTATTGACCTTGCGTCGTCGCCACCAAAGTGAAGCCTTGTATCAAGATGTGGGCGTTCAGGTGCGCGTGCAAGCCAGCGATCGTCTGACGATGGTCAAAATGGCTCCAACCGTCAAAGCTAACGCGCCTGAACAGGGAGCTGAGTAATGAGTGAAATGATTCAATTGTCGGACGTGCTGCTTTTCGGTGCCGTGTTGTTTGTATTAAGTTTGGCAGGCATCTTCCTGAATCGTAAAAACTTAATCATTATTTTGATGAGCATTGAGTTGATGTTGTTGGCGGTAAATACGAATTTGGTTGCTTTTTCGAGTTTTCAAGGCAATATGCATGGTCAAGTGTTTGTATTTTTTATTTTAACCGTTGCGGCGGCTGAAGCGGCTATTGGTTTGGCATTGTTGGTGTTGTTATTCCGTAATAAGCACAGTATTAATGTTGATGATTTAAGTGAAATGAAGGGATAAAACGGATGTCAATGCATGCTATTTTTCTCACCATTTTATTGTCGCCGTTAGTAGGTGCGGTTGGTGCAGGTATTTTTGGGCGCTGGTTAGGTCGCGCAGGCTCTCACCGTATTACGATTGCGTCGGTAGCAGTTTCGGCTGCTCTGTCCGCTTACGTTTTTTATCTTTACGTGTTTGCGGGTGCTGAGTCATACAACGCCACTATTTACACGTGGATGGTCTCGGATGGTATCCGCTTTGAAGCAGGCTTCCTAGTGGATCGTCTCACAGCAACCATGATGTTGGTGGTGACGTTTGTTTCCTTGATGGTACATATTTATACCATCGGTTACATGGAGCATGAAGAAGGTTATGAGCGCTTCTTTAGTTACATTTCTCTGTTCACTTTTTCCATGTTGTCATTGGTTATGGCAAACAACTTCTTGCAATTATTCTTTGGTTGGGAAGCGGTTGGTTTAGTATCTTATTTATTGATTGGTTTCTACTTCAAGCGTGAGTCTGCCAATCAGGCCAGCTTAAAAGCCTTCTTGGTTAACCGTGTGGGTGACTTTGGCTTCTTATTGGGTATTGCCTTAGTGGTTGGCTATTTCGGTACCTTGGATTATGCTGAGTTTTTTGATGGCTTAGCTGCTCATACAGGTACGAGTATCATGTTCGGTGATACGGCTATTCACATGCTGACACTGATGACGATGTTACTATTTGTCGGAGCTATGGGTAAGTCGGCACAAATGCCGTTGCACGTTTGGTTACCTGAGTCGATGGAAGGTCCGACGCCGATTTCTGCCTTAATCCATGCGGCAACCATGGTGACTGCCGGTATCTTTATGGTGGCTCGTTTATCTCCTGCCTATGAGTTGGCAGAGGGTACCTTGACCTTTATTCTGTTAACCGGTGCTTTCACTGCCTTATTAATGGGGCTTCTGGGTATTGTGCAGACAGACATTAAGCGTGTGGTTGCTTACTCAACCTTATCACAATTAGGTTATATGGTGGCTGCTTTGGGTGTTTCTGCTTATGCAGCGGGTATGTTCCATGTTCTGACACACGCTTTCTTTAAAGCCTTGTTATTCTTGGCAGCGGGTTCGGTGATTATTGCCATGCATCATGACCAAGATATTCGCAATATGGGTGGATTGGCGAAGAAAATGCCGATTACCTATGTGGCATTATTAATTGGTTCGCTAGCATTAATTGGCTTCCCAGGTTTTTCAGGCTTCTATTCAAAAGATGGCATTTTAATGGCGATCTCAGAGGCGGACTCTGTTGCTGCGCAGCTTGCTTTTGTGATGTTGTTGGTAGGCGTGTTTGTCACGGCTTTCTATAGTTTCCGTATGTTCTTTATTGTTTTCCACGGTAAAGAAAGTGATTATGTGCGCACGCACGATATTCATGAGTCGCCTTGGGTAGTCACCTTGCCATTAATTGCCCTGGCGATTCCAGCCGTGTTCTTTGGCGGACTGTTTGTCGAACCTATCTTATTTGGTGATATGTTTGCTGATGCCATTACGGTTACACCAGAACATAATGTCTTTGCACGGGTTGCTGAACACGGCACTTCTGCACTGGATATGTTGTTACATGGTCTGATGGCCTTACCGACATGGTTTGCTTTGGCTGGTGTTGCTTTAGCTTGGTTCCTCTACATGAAACGCCCTGAATTGGCACCTGTGTTTGCCCAGCGTTTCGCGGGGGCATATGCTAGCTTGCGTCATGCCTATGGCTTTGATCGTTTCAACGATATCGTCTTTGTTCAGGGTACGCGTCGTATCGGTGAATTCTGTTCTCGTGTAACCGATAGCAAAATGATCGACGGTTGGGTTGTTAATGGAACGGCTAACGCCATTGCTTTCCTAGCTGCGAAAGGTCGTTATGCTCAGACGGGCTATTTGTATCACTACGCTTTTATCATGATTTTTAGCCTGATGGGGTTATTAGCATGGGCATTATGGTAACCACCAGTAGCATTAATAAGGACGAATAAGGATGACACAATTTCCACTACTGAGTGCATTGATTTGGTTGCCGATTCTATCGGGCCTACTGGTGCTGATGATGCGACATCAACCTAACCTAGCCAAGCAATTTGCGCTTTGGTCTTCGGTTCTGGTATTTATTTTGTCATTAGGACTTTACACAGGGTTTGACAATACAACAGCTCAAATGCAGTTCGTTGAGCAAGCGAGTTGGATTTCAGCTTTTAACATTCAATACTTCTTGGGTGTTGATGGTCTGTCCATGCCATTGGTTATTTTAACCACCTTCACCACAGTATTGGCTGTCTGGTCAGCATTTGACTGTATTAAAGAGCGTGTCGAGCAGTACATGGCCGCCTTCCTAATAATGAACGGTATTATGGTTGGCGTCTTTTCTGCTTTGGATGCGGTTCTTTTCTATGTATTCTGGGAAGTTTTGCTCGTCCCTATGTTCTTAGTTATTGGCCAATGGGGTGGTCAACGTCGTGTTTATGCGACAATTAAGTTCTTCCTTTATACCTTTTTGGGTTCAGTATTCATGTTGATTGCCTTTCTGTATATGTACAGTCAGATTGGTAGTTTTTCATTACTTGATTTCCAAGCCATGCCATTAGGGTTTACGGCACAGATTTTAATTTTCTTGGCTTTCTTGATTGCTTTTGCCGTCAAAATCCCCATGTTCCCGGTGCATACTTGGTTGCCCGATGCGCACGTTGAAGCGCCGACCGCGGGTTCTGTGGTGCTGGCAGCGATTATGCTTAAAATGGGTGGTTATGGTTTCGTTCGTCTCTCGTTACCCATGGCGCCAGATGCGGCCAATGAATTGGATTGGTTGGTTATCAGCCTGTCGATTATCGCCATTGTTTATATCTCGGTGATTGCCATGGTGCAGAAAGATATGAAGAAGTTGGTTGCCTATTCCTCTATTGCACACATGGGCTTTGTCACTCTGGGGATGTTTTTGCTCTACGGTATTCTGCGTAATACGGGTGAAGTGCAGGGGGCGATTATGGGTCTGGAAGGTGCGATGATTCAAATGATTTCGCATGGTTTGATCTCTGCCGCCATGTTCCTTGCCATTGGCGTGATGTATGACCGTATGCACACCCGTGAAATATCCGCTTATGGTGGTGTCGTTAATACTATGCCGGTATTTGCTGTGTTTGTATTGTTGTTTGCCATGGCGAATGCGGGTTTACCAGGAACCTCTGGGTTTGTCGGTGAATTTATGGTTATTTTGGCGGCTTTCAAGTCCAACTTCTGGATCGCTTTAGCAGCGGCTACGACACTGATTTTGGGTGCAGCTTACACGCTGTGGATGGTTAAGCGCGTTATTTTTGGCGATGTTGTGAATCACCATGTTGCTGAATTGTCTGATTTGAATCGTCGAGAGTTTGCCATTATGTCCATTTTGGCAGTTGCGGTTGTCGCTTTAGGGTTTTACCCAGCACCCGTGATGGATATTATGCACGCTTCTGTTGCTCATTTAGTTGAGCAAGCGATGACTTCTAAGTTGCCTTGATGTGAGCGGATTACAAATGATGGATATGATGTTACAAGTGTTAGCCCCTGAATTGCTGATCCTAATTGCAGCCATGACGTTATTGGTTGGTGATACTTTTTGGGGTCATCGTTACAAGGCGTTAACTTTTCAGTTAACTTTGGTGAGTATTGCCTTAACGGCATTGGTTATTTTAGCGAGTTTTTCGACTACCTCGGTGCAGTTGTTTAATGGTGCTTTTATTCGTGATGGCGTCGCTGATGTACTGAAGCTGTCAATGCTGTTCATGACTTTTTTTGCCTTTCTATTCGCACGTGATTATCTGGTTCAACGTAATATTGAACGCGGTGAATATTATGTGTTGGGTTTGTTAAGCTTATTAGGGATGATGGTGCTTGCCTCATCTTATGATATGGTCACGCTATTTATGGGCTTAGAAATCATGTCGTTAGCGCTTTATGCCATGATTGCCATGCAAAAAGATTCTGGTTTTGCCATTGAATCGGCAATGAAGTATTTTGTGCTGGGTGCGATGGCGACGGGTTTACTGCTTTATGGTATGACATTAGTTTATGGCAATGTGGGATCATTACAACTCGCGACGATTTACCAAACTTTGGCGACGACAGAAGAGTCATTAGTATTAAGTTTAGGTTTGGTGTTTATCTTAGTGGGGCTGGCGTTTAAGTTTGGTGCGGCACCTTTCCACAATTGGGTTCCTGATGTTTATCATGGTTCGCCAACCGGTATTACTTTATTCCTTTCGTCTGCTCCTAAAATTGCTGCCTTTGCTTTAATGTTCCGTTTGCTCATTGAAGGATTAGAGGCTGCATTGATGCAATGGCAGAGTATCTTAATTATTCTGGCGATCTTGTCGTTAGTGGTCGGTAATGTGATTGCCATTGCGCAAACGAACCTCAAGCGTATGCTTGCCTACTCTACCATCTCGCATATGGGCTTTATTTTACTTGGCTTCTTGACAGGTAACGTCGGTGGTTATGCTGCAGCTATGTTTTATGTAGTGATTTACGCTTTGATGAGCTTGGGCGGCTTTGCGGTTATCGTCGCCTTATCTCGTAAGGGCTTTGAAGCGGATAATATTGCAGACCTAGCTGGATTGGGAAAACGCAACCCGGTATTAGCGCTGACTATGCTGGTTATTGTGCTTTCTATGGCGGGCATTCCACCTTTTGTTGGTTTCTATGCCAAATTGGTGGTATTAACCGAAGTGGTTGAAGCGGGTTTGACTTGGTTGGCTGTGTTTGCCGTGGTCATGTCGGTGATTGGTGCTTACTACTATCTTCGTGTGATCAAGGTGATGTATTTTGATCAGCCGGCTGAGGAAAATGCTCATAATGCCGATTTTGCTAATGCATCTTTGCGCTATGGGCTCATTCTGGTAGCGACATTAGTGTTGATGTTGGGTATCTTACCAGATGGGTTGTTGACGCTGTTCAATGATGTGATGATGTATTAAAAGGACAGAATGATGCAACAAGAACTCATTTGGGGATATTTACTATTGTGTTTGTTGCTAGCAACCTTGCCGTGGGTGACAAATCGGTTGTTTTTGGCGATTAAGTTAACGCGTAAGTCGTTTGTTATTCGTTCTCTAGAGTGGGCCGTTTATGCGTTCATTGCCTTAATGGCGGGGTGGGGGCTTGAGTATCAGTTAACGGGTAGCATTCAATCTCAGGATTGGGAGTTTTATGTGTCTACCTTGTTTATGTTTATGATTATGTCGTTTCCAGGGCTCATTTATTTAATGAAGCAGGGTAAAACAGTGAATCCCGCTTAATGTTATGAGTTGATTGAGTGATGAGCCGAGGCAGACACCTCGGCTTTTTTTGTTATGCTAGCAGGTGATACTTGAATGGCTAGGATTGGTTTGATGGGTGGTACTTTTGACCCTATTCATATCGGGCATTTGCGTTCAGCTTGGGAAGTGTCTCAACAACTGGGGCTGAACGACATGTATTTTATTCCCAGTGCCATACCTGTCCATCGACCTCAGCCCGTGGCCAGTGCGGAGCAGCGTTTGGCGATGGTCAAAGCGGCGGTTGAATCGATATCGGGTTGGCAGGTCAATGATTGCGAGTTGAGAAGAGAAAGGCCTTCTTATACCGTAGATACCTTGTTGGAGTTGCGCGCTACCTTGGGTGATGAGCATGAGTTCTGGTTTTTAATGGGTAGTGATGCCTTTGAAGGATTGCTCAGTTGGCATCGTTGGCAAGAGCTGTTATCACTAACGAATATAGCGGTCATGGTCAGAGCAGGATCTCATCCGCGTTGTTGTGCCGAACTCAATGAGTTGTTAACTGGTTCGACAAATGAGTCAGTAGGATTCGGTCAAGTGAAATTGGTTGAAGTCACGGCATTAGCCATTTCATCAAGCCAAATTCGAGCGGAGTTGGCATCCAATCAACTTCCGAGGTTTTTACTGAGTGAGTCGGTGTTAGAATACATTCAACAACACCGTATGTATGAGTTTAAGGGATAAAAAGTATGCAGTCAGAAGCATTAGTTGCGTTGGTGGTTAAGGAATTAGATGATAATAAAGCGAAAGCGATTACACAGTTAGATGTACGCGGATTAAGCAATGTCACTGATTTTATGGTAGTGGCGACTGCAACTTCCAGTCGGCATGGTAAAGCCTTAGCGGATAAGGTTTGGGAAGCATCCAAAGAGGCGGGTAACATTCCCGTTGGTATAGAAGGCGAATTGGTGGGTGATTGGGTACTGCTTGATTTAGGTGATGTGGTTGTTCATATTATGTTGGAAGAAGTCCGTGCCATGTATCAGCTAGAAAAACTATGGAATATGCGCCCAAGTAATTAAGGAAGATCTGAGTAATGCACTTCGTTTATTATTCAGACTTCCTATGTTTGTTTTTCGGTTGGTGGAAGGGATTAAGTCAATGGGTTACTGTTAGTTGTGGTGCAACCCTTCCTCCACACTTTAGTGCAGCGCAAGGTGACACTTTAGTGCTGCGGAGCAGAAGCCCCATACCTTTGCATTTTTCAGAACTTTTCTAGGTTGAGCAGTCGCCATGAACTTAAAGTTGATTTGTGTCGGTCAAAAGATGCCTGCGTGGATTAGCGCTGGCTTTCAAGAGTATGCGCTGCGTTTGACAGGTCAATGTCGCTTGCAGCTGATTGAATTGGCGCCGGCAAAGCGTACCAAGAGTGGTGTGGCAGCTAAGTACATGGAAGAAGAAGCGCAACGAATCGAGTCGGTCTTATCGGGTAATCCATTACGTATTGTGTTAGATGAGCATGGTGCTGTGGTGGATACGAAAGCGGTTGCTAAACGCATGGAACAGTGGTTGCCATCGGGGCGTGATGTTGCTTTCATTGTCGGGGGGCCTGATGGGCTGGCACCGAGTATTAAGCAGAGTGCTGATTGGTGTTGGTCGTTGACCCCGTTGACCTTGCCGCATCCCTTGGTAAGGGTCATGTTAGCTGAGCAACTCTATCGAGCCTGGTCATTGATGAACCATCATCCTTATCACCGAGAGTAAAGGCGCTTTTATGCTTTACTTGGCTTCTGCTTCTCCCAGACGTAGCGAATTATTAAATCAGTTGGGTATTGAGCACCAAGTGGTGGTTGCTGATGTTCCTGAAGTTAGAGCGCTAGATGAAACAGCGCTGGCTTATGGTTATCGAGTCAGTTTGGCTAAAGCAGAAGCGGCATCAAAAGGCTTGCCTGAATCTGCTTGGGTTTTGTCGGCAGATACTGAGGTGATTGTTATGGATGATGAAACCTTAGGCAAGCCTAAAGATAAAGTCCATTTTATGCACATGATGCGACGTTTATCGGGTCAGGCTCATGCCGTACAAACGGTGATTTGCCTTAAACATGGACATCAATGTTGGCAAAATCATCAGTTGAGTTTAATCACGTTTCGTTCACTTGGCGATCAGGAGTTAGAAGCTTATTGGTTGTCTCGTGAGCCAGAAGGCAAGGCGGGTGGTTACGCCATTCAGGGTAGAGCGCAAGCTTGGATCAGTCAATTTCAAGGGAGTTATTCTGGCGTGATGGGATTGCCTTTGTATGAAACCGAACAATTATTAACCTTGGCAGGTTATTCAGCATGAGTGCAATGAGTGTTGCTACCGAAGAGAAAGTGATTGTTAACGTTACGCCGCGAGAAACCCGTGTTGCCTGGATAGAAAATGGCGTATTGCAAGAAGTTTGGGTTGAGCGAGTCAGTAAGCGTGGCTTAGTGGGTAATTTGTATCGGGGTCGTGTCGTGCGCGTCTTGCCTGGCATGCAAGCGGCATTTGTTGATGTTGGACTGGATAAAGCCACTTTTTTGCACGTTTCCGATGTCTGTACCAAACCATTGATTTTTGCTGACGACACGCCTGTTGATACCGATGACATCACGCGCCTATTGCGTGAAGGCCAAGAAATTCTGGTTCAGGTCATTAAAGACCCCTTAGGCTCTAAAGGCGCGCGCGTTTCTATGAACATCACCTTGCCCTCTCATTTGCTTGTGTATTTGCCTAGAGAGCAGACGATGGGGGTGAGTCAACGCATTGAATCGCAGGAAGAGCGTGAACGATTAAGATCGATTGTGGAAAACAGTCCTGAGCGTGCGCAAATGAGTGGTGGTTTTATTGTTAGAACGGTCGCAGAGGGCGTAGATGCACAAGAACTGCTGGATAATATGCGTTTTTTGCATAAATTGTGGCAACACATTGAAGCGAAAATGTCAGCAGCAACGGGGCCGACACTGATTCATGAAGATTTGCCTTTGTTTTTGCGCGTTATTCGCGATGTACCACAAGAGCGCATTGAGTCTCTGCGAGTCGATTCGCGAGAGACTTTTGTGCGTATGCAGCAGTTTGCCCAAACCTATGTTCCCGAGTTAACGGAGCGTATTGAACTCTATCAGGGCGAGCGTCCCATTTTTGATTTGTATTCTATTGAAGATGAGATTCAGAAAGCCTTAGAGCGCAAAGTGCCTTTGAAGTCGGGTGGCTACTTAATTATTGACCAAACCGAAGCCATGACGACCATTGACGTGAACACGGGCGCGTTTGTTGGTAATCGTAATTTAGAAGAAACCATCTACAAAACCAATCTGGAGGCGGCACAAGCCATTGCCCGTCAACTCAGGCTGCGTAATTTGGGCGGTATTATTATCATCGATTTCATTGATATGGCGGTTGAGCTGCATCGTCAGCAGGTTTTGCAGGCTTTAGATCGCGCCCTAGCTAAAGATCGTACACCTAGTACGGCCAGTCAATTAACCAGCTTGGGTTTGGTTGAAATGACGCGTAAGCGCACGCGTGAGAGTCTGGTGCGCACCTTATGCGAACCCTGTCCAGTCTGTCATGGCCGTGGTGTGGTTAAATCAATTGAAACCTTGGTGTATGAAGTGTTTCGTGAAGTGACGCGAATGGCGCGTCAATATGATGCCGATAAATTGCTGGTGATTGCCAGTGAACCTTTGGTCGAGCGTATGTTGGAAGATGAGTCATCCAGTATTGCCGAGTTAGAGTCTTTTTTGGGTAAGAGCATTTCATTTCAAGTAGATATTCATTACTTCCAAGAACAATTTGATGTGGTGATGCTGTAAATGCCTCGTTGGTTGAGATTGTTATTGATATGGAAGGGCCATTTGTTGCTCTGGTTGGCGGCTTTCTTAGCAGTCGCTTGGGTAGTACTCGTTTTGTTTTTGCAATTACTTGCATCGCGCCCTGAAACCTTACAAACCTTAGCTAGCTGGGCTGATGCTCGTTTGGAAATGAAGCAGTTTAGTGCGGAAGCTCGCCCCTTATCTTCATCAGTGAACATTAGCGTAGAGGGGCTGACTCTAGCTTGGCAAGGTGGCCAACTAGAAGTGCCATCATTGAGTGCTGATGTGCACTTATGGAATTTGTTATGGCCTGACTTGGCCGTGGGCAAGCAGATGCGTGCAGAGTCTCCAGTACTAACCTTAGCCGCTTTGGATGCTGGCGTTGGCGGTAATCCCTTGGCATCTCCTTGGTTGCGTTTGTGGGAAGATACGCTGATTCGTCAAGCCAAAGTGGTATGGCAGGCCGATGAAGCTTGGACGCTACAAAATATCGATATGCGTGTGAATATGCACGAAAACTGGTCGGTGCATATGGTGGCTAATCTTTATTATCCCAACTTTCCAATGATACCCATTAGTGCAGATGCTAATATTCGACACAGATTTGGATTTAATCCCAGTGTGCATTTTTCTGCTCGCGCTTTACCAGAGGGGCTTCATTTATTTGGTCACTCAGATGATGTTCAGTTTCGCTTGCAAGGAGATTGGACCAAAGAACAACTATCCTCGATTTTGTTGGTTGAAGTTCGCGACACGCAAGCATGGACACGAGAGGTTTCCCACCAATTAGTTGGTCGCGTGGTGAGTGACGACTTGCGCACTTGGGATATCACGATTGAGCGTTTGGTATTAGCGGAGCAGAGTATTGAGTTGCCTGTTTGGCCGCGTTTGAGTTTGCATCCGCAAACAGGTGCCTTACTGACGTTAAATCAGATACGTCTTTCTGACAAGGATCAGTGGTTAGCTTTGTTGCCGCAAGAATGGCAAGCTTGGTGGCTGCGTTGGAAGCCTCAGTTATGGCTCAATCAACTCAGTTTACATTGGCGCGCTGACGGTCAGCTGGACGATATTCGAGGTGCGATTGATCAGCTGAGTTGGCAATCACATGAGGCCGTTCCTGGTATGACCTTTCGTCAAGTAACCTTTGACTATGATCCTGAGCAGCAACGACTCGCGATTGTACCGCAAGGGGATAGCGATATTCGCTGGCATCAGCAAAATGGTGAGTTACTTAAAGTAGAAGCAGATCCCTTAGTGTTGCAAGTTGATCCAGCGAATGTTTTTACTCGTTGGTCTTTACCCAGCTGGCGTGTGAATATTGCTGGTGTTGAAGCGAGTGTGATGATGCATGTGCATGAAACCGAGGCAACTCAATTACAGTTGACCGTAAAGGCAGATAGCTTGCAGCAGGTGTTACCCTTGCTGCCTCTGCGTTTGGCTTCTCAAGAGTTACAGAATTGGTTGGCTTCCTCTAAGCTGAATGGATCGCAAGCCAAGGCTAATATTAAGTTTAATGGCGCATTGACGGATTTGCTCACTGGCAATTTGCATGCAGAAAACTTTAGTGCTCAAGTTGAAGCACAACAAGTTCGTTTGATTTACGACTCGGAATATCCTCCCATCAACCAAGCCGATATTTTGCTGACTTGGTTTCCAGATAGGTTAGCCATTACGGCGGAGAGAGCCAGTTTACTGGGTGCGCAGTTAAATCAAGTTAAGGCTGATATTCTTTATCAACAAGAAGGAGTGGCACTGCGTATTAACGGTTTAGTGAAAGGAGAGTTACCGCAAATTACTCAGTTTTTGCAGCAGTCACCCTTAGCTAAAGAGCTAGAAATTAACGAGCTACTGAGTGAGTTGCGTTTAACAGGAGGGTTTAACGGTCAGTTTTCTTTATGGTTGCCTTTACAGGGTTACGACGATAAAGTGAGTACACGTGTGCGTGGTGTTATTCACACACAAAAAGCACGACTGGGCTACCGAGATGAGACGGTTCATGAATTGAAAACCAAACTGTTGGTTTCAGAGATGGGCGTTGAAGCGCCTTCTATTTCTGGTACTTGGCGAGAGGGACAGATACAAGCACGACTAACCAGTGATTCGAGTAAGCAGCAGCGACTTTTGTTAACGGCACAAACTCCGTTAGCGATGCAAGAAATCGCGCAAGGCACGCTCCCTTGGCGTGCGGAAGTGAAGTTTTTACCCAATGAGTTGATACAGTTTCAAGCAAGTGCCAATGTTAACCAGATTAAGCTCAGCGCACCCTTGGCAAACTTGTTTTCAACGTCGGATAACGCCGTTTGGCAGGTTAAAGGCGTATGGCATCAAGATCAACTCAAGCTGCTGGCACAAGATAAACAATGGCAACTGCATACGCAATGGCTCAATTCGCTAACGGATTGGCGGCTCGTTAATTTGAGTTTGCTCCCCTTAAAAACGACTCAAACACCGGCCAAGCAATCGATTAAACTGGTGTTACCAAAGGTGAATGGTGATATGTGGTTGTCGTGGTGGGAGCGCTATCAGGCTAATAGCGCTTCAGTGGGCGTTGATTTAACCGAGCGTGGTCACATCAGCATGACTCAATTCGATTTGATGGGGCAGTCTTTTCACGCAGTGAATCTCGATTGGCAAAAAGGGCAGGAAAATACGGGGTGGCTGAAGATACAGTCTCCCGAAATTGAGGGTACATTGAATTGGCAAGGTGAGGATATGCAATTGCACCTGTCCAATTTACTATTTAAGCATCACATCCTAAGTGTGGCAGAAAAAAAGGCAGAGGGTGAACCTCTGTGTTCTCCGCCAAGTAATCGTGTGTGGCCAAAGCTATCTGTATCGATTGATAAACTGTTGTTGGAAACATGGCGCGAGTCACGCATTGTTACGAGTGAGCTAACGAATATCAAAGCGCAAATTAAGCAACAAGGTTCGGTGCGAAGTGCAAAAGATATCGAATTTCGTTCAAAAACCTTAGCAGCTAAATTAGATTGGGATTGGGACATTGCTAGCCAGCGCTCCAGTTTGTTCATTAAGGCACGCGCAGAACAAGCGATCGATTTAACGCGATTAGTGGGTATCGATAATGCGATTAACTCAGGTAGCATTGAGCTGTCCAGTTTGCAGTCATGGCCAGGGGGATTGGATTGCTATGATAGCCGATTAATTAGCGGTAGTTTAGATATGAGAGCAGACGATGGCGTATTGAGTGAGGCTAGCCCTGGAGGGTTTAGTCGTCTGTTGGGGTTGCTCAGTTTTGATGCCTTTACCCGCCGTTTAAAAATCGGTTTGAGCGATGTGGTGAATCAAGGGTTGGCTTTCGATAAAATACTCTTGAAATCTAACTTGAATAAAGGGGTATTACAAATAGATTCACTGGCGGTTACCAGTTCAGCGATGAATATTGATTTGTCGGGAAGCAGTAATATCGTTAATGAAACCCATGAATTGACCGCTCAGGTAACGCCGCTGATTGGTGATAGCATACCCACAATGGCACTCTTGTCGGGAGCCTCGCCCGCTACGGCTATTGGCTATTATTTGTTACAAAAAATGATTCCGCCCTTGGGTGGCAATTTCATTACCCTAAATTACCGCATTAGTGGCAGCTGGCAGGAGCCTGTACTAGATGAAATCAGCGCGCCTTAATCAGCTTAAAGTAAGCTGGATATCCTTAACAGCATGCGCTGATGTTCAGCAAAATTTAGCGCAAGTTTCTAAGCTCTTGTCAGAAGTTGAAGCAAATCAGCCAGATGTGTTGGTATTGCCAGAGGCTTTTGCTTGGTTGTCTTCAAATTTGATGGCACAACAAGCGCATACTGAAGTATTGGGCGATTCGCAAGCCCCTTTACAGTCGGCTTGTGCGCAGTGGGCGCGGCAGTTAAATGCTTATGTAGTAGCAGGTAGTTTGCCGTTAACCACTGGGGATCATGTTTATGCAACACTCTGTATATTTGACCCACATGGCGTGTTAGTCACTTATTACCGTAAGATGCATTTGTTTTCGGTGGTTACGCCAACAGGGGCAAGTTATCGCGAGGATAGACTTTTTCGAGAAGGTCCTGTTCCCGTTATCTGGCATAGTCCCTGGGGAGCCATTGGGTTAGCGATTTGTTACGATCTGCGCTTTCCTGCCATGTTTCGCTATTACGCCCAAGCTGGAGCAAGATTGGTTTTGTTGCCTTCAGCTTTTACTGCTGAAACAGGTGAGGCTCATTGGCACGTCTTGGTTAGAGCCAGAGCCATTGAAACTCAGTCCTTTATGTTGGCGGTGAATCAAGTAGGACAGCATGACGAGCGCCTGCAAACCTATGGTCATTCCTTATTGGTTGACCCATGGGGACAAGTGTTGCAAGACACGCAATTAAATACAGGGGTGTTTAGTGCTGAAATTGACCTTAACCGAGTCGATCAGTTGCGTCATCAGTTTCCTGTGTTGCAAACGCGATCTAACGGAATGGATGAAGTTTTGTGATGGTCGAGAGTTCACTAAAATAGGGGCAACTGCTACAATAGCAGATCTTGTACGCAATTTAATTTAGGAAAGAGAATCATGCCGGTCATTACTTTGCCCGATGGTAGTCAACGTCATTTTGATGCGCCTGTTTCTGTGATGGATGTGGCGGCCAGTATTGGCGCTGGTTTGGCGAAAGCTTGCATCGCAGGTCGTGTTAATGGCGAGTTATGTGATGCCAGTGATCTCATTACGGAAGATGCCAGTCTTTCGATCATCACCATCAAAGATGCCGATGGCTTGCACATCATGCGCCATTCTTGTGCGCATTTGTTGGGCCATGCCGCGAAGCAACTCTTTCCAGGTATTCAAATGGCTATCGGCCCGGTCATTGAAAATGGCTTTTACTATGATGTGGATTATGAGCGCTCCTTGACACAAGAAGACTTGCTGGCGATTGAACAGCGTATGCAAGCCTTAGCTAAAACCAATTATGCCGTTGTTAAAAAAGTGACACCGCGCGATGAAGTGGTTCAGGTCTTTACCGAGCGTAACGAACCCTACAAATTAGAGTTGGTTCGAGACATTCCTGCAACGCAAACGGCGATGAATCTCTATCATCATGAAGAATATGTGGATATGTGTCGTGGTCCGCATGTGCCGAATATGAGTTTTACCAAAGCCTTTAAATTGACCAAAGTGGCGGGCGCTTATTGGCGCGGTGACAGCAACAATAAAATGTTACAACGTATTTATGGTGTGGCTTTCGCGACTGAAAAAGAGCTGAAAGATTATTTGGTGATGATGGAAGAAGCGGAGAAACGTGACCATCGTAAACTGGGTAAACAGTTAGACTTGTTTCATTTTCATGAAGAAGCGCCTGGTGCGGTGTTCTGGCATCCGAAAGGCTGGACGGTATTTCAGCAGCTCATCAGCTACATGCGCCAACGTCAAGCAGAGACAGGTTACATTGAGGTCAATACACCAGATGTGATGGATCGCAGCTTGTGGGAAGTTTCTGGGCACTGGTTTAACTATCGTGACAATATGTTTACCACCACTACCGAAGATGGTCGTGTCTATGCCTTAAAGCCAATGAACTGTCCAGGCGCTATGTTGATGTACGCTCAAGGCCAAAAGAGTTACCGTGATTTGCCTATTCGTATGGGTGAGTTTGGTAAGGTTCACCGTTATGAACCATCGGGTGCATTACACGGCTTAATGCGTGTGCGTCATTTCACGCAAGACGATGCCCACATTTTCTGTACGCCAGAGCAAATGGCACAAGAGTGTCAGAATGTGGTCGCTTTGGTGTTGGACATCTATAAAGAGTTCGGTTTTAACAATGTGCATATTAAACTGTCAACTCGTCCAGAAAACCGCATTGGAAGCGATGAAACTTGGGATATTTTAGAGGCGGCCTTAGCAGACTCGTTAAGCGCAATGAACCTGCCTTATACCCTTTTCCCCGGAGAGGGTGCGTTTTATGGTCCAAAATTAGAATTTGTCTTGCGTGATGCCATTGGTCGTGATTGGCAATGCGGTACTTTGCAAGTGGATATGAGCTTGCCCGATCGATTTGATCTGAACTATATTTCAGACGATGGGTCGAAGAAACGTCCAGTCATGTTGCACCGTGCTTTGTTTGGTTCGTTAGAGCGCTTCTGTGGTATTTTGATTGAGCATTACGAAGGTAAATTTCCCTTATGGTTGGCGCCCATACAATTGTCGGTGCTTCCCGTTTCGGAAGTTTTTGATGAATATGCGAAAAAAGTGGTGGCAGAATTACGAAAATCGGGTTATCGTGTTGAATTAGACTTGAGAAATGAAAAGCTTGGGTATAAAATTCGTGAACACTCAATGCAGCGCATTCCCTACACCTTGGTGGTAGGCGAGCAAGAACGAAATTCGGGTAGTGTCAATGTTCGTGTGCGTGGTGGTGAAACCCTAGGTAATATGAGCATGACTCAACTCATGGAACGCTTAGCACGTGAAGTCGCTACCAAAGGCAATGTGTAAATTATTTGAACTTATTTAGGAGTAAGTGTTATCAGCAAGCGACCTATTGTGCGCAGTACCGCACCAGAAGAAAGCAACCGCAAAGAGCGCATTAATGGTGAGATTCGAGCGCAATCCGTAAGACTGATCGGTCCAGAAGGTGAGCAGATCGGTATTGTTAAGTTGGCTGAAGCGTTACGCATTGCTGAGGACGCTGAATTAGATTTGGTGGAGATTGCCGCTCAGGCAGATACCCCAGTCTGTAAAGTCATGGACTATGGCAAGTATCAGTTTCAACTTCAGAAGAAAAATGCTGAAGCGAAAAAGAAACAGAAACAAGTCCAAGTCAAAGAGTTAAAGTTCCGCCCTGGAACCGAGGAAGGCGATTATCAGGTAAAGCTTCGCAACCTGAAACGCTTTTTGGAAGAGGGAGACCGTGTGAAGGTGATTGTGTGGTTCCGTGGACGCGAAATCACACACAAGGAACTGGGTTTGAAGGTGCTAGAGCGCATTCAAGCCGATGTTGAAGGAATTGGTACGATTGATCAGTTGCCCAAGCTGGAAGGCCGCCAGCTGATGATGATGGTCATTCCTTCAAAAAGCTAAACGAGACGCGTGAGGACAGGAGCTAGCTCCCGTTACTTGCAGAGCCATTCCTCGGTGCTCTAGTCTTATATTTCCATCAATGCGTAGCTGAGTAATGTTATGTCTAAAATGAAAACCAAGAGTAGTGCTAAAAAGCGCTTCCAAAAAACAGGCTCAGGCCGTTTTAAGTGCAAGCAGGCTTTCCTGCGTCACATCCTGACTAAGAAAACGAGTAAGCGTAAGCGTCAATTACGCACGCCTGGCATGGTTCATGAGAATGACGTTAAATCTGTTGTTCAAATGATGCCTTACGCGTAACGATTAGAAGGAGTGAAATAAATGGCACGAGTTAAACGTGGTGTAGTCGCCAGAGCGCGTCACAAGAAAATTATCGATGCAGCCAAGGGTTACCGTGGTCGTCGTAAAAATGTCTATCGCGTAGCGGTACAAGCGGTCATTAAAGCGGGTCAATACGCTTACCGTGACCGTCGTCAGAAAAAACGTCAATTCCGTGCGTTGTGGATTGCGCGTATTAATGCGGCAGTTCGTAGCCTAGACATGACTTACAGCAAATTCATTAATGGCTTGAAAAAAGCGAATATTGAAATTGACCGTAAAGTGTTGGCGGATATGGCTGTACATGATATGGCAGCTTTCTCAGCGATTGCACGTCAAGCACAAGCAGCATTAGCGGCTTAATTGATTGTGATCATTGAACGAAACAGGGGTCTTTGACCCCTGTTTTTTATTGATCCTTGCGATCATCTATTCATTAGCGTTTCATGCGCGATATGCAGCGTTAATAAATGGGTCATAGTCATAGGGAGTCCGTTGATGGACATGGATCGTCTTTTACAAGATGCGTTAACACAAATTAATGAAGCATCAGATTTAGAAGCTTTAGAAACCGTGCGCGTTCATTACTTTGGCAAAAAAGGGGTGCTGACCGAACTGAGTAAACAGCTAGGTCAAGCCAGTGCAGAAGAGAAACCGATTCTCGGTGCTAAAGTGAGTGGGCTGCGTCAAGCCATTAACGAAGCCTTTGACGCTAAAAAGAAAGTTATTTCTGATGCGCTTTTGGCCGCTAAGTTAGCGAGTGAGTCTTTGGATGTGAGTTTGCCAGGGCGAAATGTCGATGTCGGTAGTTTGCACCCGGTAACGCAAACGATCACACGTATTAACGACTGGTTTGCGCAGCTGGGTTTTTCAGTGGAGCAGGGGCCTGAAATTGAAGATGATGTGCATAATTTCGAAGCCTTAAATATTCCTGAAACCCATCCTGCCCGTGCCATGCACGATACTTTTTATTTCGATAGCGGCTTGTTGCTGAGAACGCATACTTCGCCGGTGCAAATTCGTACCATGGAACGTCAAAGCCCCCCTTTGCGTATTATTGCGCCCGGACGTGTCTATCGCTGTGATTCCGACCAAACCCATACCCCGATGTTTCATCAAATTGAAGGGCTGGTGGTGGATAAAACGGCTAACTTTGCGCAATTAAAAGCCTTGTTAGAGTCTTTTTTAATTTACTTCTTTGATGATCCTGAGCTTAAAGTGCGTTTCCGTCCTTCGTATTTCCCTTTTACCGAGCCTTCGGCAGAAGTTGATATCGCCACTAATTTGCTGGGTGGTCGTTGGGTCGAAGTCTTAGGGTGTGGCGTCGTGCATCCCAACGTACTGAAGCACGCTGGTATTGATCCTGAAGAATACACTGGATTTGCCTTTGGACTAGGTGTAGAGCGCTTGGCGATGTTGCGTTTTGGTATTCCCGACTTGCGACTGCTCTTTGATAATGATGTACGCTTCTTGCGTCAATTTCAGGCATAAGGAGTCGACATGAAATTTTCTTATCAGTGGTTAATGAGCTGTGTTGCAACCGGTTGGAGCTTAGAGCAAACTTGTGCCAAGCTAAATGATTTAGGGTTAGAAGTAGAAGAAACGACGCCAGTTGCAGGTGATTTTAGTGGTGTGGTGGTGGGTAAAGTGCTTTCGGTCGAGCCGCATCCGAATGCAGATAAGTTGCGCGTAACAACCGTGGATGTTGGTCGTGCTGAGCCAGTTCAGATTGTCTGTGGAGCGCCTAATGTCCGTGTGGGTATGTTGGCACCAACGGCTTTAGTAGGCGCCGTATTGCCCAGTATTACCATTAAAGATGCCCAATTGCGTGGTGTGGCTTCTTCTGGCATGTTGTGTTCAGCGGCTGAATTAGGCATTGAAGGTCAAGAGAGTGGTTTATGGGATTTGCCAGCCGAGCTGATGGTTGGTTCTGATTTGCGTGAAGCGCTTAATCTGAATGATGCCAGTATCGAGATTTCGCTAACCCCTAATCGTGCCGATGCGTTGAGTGTGCTGGGTGTGGCGCGTGACGTGGCGGCATTAAGTGGCGTTACAGTTCAAGTACCTAGCGTAACAGAACCTCAGGTCGTGCTTTCTGCATCGGTTGACGTTAAGGTAGAAGCGGCTGCGGCCTGCCCAAGCTATTTGGCTTGTCGGGTTGATTTATCCGAAAACGCCCAGACGCCACTTTGGATGAAAGAGCGGTTGCGTCGTTCAGGTTTGCGTAGTTTGGGTTTGGTGGTGGATGTCACCAATTATGTGATGCTGGAGCTGGGACAACCCATGCACGCCTTTGATGCTGACAAGATTCAGGGGGCGATTCAGATCAGAAATGCTCAGGCGAACGAGTCTTTGACCTTGCTAGACGGCAAAACGGTTAGCTTAGCAGAGGACATGTTGGTGATTGCCGACGAAACAGGCGCAATTGCTTTGGCGGGTATCATGGGCGGACAATCAACGGCGGTGACGGATGCGACTCGTCGTGTTGTATTAGAGTGTGCGCATTTTACACCAGCCGCGGTGGTGGGCAGAGCGCGACGCTTGGGCTTGCATACCGATGCTTCGCACCGTTTTGAACGTGGTGTTGATCCCTTGTTGCCTGAGTTGGCGATGAAGCGCGCACTCAGCTTATTGGCTGAAGCGGGTGCTCAGTGCGCTGCGGTGGTGAGCGTTGGTGCGACATCTATTGCTGAGAATCGGTTAAGCTTGCGTCGTGAGCGCATTGAGCGTTTATTGGGTATGTCGGTTGACGATGCTCAAGTGGTTCAGCTACTATCTGGTTTGGGCATGAAGGTGACGGCCAATGCAACGGGATGGGATGTGGTTGCACCCAGCTGGCGTTTCGATATGGCGATTGAAGCAGATTTGGTCGAAGAGCTGGCGCGTATGATTGGGCTGGATAATTTACCCAAGTTGCCTTTACCCGCGACCAGTGTCATGCCATCGGGTCGGAATCAGCAAGAGATGCGATTAAAACACCTTTTGGTCGGTCGTGGTTATCAAGAAGCCATTACTTACAGTTTTGTTGATGGCAAAGAGCAGCGATTGGTAGAACCGGATCAGGTGGGGATTGATCTCGCCAATCCAATTGCGGAAACCTTAGGCCAAATGCGTGTCAGTCTATGGACAGGATTATTATCAGCCGCGCGATATAACCTAAACCGCCAAGCTAAACGGGTGCGTTTCTTTGAAACGGGCTTGCGTTTTCTGGCGCAGCAGGATGACAATGGACTGCCAGTGCAAATTCCAACGCTAGCGGGCATTGTTTGTGGTAGTGCAGCTGCCATGCAATGGGGGCAGGCGACGCGTCAGGTTGATTTTTATGATGTGAAAGGGGATGTTGAGGCGTTGTTAGCCAGTGCGGGCTTGCTGGGTCAAGTCAGTTTTGTGCCGGCACAACACCCTGCCTTGCATCCTGGCCAAACCGCCAGCATTCAGCTGAATGGGCAAGTGATTGGTCTTATCGGTAGCTTGCACCCCAGTTTAGCTAAACAAATGGACATTGATATGCCAGCAGTGCTGTTTAGTATTGATTTGGCTTATTTAACTGCCTTACCAGCGAAAGCCACTTTCCAAGGACTTTCTAAGTTCCCCTTAGTGCGTCGCGATATTGCGGTAGTGGTTGATGCACCTGTCACTTTTGCGCAAGTGTCATCGGTCATTGCATCGGTTAAGCGTGATTGGTTCCAATCGGCCGAACTGTTTGACGTTTACGCGGGTAAGGGATTGGCTGAAGGTCAGCGTAGTTTGGCGATTGCTTTGTGGTTCCAAGACTTAGAACGCACACTGACTGATGCTGAAATTGAAGCTTGTATGAATGAAGTTATTGAACAGCTGAGCCTGCAATTGAATGCTCAGCTACGTGCTTAAAAGGAAATGACGATGACGATTACAAAAGCAGAATTATCTCAAACTTTGGCAGACACTTTGGGCTTAAATAAGCGTGAGTCTAAAGAAATTGTTGAAGACTTTTTCGGTCAAATCGGCGAAATTTTACAAACAGGCGAAGATGTCAAACTTTCTGGTTTTGGCAACTTTGAGCTGCGAGATAAGTCGCCACGCCCAGGACGTAATCCACGTACCGGTGAAGATGTGCCCATTACCGCGCGTCGTGTTGTGACCTTTAAGTCAGGACAAAAATTACGTGCATTGGTGGATCAACACCAAGGAGTCTGATAAATGACCTCGACGGCCTTTGCTGAAAAAAAGTATTACACGATTGGTGAAATTAGTCAGTTGACTGGTTTAAAGCCGCATGTATTGCGTTATTGGGAGCAAATGATTCCGATATTGGAACCCACCAAGCGTAGTGGTCGTCGTTATTATCAGCGTCAGGATTTGCAGGTGATTCTGGAGCTAGACAGGTTAATTAACCACGAAGGTCATACCTTGTCTGGTGCTTTAACTAAAATCAAGGCACAGGGTTTACCTGAAGGGGTTGCTTTACCGACTAAAAGTGCTATTCGTGGTAAGAAGCCGCAGGTCAGTCTAGAAAAATTGGAAGCTAGCTTAAAATTGTTGTTGCGGAAAATACAGCGTCATAATTTAGCCACAATCAGCCGATGGGACAATATTGGTACTTGAATAGTAGGCCGTATTACCGCTATAATGTTCAGATGTTCGGGGTATGGCGCAGCCTGGTAGCGCACTTGCATGGGGTGCAAGGGGTCGAAGGTTCGAATCCTTTCACACCGACCATCAATCAAAAAGGGTTGGCA
>JACXUY010000200.1 GCA_014763665.1 Gammaproteobacteria bacterium
GCCATAATGGCCGTTAGGTAGCTGACCGTTTTCATGGTCTGTGCGCCCATTTCTTTGGTTAGCCTGAATTCCACGTCTTTAATTTCTAAACGCGTTTTCTCGATTTCGCCACTTAAACGCAGTTCAGTTTCTTTCGTTTCAGCACGCAAAACTTCAATGCGCTCGTTTGTCTTTTCGATTTCGCCCATTAACCGCAGTTCGGTTTCTTTAATTTCACCGCGTGTTTTCTCGATTTCGCCCATTAACCGCAGTTCGGTTTCTTTAATTTCACCGCGTGTCATCTCGATCTTGTCAATCAGGCGCAGTTCGGTTTCTTTAATTTCGCCACTTAACCGCAGTTCGGTTTCTTTCGCTTCAGCACGCAAAACTTCAATGCGCTCGTGTGTCTTTTCGATTTCGCCCATTAACCGCAGTTCGGTTTCCGATAAATCTCGTTTGGTGGCGGTATAGGCCAAGTCAGGGTAGTTTTGTTGTACGGTTTCTAGGGCTTCGGCAATGATTTTGGCACGCTCGCGCTCATTCATGTCTGGACGAGACAACAGATCGTACACTTGAATGCCTAGGTGTTTGCTGTCTAAATAGTGTTGTGCTTGCATGATGCTAACTCCGAGCCTTGTTCTAGGTGCTTATCTTAGCATAAAAACCCATCGACAGGGTGGGGTGTAAAAGAGAATGGACATTGAGCAATGCCTGTCATCCCCTGTTTTTACTAGCAACCAGAAGTAGAGCTATGCAGCCATGATCCGACGCTGATCGGGCAGTTGGGGCTGAGGGTCGCCGTCATCTGGCCAAGAGGAAACAGCTTAAGACGCTGCTTCAGGAGCACGTCAGGGTGTTCGTGGCGTTGCAAGACAGGTTGCTGCGAGCGGCGTCGCTATGACGTCGTCCCCGCTGGGATGCTCGACGAAACGATCCAATTCCGTGCGTGCGCAAGGGCGCAACTCGCTCTAGTGCCGACTTTCGGGCACAAAAGGTATCCTACCACCCCAGAAAAGAATGTCGGCAAACAAAAATACCAGGCTGTCAGGCTAAAAATTCATGCCAGATGGTCATGGAATATATTTTATCTTTAATGAGCAAAAATTTAGAAATAATCTATTGATTTTAATCAGAAAAAGAGCGTTAATACAAGCGTCAAAACAAACAAACCACAGGAGAAAACAACATGAACACCAACAAACTGGACACCCTTGGCAAGAAACTGGCCGATACCGCCCTGACCATGCTGGTACGTCTTTATCCGGAGGTGCGCACAACGAGTGACGAGGAACTCG
>JACXUY010000201.1 GCA_014763665.1 Gammaproteobacteria bacterium
GAAGCCTAAATCAGATAGTAGCCGCTCTGTGGGTCAAAAAGTGATGCACGAAGCCTAAATCAGATAGTAGCCCGTCTCACGGGTCAAAAAGCGGAAACGAAGCCTAAATCAGATAGTAGCCGCTCTGTGGGTCAAAAAGCGGAAACGGTTATTGTTGCATTGGTTAGTTTGAGCACGGATTCAGGGATTAGTTTAATCATCATTTTCTCCGTTTGAATTGGTTAATTTTTGAGGTTTGCGTAATTGTATACCGTTTCCCGACTGATACCGAAATAACGAGCAATCGCTGTTTTTGGATCACCTGCAGCGACTCGTGCACGCAAATCGCTCACTTGCTCAGCAGTCAGCTTTTTGCGTCTTCCTTTGTATGCGCCGCGTTTTTTTGCTAATGAGATACCTTCGGCCTGTCTCTCTCGTATGAGAGACCGCTCAAACTCAGCGAATGAGCCCATCACGTTTAACAGCAACATCGACATTGGCGAGTCGTCGCCAGTGAACATTAGCGACTCTTTGACGAACTCGACTTTAACTTGCTTGCTTGTCAGCTCACTCACAAGCTTGCGCAAGTCGTCTAAATTCCGCGCTAGTCGATCCATGCTATGCACGACAACAGTGTCGCCTTCGCGCACAAATTCGAGCAACTGCTGCAAAGCTGGACGCTCAGCAGCATTTTTGCCCGACACTTTATCAGTAAACACCTTTTCGACGCTTACACCGTCGAGCTGTCGCACGACGTTCTGATCTTCTGAGCTTACACGCACATAACCGACTCGCATTTTCTGGACCTGTTTAATTGAACTCTTAGAATTAATATTATCATGTGTCAGAAAATTAAAAAACAGCTTTATTTACACAGTTTAACACCTTTTAACAAGTGATAATTTAGGGTGTACTTAAAATTGACGTCTGACTTTTAACCGCCAAAATGATACTTTTAAGTTTTTAACCCTATGATTTTAAAAGTGAATCCAATATTAGAAACAATATTTAATAAAGTTGTTTTTTAACTACCAAAAGTTGTTTTTTACACTACCAAAAGTTGTTTTTTAACTACCAAAAGTTGTTTTTTGGTGCTGAATTTATTATTTAAATCAATAAGTTATATGCCTTAGAAACAGGTAGAAACAATAGAAATAACGCGCGTGTGTGCGCGCGAAACTAGGAGCGCATTTGCTTCGCAAAATCGCCCTAACGGGCTTGCGCGTGCGCCTTTATCCAGCCCTAAAGGGCATGGACGGCGCTTTGGAGTTGTCGGCTACG
>JACXUY010000202.1 GCA_014763665.1 Gammaproteobacteria bacterium
GTAAGGCGTAAAGTCCTGGTATTGGTAACGCACTTCAATTTGCCCCAAGAGTGCGTGGTCGCCGCTGGCTTCACCTTGGGGGTAGGCGCGCACGCCGCGTGGTCCGCCGAGCGACATGTCTTCTGAGCTGTCGAGGTTTTTGTTGGTTTTGGTATCCGTGGAGCGGGTTTCGTCGGTGAAGGTTTTGTGTTGTACTTCTGCACCGAGCATGACGTTGGTTTGTTGCGAGCGGATCAGCGGGTATTTGAGGCCGGCACTGACTACGTCGGCGACACCGAAGGCGTCCAGACTGGCGTAGTCTTGTCCGAGTTCGTAGCTGGTGCGGCTATAGCCGAGATTGGCTTTGAGTCCGATGCCGCGACCGCCGGTGCATCCAACGTGTCCTTCGAAGTAGGCTTGAGTTATGCGGGTATCGGACTGAGCTATTCCAGTACGGCAGTAGCCGCCGGTGTGTCCACAACCACCACATCGTCATTAGGTTTCACCACTTACTCGTATGGTTTGGGCGGTGGTATGCAGCTCACCTTTACGCCGGTTCTGTTATATGTTTATGTTGCGATTTTGGCCTACCAGATGTACCAACAGGCGTTGGCGTGTGACGAGAAAGATTACATGACAGCGACAAAAAACAAAGCGTCATTGTGCTACAAAACCCACACCTATTGTGCCAAAAAGGATTGCGGCATTTTCGGCTGCACCTGCACCAAGTACCGTACAGCGCAGTGCTGTTACAACAGCCGTTTGGCCAAGCTGATCAATCAGCAAGGCAAGGCGCAGTTAGGTATCTCCGGGGAATCCGATAAGTGCGATGGTTTTACGGTCGAGCAGATTCAGAACTTGGATTGGAGCAAGATTGACCTGTCCGAGTTCGTGGCGGAGTTATTGACACAGGCACAGAAAGGCATCCCAACAGCGGCAGACTTGCAGGGCGTGACCAATCGTGTGCGACCTTTTCATAGGCTCGGTATAGATTACCATTACCACCGTCGTATGGCTTCATCTTGTCCACCAAATCAACGTCTGTCGTGTAGTTTTTACTGGGTGATGAAATAGAGAATTCAAGCGCCGCCGTTTTGACTGTCTTACCCGCCTCGTTGCCTGCTGAAATAACCGACCCTACAATACCAGCAACCAAAGCGATAGGAGCGCTAACGCCTGCGCCATGCAATCCAGAACCAAGACGACCACTATTCACCGTAGCCCTTGCCATTCCGCTGTAATCGAATTTTTGAACATCAACTACAATTTCCTGGCCAGTAGAATCCATTACAAACCCTTCATATGTCAGGCGCTTCTCTACCATCTTGCGGGTATCTTCCAAACTAAAGCCATCGGTTAAGGCTGTCGGATTTGAACTTGTGACAGTCAGTTTGATTTTTTTGTCAGATACCGGAATGCGGTCGTAGTTTGACAGTTTCACAAAGTCATGGCTCGGTTGCTGATCTGGCTTGGTCATTGGGTCAAATGGTAGAAATGGCGAACAGCCACTCATCATTGCAACAACAGAACCAGCGGCGACAAGTTTAAGTAGGTTTTTAATAACAGGTATCCTCCATATCAAGTTACGGGTTTATTTTATCTCACAAATAGGATGGCTGTAAATAGATAAGTGTTAAAAAATAAAGACATAAATATTAATTAATTTATAGATAGGTGTTGAATTTCTTTCTTAATGGGAGTAGTATTGAAGATGTGATAGTTTTGATGGGATACGGATATGCTGCAAACTGGCTTGATGAGCAATGAACGCTTTGAGCGACTGATCGGGATGAGTCGTAAAATGACGGGGTTATCAACGGATGCAGCTAGGCTCGTTCTGGTTAATGGCTATACTCAGAAGCAGGCGGCTGAAGAAAAAGGAATCTCGATTGCCGCCGTATCGAGTAAGATTAAACGAATCCTGTTGAGAGAGCGTGAGTTGCTTTGAACCCTTTTTACCAAAGCAGAATGGTAGTGATGCCGATAGTCCTAGTGAGATTGGATTTCAGGACTGGGAAGGCGGAAAGGAATTAAAGCCAAAGAAGAAGCAAACCAGTGATGAGGTAAAGTTAATGTTGTTTGAATGGGAGCATTACAAAAGAGGGGATTTTGTATTTGGGCCAGGTGACTACCCCCTTCGTCTCAGAAAAAGAGTGAAGTAATTTTGACCAAAAAAGCCCCATTCGGGGCTTTTTTAGTTTTGGGGCTTGAACGGTTCGCTTGAAGTCTAATTAAAGCTATGCAATACGTTCCAATATGGAGAGATTAGTAAGCACAAGCGAAGCCGCCGCAGTGTTGGGAGTGTCCATCACG
>JACXUY010000023.1 GCA_014763665.1 Gammaproteobacteria bacterium
GATGTTCATTTCATCGTAGGGCGCATCCATTTTTGAGCCCTGAAATAACGCATTATGGGTGACAATTTTTTCGGCGCTCATTTCAATGCGTTCACCTGCTTTGGGTGTTAAGCCAGCAATAACGCCATGATGCTCAGTACTGTAGCTGGCGCGAACGCTGTTTCCATTGCCGTCTTTGTAGTTGCTGCCGTCTTTATTAATGGCAAAAGCACGAATGTAGCCTAGCCCACCACGTGACGATACTTCCGCGTTGGCGGAACTTTTGTAAGCATTATCGCCAGCGCCCACTTCAACCTTGCCGTGAGTGCCCATTTCAGGGATGCCACGTTCAAATAAAATCGTACCACCCGTTCCGCCTGTGCCGTATTGTAAGGTTTCTACCCCTTGAATAACACGCACGCTGTCGTAGCTTTCAATATTGGCAAAAGAGGTTGGCGGATCCATACGGTTAGGACAGCCGCCATGCAAGTAGGCGTCATCTAAAATAACGTTCAATTGCGTTTGACTTTGACCATGAATGGTTGGGTCTAGTCCATGACCACCCATGCGTGAAGCATCAACACCTAGGGTGTTGCGCAGAATTTCTCCGCCTTCTTGTTTGGCGGTTAATCTAAAGCCTTCAGCAATGCGACTGTCACTTGCCATGGGCAGGGAGCTATCAGTCACAACCACAGTGCCTAATGTGTTGGCATGGGTTAACTGAGAAAATGCAAGAGTCACGGCAACAGCTAGGGTGGTTTTTGTCATGATGGATACCTTTAAGTAATTTTTTCACAGTGCAATATTAGAACAATCTAATGCGATTTAACATGCGACATATTGTCGCACCCATGCGCAATACAGCTTCATCTGATAAACTGTATGCACTTACACATTCGGAAAATTTCATGCCACAACGTCTGTTAAAAATGGTTTTGCGCGCTCCTGTTTATGATGTCGCTCAGGAAAGCCCCTTAACCTATGCGCCAAGATTATCGACTAAATGTGCTAACCGAGTGCATTTGAAGCGAGAGGACTTGCAGCCTGTCTTTTCATTCAAATTACGAGGTGCATACAATCGCATGCTGAATTTGTCGCAACAAGAAAGTGATAAGGGCGTGATTGCTGCATCGGCGGGTAATCATGCGCAAGGTGTGGCCTTAGCAGCTAAAAAATTAGCCATGAAAGCAACGATTGTGATGCCGCAAACCACACCCAGCATTAAAGTTGCGTCTGTTCGTCGCTTAGGTGGTGAGGTGGTATTGCATGGTGATAACTTTAATCAGGCCGCTGAATATGCACAGTATTTAGTCAGTCAAACGGGCGCTACATTCATTCATCCTTACGATGATTGGGAGGTGATTGCAGGGCAAGGAACGATCGCTTTAGAGCTGATTCGTCAACATGCTGAACCCATGAAAGCGGTATTCGTACCTGTTGGTGGTGGTGGCATTATTGCCGGTGTAGCGGCGGTGATTAAATCGATTCATCCTGAAACGCTCGTTATTGGAGTTGAGCCAGAAGATGCGGCTTGCATGAAGGCAGCCCTAGAAGCAGGCGAACGAGTTATTTTGCCGCATGTGGGTATTTTTGCTGATGGTGTTGCTGTCGCTCAAGTTGGAGCAAGACCGTTTTTAGTGGCACAGAATTATGTCGATGATATTGTGACGGTAACGACCGATGAAATGTGTGCTGCCATTAAAGAGGTGTTTGAAGATACTCGTTCCATTGCAGAGCCAGCTGGCGCCCTATCTGTCGCAGGGATGAAAAAATATGCTTTAGAGCAGGGTTGGCAAAATGAGTCGCTGGTGGCGATTGTTAGTGGTGCCAATATGAATTTCGACCGTTTGCGTTATATTGCAGAGCGAACGGAAATTGGCGAGGGAACAGAAACGCTACTGGCGGTCACCATTCCCGAACGCCCTGGTAGTTTTCTTCATTTCTGTCGTTTACTGGGCAATAAACGCGTCATCACCGAATTTAATTATCGCTATGCTGATGCCAATCAAGCGCAGGTGTTTGTCGGTATTCGTTTGCACGAGGGACAGAGTGAAAAAGTAGCCATTATTGATGAATTGGTACATGCTGGGTTTGCGACAGTAGATCTTTCTAGCAATGAAATGGCAAAACTGCATTTGCGTCATATGATTGGTGGCGCAGGTGGAAAACAGCTCGATGAACGACTTTATCGATTCGAGTTTCCTGAGCGACCTGGAGCTTTGTTGGCTTTTTTATCTTCGATGTCATCAGGCTGGAATATTAGTTTGTTTCATTATCGTAATCATGGTGCTGCCGAGGGAACGGTATTGGCAGGTATTCAAGTGCCAGAAAGAGAACTGCCAGCCTTCAACGCCTTTTTGGAGCAGCTCGGCTATCCCTACACCTCAGAAAATGATAATCCGGCTTATCATCTGTTTTTAGCTTAACTGCCCATTATTATGCATATCCATGAGCGTCAAAATTTGCTACAATAGAGGACGTTTTTTGTGTGCTCATAAGTGAATGTCATGGCTAAGTTTGTATTTGTCACGGGTGGCGTGGTTTCCTCGCTTGGAAAAGGGATTGCGGCAGCTTCGTTGGGAGCGGCGCTAGCGGCTCGTGGACTGAAAGTGACCATGCTGAAAATGGATCCTTACATTAACGTCGATCCTGGTACCATGAGTCCAATGCAACATGGTGAAGTCTTTGTTACCGATGACGGTGCTGAAACCGATTTAGATTTAGGTCATTATGAGCGCTTTATTGATCGTCGCATGGGGCGTAACAATAGCTTTTCAACAGGGCAGGTGTATGACTCGGTGATCCGCAAAGAGCGTCGTGGTGATTACTTGGGCGGTACAGTACAAGTGATTCCTCATATTACCGACGAGATCAAGCGCCGCATTCACTTGGTTGCTCAAGATATCGATGTGGCTATTGTTGAAGTGGGTGGTACCGTCGGTGATATCGAATCTTTGCCTTTCATGGAAGCCATTCGTCAAATGGGCGTTGAGTTAGGGCGTGAAAATGCCCTTTTTGTGCACCTAACCTTGCTTCCCTATATTGCTACAGCGGGTGAATTAAAAACCAAGCCGACTCAGCATTCGGTACAGCAATTACGTTCTATTGGTATTCAGCCCGACGTGTTGTTGTGTCGTTCTGATCGTCCTATCTCCGACAGCGATAAGCGTAAAATCGCTCTGTTCACCAGTGTGTCTGAAAAAGCGGTCATTAATTCTCTCGATGCCTCCAGTATTTATGCTGTGCCTCGCATGTTGCATGATCAAGGATTTGATCAGGTGGTTTGTGATCAATTGCGTTTGGATGTGCCAGCCGCCGATTTGTCTGATTGGGATGCCGTTGTTCAGGCTATTGCTAACCCTGAGCATAGTGTTCGTATTGCTTTGGTCGGTAAGTACGTTGAGTTGACTGAAGCTTATAAATCACTAAACGAATCTTTATTACACGCTGGTATTCATGCTAAAGCTAAGGTATTAATTACCTATATCGATTCTGAACGACTCGAAACTGAAGGCATATCCTTACTTGAACATCATGACGCTATTCTCGTTCCTGGAGGCTTTGGTGAGCGTGGCGTTGAAGGTAAAATTCTCGCCGTTACCTATGCACGTGAAAATAAAATTCCTTACCTAGGTATTTGCTTGGGTATGCAGGTAGCCGTTATCGAAGTGGCTCGCAATATGGCTAACTTGCCCGAAGCACACAGCACAGAATTCCGTCCTAAAGCTCGTCATCCTGTCGTTGCCATGATTACTGAATGGGTCGATCCTGATGGTAAAGTACAAGCGCGTACTGAAGACGTTGACTTAGGCGGTACTATGCGTTTAGGCTCGCAAGCGGCAGTGTTAGAAGATGGTTCGCTCGCGCAAGCGATTTATGGTAAAGCGGTTATTTGGGAGCGTCATCGTCATCGTTACGAAGTGAACGATCACTATATTCCTCGTTTGAATCAAGCAGGCTTAATCATTGGTGGTCGTTCTGCTGAAGGCGGTCTGGTTGAAACGGTCGAGCTACCTAAGTCGCTACATCCTTGGTTTTTTGCTTGTCAGTTCCATCCTGAGTTTACTTCGACGCCGCGTAATGGTCATCCCTTATTCTCTGCTTTTATTCAGGCTGCATTAGCTTATCAACAAGGAAATTAAAATGAAACTTTGTGGTTTTGATGTTGGTATCGATCAGCCATTCTTCTTAATTGCTGGTCCTTGTGTGATTGAAAATGAGGCCTTAGCGATGAATACCGCTGAAACACTCAAACGTATGACTGAAGACTTGGGCATTAACTTTATTTTCAAATCTTCATTTGATAAGGCTAATCGCTCTTCTACAAGCAGTTTTCGTGGCTTAGGCTTGACAGAAGGGCTACGCATTTTAGACAAGGTTAAGCGTGAAATTGGTGTTCCTGTATTAACTGATGTGCATGAAGATACCCCTTTTGATGAAGTCGCTGAAATTGTCGATGTCTTACAAACACCCGCTTTTTTAGCGCGTCAAACCAACTTTATTCAAGCGGTTGCTCGAGCAGGAAAGCCAATGAATGTCAAGAAAGGTCAGTTTATGGCACCTTGGGACATGAATAACGTCGTGCAAAAATGTCATGAGGCGGGTAATGAGCAGATTATGGTCTGTGAGCGTGGCGTTTCTTTTGGCTATAACACCCTTGTTTCTGATATGCGCTCTTTAGTTATTATGCGCGACACAGGATGTCCCGTGGTTTATGATGCCACTCATTCGGTACAACAACCGGGTGGTTTGGGTACGGCATCGGGTGGACAGCGTGAGTTTGTTGCACCCTTAGCGCGCGCAGCGATTGCTACAGGCGTGGCGGGAATTTTTATGGAAACCCATCCTGATCCGGCTAATGCGCTTTCAGATGGTCCGAATATGTGGCCTTTGGCGAAATTACAGCCTGTTTTAGCGACGGTGAAAGCCTTAGATAATGTCGTTAAACAGGCCGGTTTTATTGAACATGAATTAATGGGCAAGTAGTACTTGCCTATTTTTTTGACTATTTTATAAGTAATAAGTTGTTTTAGGAGTTAAATAAATGAGCAATATTCAGCGTATCTGGGCTCGTGAAGTGATTGATTCTCGTGGTAATCCAACCGTCGAAGTTGACATTACACTAGCTGATGGTAGCTTTGGTCGTGCTGCTGTGCCATCGGGTGCTTCTACTGGTAAGCGTGAAGCATTAGAACTACGCGATAATGATAAAGCTCGCTTCGGTGGTAAAGGTGTATTAACGGCTGTTAACAATGTTAATACAAAAATTGCTCAAGCATTGATCGGTCAAGACGCAACCAATCAAGCTAATATTGATGGCATGATGATTCAACTCGATGGTGATGCGAATAAAGCGAATTTGGGTGCTAACGCTATCCTAGCGGTTTCAATGGCGGTGGCTCATGCAGCAGCCAAATCGAAAGGCTTGCCTTTGTTTAAGTACGTTAAAACAGATACCTTCCGTATGCCAGTACCCATGATGAACATCATTAATGGTGGTGCTCATGCAGACAACAGCGTTGATATGCAAGAATTTATGATCGTGCCTGTAGGCGCGCCTTCGTTTAAAGAAGCGGTACGCTATGGCGCGCAAGTGTTCCACGCCTTGAAAAAAGTGTTGCATGATAAAGGTCTTAATACCGCTGTGGGTGATGAGGGTGGTTTTGCGCCCGACTTAGCCTCTAACGAAGAGGCGATTACCGTTATTTTAGAAGCGATTAAAGCGGCTGGCTTTGAGGCAGGTAAAGACATCATGATTGCGATTGATGCGGCTGCAAGTGAATTCTATCACGATGGTAAATACGTTTTAACCTCTGAAAACCGTAGCATGACTTCGGAAGAGATGATTGATTATTTCGCTGCTTGGTGTGATAAATATCCGATCATTTCCATCGAAGATGGTATGGCTGAAGAAGATTGGGCTGGCTGGAAACTCATGACCGATAAATTGGGTAAAAAAATCCAACTGGTCGGTGATGATTTATTTGTGACCAACAGCAGCATCTTGAAAGAAGGCATTGATAAGGGTATTGCTAACTCAATTCTCATTAAAGTGAATCAAATTGGTACCTTGACTGAAACACTTGATGCGATTGCCATGGCTAAAGCAGCGGGCTACACGGCAATTATGTCACACCGTTCTGGCGAAACCGAAGATACGACGATTGCTGATTTGGCAGTAGCTACTGGCGTTGGCCAGATTAAAACGGGCTCAATGTCGCGTTCAGATCGTATTGCTAAATACAATCAGTTATTACGTATTGAAGAAATGTTAGGTGCTGATGCCGTTTATCCTGGTTTGGCTGCTTTTTCAAGCATTAATTAGGCTTACTTTAATGCTTATCATGCCCCTCTGCTGGGGCATGATGGTTTTTTGTTTTTCGTATGAAAAAACTGTTTGTTGTATTTATATTAGCCATTTTGTGGCTTCAGTATCGACTCTGGTCCCCTGATGGTGGTATCAGTGAGTGGTTACGGCTGCAAAATGAGCTTGCTCTAGCGCAAGCTCACATTAAACAACTTGAGACGACTAATGAATCATTAAAAAACTTGGTTTTGGATCTGCAAAATCATACTGACGCGATTGAAACACAAGCACGTGAGGTCTTGCATTTTGCACTGCCCAATGAAACTTTTTTTCGCGTGATTAGTGTACCCAATCAGAAAATGGAAAGTTACGTACCTAATTTGCCGCGTACTAAGCTTTCGGCACCAGAGAAAGCAGGCAATATTGCTGATATTGCAGCAGAAGCTCCGCCTTGACTGTGAACTGATTTACGCTTTTCATTCCTTCTCGACTTTTTTAAGCAGTTTCTCTTTTCGTCACCTCCATGTCTTATTTTCCCATTTCCTGGCCAATCTACTAGCCTTATTAGGTTTCTTTATAGCATAATAATATCCTTGTTTAATCTTTAGGCGTGTCTCATGGATTCTGTGTATAGTCCCAAGGAAATTGAAAGTCGTATTCAACAACAATGGCATGATGCCAATGTCTTTCAAGCAGTAGAAAATCCAGATAAAGAAAAATTCTATTGTTTATCGATGTTTCCTTATCCTTCTGGTCGTTTACATATGGGACATGTGCGCAATTACACCATTGGTGATGTGATTGCACGTTACATGCGTATGCTGGGTAAAAATGTATTACAACCTATGGGATGGGATGCCTTTGGTTTACCAGCTGAAAATGCCGCCATTGCCAATAAGGTCGCACCAGCTTCTTGGACTTATAGCAACATTGATTATATGCGTAATCAGCTTAAATCGTTGGGCTTAGGTTACGACTGGTCACGCGAGCTAGCGACTTGTTCGCCAGATTATTACAAGTGGGAGCAGTGGTTTTTCTTACAACTTTACAAGAAAGGCTTAGTCTATCGCCGCTTATCTGTCGTTAACTGGGATCCGGTTGACAACACGGTATTGGCGAATGAGCAGGTTATTGATGGTCGTGGCTGGCGTTCGGGTGCTCTGGTTGAGCGTAAAGAAATTGCCCAGTGGTTCTTGAAAATCACGGCCTATGCTGACGAACTGCTCGACGATTTAGACACACTAACCGAATGGCCAGAGCAGGTGAAAACCATGCAGCGCAATTGGATTGGTCGTTCACAAGGGCTGGAAATAGAGTTTCCATTAGCCGAAGATGCCTCGCAAAAGCTCAAAGTCTTTACCACCCGTCCCGATACGCTGATGGGGGTCACTTATGTGGCCATTGCAGCCGAACATCCCTTGGCGAAGCAAGCGGCGGCTTCACGTCCTGAATTAGCTAACTTTATTCATGAGTGCGCGCAGACAGGTACGTCGGAAGCGGTTATCGAAACCATGGAAAAGAAAGGTATCGATACGGGTATACGTGTTACCCATCCGATTACGGGCGAATTAATTCCCGTGTGGGTAGCTAACTTTGTCCTAATGGGATATGGTACGGGGGCGGTGATGAGCGTGCCTGCGCACGACCAGCGCGACTGGGAGTTTGCAAAACAATATCACTTACCGATTAAAACGGTTATCAGCATTGATGGCTGTGAGCCTGATGTCAGCGAAAGTGCTATGACCGATAAAGGTCAGCTCATTCATTCGGGAACCTTTGATGGCCTCACTTTTGATCATGCCTTTGAAGCCATCGCTAAAGCACTCGAAATTAAAGAATTAGGCAAAAAAACGATTAACTATCGTTTACGTGATTGGGGCATTTCTCGTCAGCGTTATTGGGGGTGTCCGATTCCGGTTATTTATTGTCCTGACTGTGGTGTTGTGCCGGTTCCAGAAGATCAATTACCGGTAACATTGCCCGAGGATGTCATTCCAGATGGTGGTGCTTCGCCCTTAACCCAGCTAGAGAGTTTTATACACTGTACTTGCCCTAAATGTGGTGGCGAAGCCAAACGTGAAACCGATACTTTTGATACCTTCTTTGAATCGAGTTGGTATTACGCGCGCTATGCTTGTCCCGATAATCAAGAAAAAATGCTGGATGAGCGTGCCGACCATTGGTTGCCAGTTGATCAATACGTTGGTGGTATTGAGCATGCGATTTTACATTTACTTTATGCGCGTTTCTTCCATAAGTTAATGCGCGATGAAGGCTTGGTCAAAACGGATGAGCCCTTCAAACGGTTGCTGACACAAGGTATGGTGATTGCCGATACCTATTATCGTATGGGTGATGATGGTCGCAAACAATGGTTTAATCCGGCTGATGTTCAGCTAGAAACAGATGAAAAAGGTAAGCCGCTGAAGGCGATTCTTAAATCTGATGGTCTTCCGGTTGAGTTTGGCGGTACGGAAAAAATGTCGAAATCAAAAAATAACGGCGTTGATCCTCAGGCTTTGATCGACCAATACGGAGCGGATACCGCACGTTTGTTTATGATGTTTGCAGCACCACCAGAACAGTCACTAGAATGGTCGGATGCGGGTGTTGAAGGGGCTTCACGTTTCTTAAACCGCGTATGGCGCTTGGTCCATAATCATGTTGAGCAAGGGCCTGTCGCTGAACTCGATATTGCTGCACTTTCAGAGGATGACAAAGCAGTACGTCGTAAAGTTCATGAAACGCTCGCCAAAGTGACTGATGACTGGGGACGCCGTCAATCATTCAATACGGCGATTGCTTCTTGTATGGAGTTGTCGAATACGCTGTCGCGCCACAATAGTGCAACGACTCAAGGTCGTGCGGTTTTGCAGGAAGGGTTGATGATACTGACGATGATGTTAGCGCCTGTTGCGCCACATATTACCGAAGTCATGTATCAAGCCTTGGGTGGAAGTGGGCTGTTAGCGACTGCTGCTTGGCCCAAAGTCGATGAGTTAGCCTTAAAACGGGATTCGATCGAACTGATGGTACAAGTGAACGGTAAGCTAAGGGGCAAGATTAGTGTTGAGCCGGACGCGACACAGGACAAGGTAGAAGCCATGGCTTTAATGGATGATGGCGTGCAAAAATATACCGAAGGCAAAGCGATTACTAAAGTGATTGTGGTACCAGGTCGTCTGGTTAATATTGTGGCTGTTTAATTGAGTGATGTCGAACTAGTTTTATGATGCTTTCTCGTCGCCACTGGTTACTGAGTGCCTTGTCTCTGGTGACACTCAGTGGCTGTGGCTATCAGCTTAGAGGCGTTTCTAACACTTCTGAAAGGGCTTTGCCTTATCGTATCTATTTGGTTAGTGATGGTGCCGATGGTGAATTAGTTTCACAGACGCGCCGTGCTTTGCAATCCTTTGGTGCTCAATTGGTGGCTGAGCGTAAGCAAGCCGACCTCATCGTTACCCTAGGCGCAACAAAACAAGAGTCTGTGATTTCGGCAATTGGTTCTTTTGGTGAAATTTCTGCTCGATTGTTTGTGATGACGCAAGCCTTACGTGTTACTAAGGTCGGTGTTGAAGATCCGCTCATTGATACCTTAGTACGTCGTTCACGCGAGGTTGATCAAAGTTTAGCGACTCGACTTGGTGGATTAGGAGCAGAGCGTCCTTTGGCCATTACGCGTGAGTCTGTTGAGGTGATGCAAGATATTAAAGCGAGAGTCGTTGATTCGATTGTGCGTTTGTTACAAGGGTTGGTTCCCTTGGGATCGTTATGATGATGACGCCAGAACAACTCCTGTTTAGATTAGGTCAAGGTTCATCTTTACCACCGGTTATTTTATGTTGTGGCGAGGAGCCTCAGCGAATTTTGACCAGTATTGATGCCATTAAGCAAAGCTCGAAAGTGCTTGGTTTTTTAGAGCAACAGTTGATGGTGGTAGAGCAGGCAAGTGACTGGGAATTAGTATGGATGCACTATCAAGAGCAGTCCTTGTTTGCTAGCCTTAGGGTCATGCAGGTGTTGTTCTCCACTAAGTTGACTGGCGCACAATCAGAAACATTACAACGCCATCTCGCTAATCCTAATTCAGATGTGTTGTTATTGTTGCGTACCGGTGAGGTGGATAAGCAAACACTAGAGTCTAAATGGGTCAAAGCGATTGAAGCCAACGGCTGGGTTGTTCATAGTAAAACACTCACTGGCAATGCGCTGAATCAGTGGATTACACAAGAAGTGACTCAGTTGCAGATGAGTATTACGCCTGCTGCATTAGCCATGTTGGCAGACTGGTCTCAAGGTAATTTGATGGCAACACGACAAAGCTTGTTGCGTTGGCAGTTAGAAGGCGTATTAAGGTTGGATGAGTCGTTATTAGCTCAAGACCAGCAGGATTGGGCAAGGTATGATATTTTTGCCTTATCTAATGCTTTGACGGCACAACAAGCCGAAAGTGCGCTAAGGATTTTACAGCGTTTACGCGAGACAGGTGAAGAGTTAGTATTGTTACTCTGGACTGTGAGCAAAGAGTTGCGTTTATGGCAGAGTTTGTATGTTGCACAAGGGCAAAAGCCTTGGTCACAGATAGCCAATGAGTATCGCTTGTGGGGTGAGCGTTCAACTAGCATGCAACGCTTGCTTAGGCAGATTTCGTTAACGCAATTGGCTTATTGGCAACAACTGGCATTGCAGATAGATCGACAGACTAAAGGGCAGATGAGTGGTGATCCTTGGCTTGAGCTGATGTGGCTTGTTGCTGACATGTCGAGTGTGGGGAAAAGATTAGCTCGTCGGGTCGCTTAATAAGCTGCGAGTGTGGTTAAAGGAGTTAAGAAATGCAGATAAATGGTTATATGAGTAAGCTCGGGCAACAAGCGAGAAAAGCGAGTCGAGTTTTAGCAGCTGCCTCTACCGCTCAAAAAAATACTGCGCTTCATCATATTGCTGAGCGCTTATTAGCTCAATCTGCTTGGTTGATGGAAGAAAATGCCAAAGATATTTCGGCTGGTAAAGCCAGTGGCTTGGACGAAGCCATGCTAGATCGTTTACGCTTAACACAAGCGGGTATCGAATCTATTGCTAAGGGCGTACGTCAAGTGGCAGACTTGCCTGATCCGGTGGGTGAAATTACCGATATGGCTTATCGTCCTTCTGGTATCCAACTGGGAAAAATGCGTGTCCCTTTAGGTGTGGTAGGAATTATTTATGAATCTCGCCCTAATGTCACGGCGGACGCAGCGGCTCTATGCTTAAAATCCGGTAACGCCACGATTTTACGCGGTGGTTCGGAAGCGATTCACTCGAATAAAGCGATTGCGCTGTGCATTCAAGAAGGTCTGCAAGCGGCTGGTATTGACCAATATGCGGTTCAATTGGTGCAAACAACAGATCGTGAAGCCGTAGGTCAGATGATTACCATGTCAGAGTATATTGACGTGATTATCCCACGTGGTGGTAAAAGTCTGATTGAACGAATCAGTCAGGGTGCCAAAGTTCCTGTTATTAAGCATTTGGATGGCATTTGTCACGTTTATGTGGCAGCAGATGCAGATATGGAAATGTCTTGGAAGGTATGTGATAACGCAAAAACGCATCGCTATGGCGTTTGTAATGCCATGGAGACACTGTTAGTGGATGCTGCTGTTGCTGCGCACTTTTTACCTAAGATGGTCGCTATTTACCAAGCGAAGGGCGTTGAATTGCGTGGCTGTGAAAAAACGCGAGCCATTTGCGAGATGAACGCAGCGAACGAAGCAGATTGGTCAACCGAGTATCTGGCTCCCATTCTTTCCATTAAAGTAGTAAACGGTTTGGATGAAGCGATAGCGCATATTAATCACTACGGCTCACATCACACCGATGCCATTATGACGCAAGATTATGCCATGAGTCGTCGCTTTTTGGCCGAAGTGGATTCGAGCTCGGTGATGATTAACGCTTCTACACGTTTTGCCGATGGTTTTGAGTATGGTTTGGGTGCAGAAATAGGCATTAGTACCGACAAGTTTCATGCACGTGGTCCAGTGGGATTGATTGGGTTAACATCACAAAAATACGTGGTATTTGGTTCGGGTCAAATACGTTCTTAGTCATCAAATTAACGATAGAAGTGAATTGTTATGTCAAGTTATGTCAATATTATTGAGCGTTATCATGATTATCGTGGCATGATTCAAGAAATGTTGCACTCCATCCTATTAGGATTGAGTGATGCGCATCTTTTTGAGAGCCCTGAACGTATGCTAGAAACGCTGGATGAGTTAACGACTCATTATCCGTTTATCGACATTGTTTATACGCTAGATCGTAATGGCATTCAGGACAGTCCTAATTATTGGTTTCGCGATGGTAAAACCCGTACAGATTTTTCTAATCGCGGCAATGACTTGAGTCAACGCCCTTACTTTATCATGGCCAAAAGTAAGCAAACGGTGGTGTTTACCGACCCTTATTTATCGGTAACGGATCGAGTGTTGTGTTTGTCGGGTGCGATTCCGATTAGCAATAGTGCAGGTGTGATTTCGGGTTATTTGGTCATTGACTTAGATTTGGAAAAAACTATCAGCTTTTTGATGGGTGACAGCCTGAGAACACGCTTCGAACCTTTCTTTAAGGCTGTTTACTCTACCATCGCGACTGGCTTGTTCTGCGTCGTTGGTATATTGCTTTACTCTGGTTTTTCTGAGTTATTGAAAATGTTGGAAGAGCCAGCTCATATGGAGTCAATAAGACCATTCAGTTCGATTATATTTATTACCTTGGGCTTAGCAATTTTTGATTTGGCGAAAACAACGCTGGAAGAAGAAGTGCTGATGCACAAGGATATTTTCCGTCATAGCTCAACGCGCAGAACCATTACGCGCTTTATGGCAGCGATTATGATTGCGGTATCGATTGAGGCATTGCTACTGATGTTTAAATCAGCGATTGGGGCGGGTGACTACCTCACCAGTGCTACTTGGATGATGCTTTCAGCGGTTGCCTTAATGGTTGGTCTAGGGCTTTATGTCTATTTAGGTGCTAAAGCTGAGAATCTATTAATGACGGTTAAACGTCATAAGCTAGGTCACTATTACGATGCGGATGGGAACGTGAATGAGCATCAACGCGGTAAGTCCGAGTTCAAGAATTGAGTCATCTCGTGTTTGAGTTAGGAGTCAGCTTGTTACTTTGCCGGCTGCAATCATCATTATAAGTTAAGGTAAGTATTATGTCAGATGAAAAACCCGTGTTATCACTTGCTTCGCGCAAAGTCATTAGACGACCTCCTCCTGCGATGTCGTCTGCAACCATGGATCACCATCAGTATCCGGTGTTGGATGAGTCGGTGGATTTTATGGAAATTCGTCGTGCAACCATTGCGCTTTCTGAGAATGGCTTGTGGGCAACACCAGAGTTGGTGCGTGTGTATGTGGGTAAGATGATGGACCTAAGCACCGTAGCTGATGTTCTGAAAGAGTTAGAGTAATCAATCAACGACGTTGACTTGAGCAAGACTAAAGATACCTGCAAAACCTAACAGGATCGAGGCCTTGGTTTGGGTTCAAGTAATGGTTGAGTGGGAGTTTTATATCTTCCCTATTTCTTTGGTGTCAGAATAGTTGGTTCAGCCACACTTAGCTGGTTCGGGTAGTCTAGGATATAGTGCAAGCCCCGACTCTCTTTACGGTTTAGCGCTGAACGGACAATCAATTCGGCAACTAAAGCCAAATTACGCAATTCAATAAAATCCGTATTTAGATAATATTGGGCGTAAAATTCTTCAATTTCTTCACGAATGACTAAAACCCGTTTCAGGGCGCGTTTAAGGCGTTCTTCCGTTCTGACAATACCCACAAAGTCCCACATCACTCGACGAATTTCATCCCAATCATGGGCGATAAGTACTTGTTCTGGGCTTTGGTTAACCTGGCTTTCGTCCCAGTCTGGCAAGGGAGGTGGAGCAGTAAGTTTGGCTTCTGCTTTGCGCAATAAGATATCTTCATAGGCCGCATTAGCAAATACAAGAGCCTCTAATAAAGAATTACTGGCTAGACGATTAGCACCATGTAGACCGGTATAAGCGACTTCACCGACGGCATAAAGTCCTTTCAAATCTGTTCGCGCCCGTAAATCGGTGACGACACCTCCGCAGGTGTAGTGTGTTGCAGGCACAATGGGAATAGGTTCTTTGGTAATGTCGATGCCTAAGCTTAAACAACGTTTGTAAATTGTCGGAAAGTGACTTTTAACAAATTCTGGCTCACGGTGACTGATATCTAACCACAAGTGGTCACAGCCCAATTTTTTCATTTCCGCATCAATGGCTCTGGCAACAATATCGCGTGGGGCAAGTTCGAGACGCTCATCGTATTCGTGCATAAAACGCGATCCATCGGGGCGCTTTAGGTAACCGCCTTCTCCACGTACTGCTTCTGAAATTAAGAAAGCTCTTTCGCTGACATGATAGAGTACGGTTGGGTGAAATTGCATAAATTCCATATTAGCGACACGACAGCCGGCTCGCCAAGCCATAGCAATACCGTCACCCGTAGCTAAATCAGGATTACTGGTATAAAGATAGACTTTACCCGCGCCACCAGTGGCCAATACCACGGCAGGTGAGGCTAGAGTAGAGATTTCATCTGTAGCTTGATTCAGAGCATAAACACCCACACAACGATTTTCGCGTTGAATCAGGTCAACAGCAGTATGGTGTTCTAGTAATAAAATATTGGTGTGCTGTCTGATTTTGAGCGCTAAACTGAGCTGCACAGATTGACCAGTATGATCTGCTGCATGAATGATGCGCCTGTGGCTATGACCACCCTCGCGCGTTAAATGATAGGGAAATAAGTCACAATCTTGTTCGTCATCGGCTTGGCATGCGGTGAAAGGCACGGAGAGTTCAATTAACTCTTCGATGGCTTGGCGACCGTGCGTGGCAGTAAAACGAACGGCCGCTTCATCACAGAGACCATCGCCCGCAATGAGGGTGTCTTGCACGTGTTCTTCGATGCTATCGTTAGGATCGAGCACCGCAGCGATACCACCCTGTGCATAAAGGGTGTTGGATTCGAGCAGACCTCGTTTAGTGAGCAAGGTAACAGGATGATGATCTGCTAATTTTAGGGCTAAGGACAGCCCTGCAATACCGCCGCCAATAATCAAAATGTTGTTGGGGTGATGAAATTCTAACAAGCTGAGTTACCGCGTCCTAGTATGAATCTTAGTTTTATTTTAAGATATAGTCTTAGTCTTTGATATAAGTAGTTCATGTTACCATGCAAACTGATTTAGATGAAGTTAAAACCTGGGCAATTGTGCGTGCCATCCAGCCAGATGGTCAGCTGTTATTGGATGTCAGCGATCAAAGTGCTTCCGCTTGTCATAGTGGAGGCTGTGGTGCAGGTGGGTTAGGCTGTCAGACCAATGCGTTTGCTCACCTGCTTAAAAGGGCTCCTGCATTAAAACTTAAATTGCCTATAACAGAGGCTTTAAGTGAGGGGGATAGACTGTTGTTATCTTTATCACAGCGGGTCTTAATTAGACTTAGTTTGCTGGCTTATGGTTTGCCACTTGTGGCTTTGCTACTAGGAATGGGGTTAGGACAAGTGCTTGCTGATGACCTTGGGGCGCTGCTCTTTGGCGTTGGATCGCTCTTGTCGAGTTGGTATATGGTTGGTAAACTCACCCTAAGCTGTACACCAAGTGTACACGAGATTAATCGTTTTACTCACTAACATAGGAAGGCAATATGCTGATTAATAAGCCGTTTTATATGTTTGTTATGTTGTTTTCGTGGCTGTGGTTTGCTCCAGTGGCGCAAGCCCAGTTGCCCGATTTTGTTCCCTTAGTGGAAAAAAATGCACCAGCAGTGGTGAATATTTCAACGGCTTCTAAGGTAAAGCCACAACGTCGGGCAGATTTTAATGGTATTCCTGAAGAGTTATTAAGACGTTTTTTTGGGGACAATTTCCCCATGCCCCCTGGTCAAGGCGAAGCGCCACATAGACGTGGCGATGACAGTAAAAAAGAAATGCAGTCGTTAGGCACAGGTTTTATTATCTCTGCCGATGGTTACATTATCACCAACCATCATGTGATTGTCGATGCAGATGAAATTACCGTTCGTTTTAGTGATCGCAAAGAATTAATGGCCAAGGTGATTGGTAGTGATGAGCGAACCGATATTGCGCTGCTTAAAGTGGAAGCTAAGGGGTTGCCAACGGTGAAGCTCGGTCAAACCAGTAAGCTCAAGGTAGGTGAGTGGGTGTTGGCGATTGGTTCTCCTTTCGGGTTTGAAGCAACGGTTACTCAGGGCATTGTTTCGGCGAAAGAGCGTACCTTGCCAGATGATACCTATGTGCCTTTTATTCAGAGCGATGTGGCTATTAATCCCGGTAACTCAGGTGGTCCCTTGTTTAACCTAGCGGGCGAAGTCGTGGGCATTAATTCACAAATTTACAGTCGCAGTGGCGGTTTTATGGGGTTATCATTCTCCATTCCGATTGAAGTGGCTATGAATACGGTTGATCAACTCAAACGCACTGGCAAAGTGACCCGTGGCTATTTGGGTGTTAATGTTCAAGAAGTGACGTCTGAATTGTCTGAATCCTTTGGTATGGATAAGCCCAAAGGCGCTCTGGTAGCGGAAGTCTTTCCCGATACACCAGCGGCCAAAGCAGGTATTAAAGCAGGCGATATTATTCTTTCCGTCAATGGTCGTGAAGTGAATAAATCGGGCAGTTTACCACCAGTGATTGGCATGACGCCCGTCGGTCAGCCTGTGGATATTAAATTGTTACGCCAAGGTCGTTTGATGAACATGACAGTGGTAATTGATGCCCTGCCAGACGATCAAAAGACAGTGAAAAATAATAGGCGTGGCGGTAGTAAAGAGCAGTCTGTCGGTAAAATTATTGAAGGCGCTCAGTTAATGCTATTGGATGAGGCAAGTAAGCAAAGGCTCGGCATCGATTTTGGCTTGCGCGTGGGAGCAGTTGATGAGGGCGCTTTCAGTCAAGCAGGCGTGCGTGAAGGCGATATACTGTTGGAGCTGAATTATGTACGACTGGATACGGTGGAGTCGGCACAATCTTTGTTGCGAAAACTACCTAAGGGACAAAAAATTCCCATGCGTATTCTGCGAGGAAACCGCGCAATATTCTTGCCGATCGTCATTCAATAAGTTAAAGTGATTGGTTTTTTGTGGGGAGCCATGCTCCCCGATTTTTTGTTGGTTTAGCGGTTTTAGGTATTTCATGTCTCAAGAGTTGGATTTAATTCGTAATTTTTCGATTATCGCGCACATCGATCATGGCAAATCAACCTTAGCTGATCGCTTCATTCAGTTTTGTGGCGGTCTAAGCGATCGAGAAATGTCGGCACAGGTGCTCGATTCGATGGACTTGGAGCGTGAGCGTGGCATTACCATTAAGGCGGCCAGTGTTACCTTGCATTACAAGTCTGATGATGGAAAGACTTACGAATTAAATTTTATTGATACACCAGGTCACGTTGACTTCTCTTATGAAGTTTCTCGCTCGTTAGCAGCTTGTGAAGGCGCCTTGCTAGTGGTGGATGCTTCACAAGGTGTTGAAGCACAAACGGTTGCTAACTGTTATACCGCCATTGAGCAAGATTTGGAGGTCTTGCCCGTCTTAAATAAAATCGATTTACCTGCCGCGGATCCTGAGCGGGTTATTGCTGAAATTGAAGAAATTATTGGTATTGACGCCACCGAAGCCGTTCATGCCAGTGCTAAAGCTGGGGTAGGCATTAAAGAAACCTTGGAAGAAATTATTGCCAAAATTCCTGCCCCGCAAGGCAATCCGAATGGTCCTTTGAAAGCGTTGATTATCGACTCTTGGTACGATAATTATTTAGGTGTCGTTTCGCTTGTTCGTGTTATGGATGGCTCTATTCGTGCGAAAACTAAAATGAAAGTTATGTCGACTGGCGACGTACACGAAGTGCATGAAGTGGGTGTCTTTACACCAAAACGTACCAAACGCGACGTTTTGTACACGGGTGAAGTCGGGTTTGTTATTGCTGGTTTGAAAGAAATTGATGGCGCGCCAGTGGGTGATACCTTGACGGATGCCGCTGATCCAGCTGACTCGCCTTTGCCCGGTTTTAAATCAGCACAACCACGTGTTTTTGCTGGTATTTTCCCGATTAGTTCAGAAGATTACGAAAACCTGCGCGAGTCTTTACGTAAGTTGCGCTTAAACGATGCTTCTTTGTTTTTTGAACCAGAAACATCGACAGCATTAGGATTTGGTTTCCGTTGCGGTTTCTTAGGGTTACTGCACATGGAAATTATCCAAGAACGCCTAGAACGTGAATTTAATTTGGACCTGATTACCACTGCACCAACGGTAGTCTATGAAGTGCTGACTACGCGAGATGAAGTGTTATTGGTCGATAATCCGGCTAAGTTGCCAGAGTTGGGTAGCATCAGAGAAATTCGTGAGCCCATTATTCAAGCAAACTTGCTGTTACCACCTGATTATGTCGGCGCGGTAATGGGGCTTTGTATGGAAAAACGTGGCGTACAAAAAAATATGGTGTACGCCGGTAATCAAGTACAGCTGCAAATGGAGCTACCGCTCAATGAGGTGGTATTAGACTTTTTTGATCGTCTCAAATCTATTTCACGTGGTTATGCCTCAATGGATTATGAGTTCTTGCGTTTCCAAGCAGATGATTTAGTGCGCATGGATATTATGGTGAATGGAGAAACGGTGGATGCACTGTCCATGATCGTTCATCGCAGCACAGCTCAATATCGTGGTCGCGATGTCATTGATCGCTTGAAAGAGTTGATCCCGCGTCAACTGTTTGAAGTACCTATCCAAGCAGCGATTGGTGCTAAAGTGATTGCGCGTACTAACATTAAAGCCATGCGTAAAGATGTGTTAGCGAAATGTTATGGCGGTGACGTTTCTCGTAAGAAAAAACTGTTAGAGAAACAGAAAGAGGGTAAGAAACGGATGAAAACCATTGGTAGCGTTGAAATTCCTCAAGAGGCTTTTTTGGCGATTTTGCACGTTAATAAAGACAATTAAGAGGTTAGCTATTTATGTTATTTGAAATTATTCTAACCCTTGCAGTTGTTATCGGCGGTATTCTGGCGGCCATAGATAAATGGGTGCTTGAACCAAAACGTGCTAGTGATGCGCCTATGCCAGTGGTGATGGATTATGCGCGTTCGCTTTTCCCTGTGTTATTGATCGTGTTAGTGTTGCGTTCTTTCGTTGTCGAGCCATTCCGCATACCATCAGGTTCTATGTATCCGACTTTGCATATTGGTGATTTTATTTTAGTCAATAAAGCCAGTTACGGAATTAAGCTGCCTGTCGTTTACACAAAAGTGATTGATACTGGTGCGCCAGAACGTGGTGATGTGGTGGTCTTTCGTTATCCTGTCGAGCCAGATAAAGACTACATTAAACGCGTCGTTGGCTTACCAGGTGATCGTATTAGTTACATTAACAAAACATTAATGATTAATGGTGAGTTGGTTAAGCAACAAGCAGTTGGTCGTTATGAAACTGAAGGCTCGGGTGCTGTGCTGAATGGCACCATGGAATTAACAGAGGATTTATTAGGGGTTACTCATAATATACTGATTGATAAAGATAGACCGCCATCTGATTTGATTGAAGCTGTTGTTCCAGAAGGGCATTATTTCATGGTGGGTGATAATCGCGATCACAGTTATGACAGCCGTTATTGGGGCTTTGTGCCTGAAGAAAATCTCAAAGGCAAGGCTTTCTTTATTTGGATGCATTTTGATGGTGGTGTTAATACAGACCGAATTGGGAAGTCGATTCACTGATGAAAGCCGATGAATTGCGTCAGCAACAAGAGTGCATGAATCGTATTGGGCATCAATTTAATAACCCAGACTTGCTTTGGCAAGCCTTAACCCATCGCAGTTATGCCAGTGCGCATAATGAACGGTTGGAGTTTTTAGGGGATGGCATTCTCAATTTTTTAGCAGCAGAAGCGCTTTACGCTCGCTTTCCTAAACAGCCGGAAGGTGTACTCACACGGATGCGAGCACGCTTAGTACGTGAAGAGACTCTGGCAGAATTTGCTACAGAGTTACGCTTAGGCGATTGTCTCAAATTGGGTTCAGGTGAGTTAAAAAGTGGTGGTTTTCGCCGTGCGTCAACCATTGCCGATGCCTTTGAAGCGGTGATCGCTGCCATTTATTTAGATGCTGGCACGGAAGCAACACGGAATTTTGTTTTACGGTATTTGTTGCCGCGTTTTGATACTCTGGAAGAAGTGGCTACAGAGAAAGACCCGAAAACACGGTTACAAGAGTGGTGTCAAGCACGTAATAAAGCTTTACCTCAATACGAGCTGTTAAAACAAACAGGCGAGGCGCATGCTTTGGTATTTACCGTGTCTTGCCAAGTTACCGGTTTTTCACCCACACAGGCAATGGCGAATAGCCGTCGTAAAGCAGAACAAGCGGCGGCGTCACTGATGCTGGATGTTTGTGAGGAATAACTCCATGATTGATTCAGCCTTTCGCTGCGGAACCATTGCCATTGTTGGACGCCCAAATGTGGGCAAGTCCACGTTAATGAATGGCCTCATTGGTCAAAAAATTAGCATTACTTCGCCTAAACCACAAACAACGCGTCATCGCATTCATGGTATTTTGAGCTTAGATGAAGCGCAGCTGGTGTTTGTTGACACCCCCGGTATTCATCTGAACGGTGGTAAAGCGCTAAACCGCGTTATGAATCGAACGGCTTCTAGTGCGTTAGAAGGGGTTGACGTGGTGATGATGTTGGTTGAAGCAGGGCGCTTTACCGATGAGGATGCGCGCGTTGCTCAATTGATTGCTCATGTGAAAGTGCCTGTCGTTTTGGTCATCAATAAAGTCGATAAAATTCAACCGCGTGAGAAGCTTCTTCCTTATTTGGCTGAATTGGGACAAAAAGTAGCCTTTACCGAAAGCCTTCCTATTTCAGCTTATGATAAAAAACATACACAATTAGTGATTAATACGCTAATCAAACACTTACCAGAAGGTGAGGCTATGTTTGATGAAGATATGGTCACCAATGCTTCTTCACGCTTTTTAGCGGCTGAAATGGTGCGCGAAAAATTAATGCGCCGCTTGGAAAAAGAAATTCCTTACGGTTTAACTGTTGAAATCGAGAAGTATGAGGTAACCCCTGAGCGCGTTATCATTGATGCCTTGATTTTGGTGGAGCGTGAAGGTCAGAAGCGCATTGTTATCGGTGAAAGCGGCGGTATGTTGAAACAAGTCGGCAGTGAAGCGCGTCAAGATTTAATGCGAATGCTGGATAGCCGAGTGCATCTACAATTATGGGTTAAGGTTAAAGATAACTGGTCGGATGATGAGCGTGCTTTGGCCAGCTTGGGTTATCAATAAGTCATAGCAGGGCTAATGCCATGTTGTTGCAAGATAGAGCTTATTTATTATTTGCTCGCGCTCAGGGTGAAACCAGCTTGTGGTTAAGTTTACTTACTGAGCGTCATGGACGCGTGCAACTGACCTTCAAAGGTGGACAGAAAAAAAGCGCGTTATTACCGCCTTTTACTGAGTTAGCGATTGCTTGGCGCATGGGTAAGCAATCGGGTGGTTGGGTGAGTCAGTGTGAAGCGGTGAGTTATCAAACGCCTTTACAGGGTATGGCTAACTGGAGTGGACTTTATGCTAATGAGCTTCTTCATCGAAGTTTATTGGTGGAGCAGCCTATAGCGCCCTTGTTTCATGCCTATGAGCAGCTTATGGGGCTGCTTAGATTGGCAGGAAATGATCGAGCACAGATGGCATGGGCTTTAAGACGTTTTGAATGGGTGTTCATTTCAGAAATGGGTTTTGGTTTGCCACAGCAAACGCATGAGTTTCATCCCTTACAGGCAGAAGCGCATTATCAGTGGCAAGCAGAAGGATGGCAGCAAAGTGAGATGGGTATTCAAGGAGCAGAGTTGTTGGCACTGATAACTCAAGCACCTCAAGGAAAAGCCAGCCGAGCTTTGCGTGAATTTTTACAATGGCGTTTGCTTCAAGCAATGCCCAGTCAAGCCTTGTCGATGCGACAATGGTGGGAGCAATTGGGTTAATCTGAGCAGACATTTCTGATCCAGTTAGTTATTTAAGAGGTTCGTAACATGATAGCACTCGGAATCAATATTGATCACGTAGCTACCTTACGTCAAGCACGTGGAACGCGCTATCCCGATCCTGTTCATGCGGGTTTATTAGCCGAGCAACATGGTGCTGATAGTCTCACATTACATATACGAGAAGACCGTCGTCATATTCAAGAGCGCGATTTAGCCTTACTCATGCCAACACATCAAACGAAAATCAACTTAGAAATGGCGATTACAGAAGAAATGATTGCCATCGCGTTGAAATACTTGCCGAAAGATGTCTGTTTGGTGCCTGAGAAGCGTGAAGAGCTGACCACGGAAGGTGGCTTAGATGTGGTTGGACAATTCGAGCGAGTAGCAGATGCCTGTCGTCGTTTAGGTGATGCAGGTATTCGCGTTTCCTTATTTATTGAAGCCGATGAAGCGCAAATCCGAGCTGCTAAGGCAGCTGGTGCACCGGTAGTGGAATTGCATACGGGACATTATGCAGAAATGACTGGACAAGCCCAGTTAACTGAGTTGGCGAAAATTTGTGCTGGTGCTACTCTGGCAGCGAGTCTGGGTTTGGCAGTGAACGGTGGGCATGGATTGCATTATCATAATGTGCAAGCTATTGCCGCCATTGCAGAAATGGAAGAGTTGAATATTGGTCATGCCATTATTAGTGAAGCGATTTTTAAAGGCTTGCCTGTTGCGGTGCGTGAAATGAAAGCGCTTATGTTGGCTGCGCGAGGCTGACTTTATGACTGTGCTGGGTATTGGCGTGGATTTGTTGTCTGTCGCCAGAATGGAAGCGACCTGGAAACATCATGGTAAACGACTGGCAGAGCGCATTTTACATGCTGATGAATTAGCCCAATTACCTGAAGGCGCAAAGATAGGGCGTTGGTTAGCCAAGCGTTGGGCGGTTAAAGAGGCCGCCGCCAAGGCGCTCGGTACTGGGTTTCAGCAGTCGGTGCGTTTTTCTGACTTTTGCTATCACCACGATGCCTTAGGTAAGCCCTTATTAAGCCTATCGGGACAAGCAGCGGTGATTGCGCAACAGACACAGCGTCGTGTCTGGCATGTTAGTGTTAGCGATGAGAAAGATCATGTAATCGCTATGGTCATTGCTGAAAGTGGTTGAATGGATGCTATGAATTTAAGAGGAAAAAACAGTGAGTAATACTCCAGCAATAAAACCTATACATCCGATGCGTTTAGCCATGAACCAAGTATGGCAGTTGAGATCAGCCAATGCAGGGGAGATAACGGCTGAGAATGTGGGGCGCTCAATGGCATTCATACCCTTATCGGCTTTATTGTTGGGTTTATTGTTAGCGACGATTGCTTGGTTTTTTAGTGGTTTTCAAGCAGAGATCAGTGCTGCCTTAGTGCTCATTGTTTGGGCTAAACTCAGTGGTGCCAGCACATTAGATAGCCTAGCACAAATAGCTGACGCCGCTTTGAGTAAGGAGCCAGAAGCCTTACAACAGCTTAAATCAAATAACCGCTTAGCCTTAGGTAGCATGGGGATTATCGCTTTAGTGCTGACCTTGATTTTGAAGTGGTCATTATTAGTAACGCTCATTCGTGCCGAGTGGTGGATGGTGATTGTCTTGATGCCGATGGTTGGCTGGGTATTTGCACAAATGGTCATGACGGGTTCTCGTTGGGTAAATAGTCATGAAAGCTTGCCTGTTGGTTGGCGTGAAAACGTTGAATTAAGCTGGTTATGGCCGCAATGGTTACTGCTACTAATGGCATTAGCCTTAGCTTCTGGTTGGACATTAACCCTACTGATTTTGACGACTTGGATGTACATCGTTTGGTGGCGTAAAAAAATTGGTGGTATTAGTTATGTTATTTCACTTGCTTGGGTAGAACTCAGTGAACTGCTCTGGTTGATCGGTTTAGTTTGGTTATTGTTACCGAGCTAATCGAATGACAAAAAAGATTGCCATTTCCAGTAAAGTGCCCATAGGCTAGCATAGTCCAAGGGTGATTGTTGCATTAGGGGGTGTGCCTGTTTTAGTCGCTGTTCCGCTTGCTTAACCAGTTGGGGCTGTCTTGATTGCAGACAAGCCTCTATACAGACACTGGTTGGAGCGATGAGGGCGGTATCGGCAAAAGCAGCTTCTCTAGGCAGAGAAAAGTCACCAACAGCCGCCTGGGCAATAAAGCCAGCATCGATTACAAATAACGTTTTACTGCGTTGCAAGAAGGCTCATTAGCGTACTAACATCGCTTTAATTTTCTCCGCATTCACATGCTGTTCCAGCATATCCGCTAACCTATGGGCACCTCTAATTACCCATTATTTTGCGTCAATTTCCCCGAATCATTATCATCTCATAAAACTGTCGTGTTGCATATTATGGGTACGGTCGGACGCTTACGAATATTGGGGGAATACGTTAACTTGGTAAAACGCTGAAAGCTCATTCGGTCATTGAGCATAAACTCCATCTGATCATTGGATAGATTGATCAGACGTTTGAGAATAATCACGCGCAACATGATTTGGGTGGGATACTGTGGTCTGCCGCCCTTGTCTGACTGTTTACGGGGTGCGATTGCTTCCACCAGGTCAACGAGTTGCTGAAAATCGATCAGTTCATCTAAAGCCAGCAACGGATCCTTCTGGTCGATGCGCTTTGCTCGGTATTCATGGGCAAATAGGTCAAATAAGTTCATGCTACGCTCAGCAGGGATTGTTATGTAGGTATTTTACCCGGTTTCAGCTCAGGAGGTTTTTAGAGGTGCCCTAGTGATAATAAGTCGAGTCTTGACATTGCATAATTGGACGACAGCTTGCATAATTAGGATAACATGAATTTACTGACTTTCGTACCGCCTATCTCATCAAACAACAGAGAGAACAGACATGCTCAAAAACCTCAATATAGACACCAAAATCACTGTCAGCGTCATTGGT
>JACXUY010000203.1 GCA_014763665.1 Gammaproteobacteria bacterium
CTTCCCACTGTATTCTGACACAAAACACAGTAGAAAAGAAAACCCCCACCTATCGCTAGATGAGGGTTTTTGAAGTTTTCCCTCTCCCCCTCTCCCGTGGGGAGAGGGAAGCGCAAAGCGCGGTTGAGGGTTAGTCTCTCTTCCCTAAAATAAGCTAACGCTGACTCAAGAAAACAATAAAGGGGTGTGACCCCTTTGATACTCTAAGGCTGTACCGCAGGCAAATAACGAATGGCAGCAACCACCGCTGCACCAATGGCTAAACTGGTGGTAAACGACCAAATCATAAATCGATCGATACGTGTCGTAAGGGCTTCAAAGCGTTTATCTACCTGCTCAAAGCGTTTATCCATGTCTTTGCGTAAATCGAACATTTCTTTACTTAACCGTTCATTCATGGCTTGCATATCATTACTGAGCTTCGTGTTCAGCGTTTGCATATCACTGCGTAAATCAATATCTAAATGCGCAAAATGGTTGGTCTGTGCTTTGAGCATTAAAATAATCATTTCTTCGCTCGACAGCTTTTCTTTGTCTAGTTTTAAGATAATTTCTTTGCTTTTGTTATCTAGCCAAACATCGAATACATCATTTTCGAACATAGCCAACCCCTAAAAATGCTTTGCTTTATTCTACCACATCCTTTACCACTGTATTCTTATACAAAACACAGTAGAAAAGAAAACCCCCACCTATCGCTAGATGAGGGTTTTTGAAGTTTTCCCTCTCCCCCTCTCCCTTGGGGAGAGGGAAGCGCAAAGCGCGGTTGAGGGTTAGTCTCTCTCTTCCCTAAAATAGTCAATCCTGAACAACACCACTTTTTCACACATACATTTTTCATGACGTTCAACCACTGAAATTGAGTGTTGATGTGAAACATAACATTGCCAATAAATAGTGCCAAAGGTATCGACAATCACTTGCGTGAATGATCGGGGTTAACCAGATCAACACTCTCTGCCGCTTCAATGCTTTTAAGCAGCATTTCTTCCATACCTGCCTCACCAACCCGTTTACGCCAGCGTACCAATCAACTGGGGTCAATTGGTAGTTGATGTTCAAAGTAAATGCGTCCACAGAAGTGCTGGTAGTAGGGTGATTGTAAGAATATGCTCAGAACCGTTTCGTCACTGTGTCCATACATGTGCTGCAAATAAAACAAGCCAGCGATTAATCTTGGTGAAGTTGCTGGTCTTCCCGTGGTTGAGGTGAAAAAGGCTGACCACTCTCGTTCAAAA
>JACXUY010000024.1 GCA_014763665.1 Gammaproteobacteria bacterium
TGCGTCGTTTGAGCTTGCGTTTTAAACTGGTGGTCATATTGCGCTTTTGCCCACTGATGTAAACATCACAATCGGTGACTGAGTGACCGCTTTTGGGACTCCACTGATTGGATGAGTTACACTTATCTAAAATCCCTGTATTTCATTGATGGATGCAGGGCAGGGGGGTTATACCTTCAATCAAGCCCAGAGGCGATTGTAGCATGAGCATTCACCCTAGCCACGTCACCCACAGACCAACGGCATGCTAGAGCGATTTAATGGTCGAATTAGCCAGCTATTGGCGCAAACACAATTTAGATCATCACAACACTTAAGAGACAAGCTAGAGGAATATCTCATGCTGTATAATCACCACATCCTACAAAAGAACCTTGGGCATGTTTCACCTATGACCAAGCTGAGAGAATGGCAAAAAAATAATCCTGATTTGTTTACAAAAAACTTAAGCAATCAGTCGAGTGCCGACACAAGCATATCACAACTGATTCATGGCAATAAGGTCAAACATTCCTGTGCCGATTTCCTGGGCGGTGCTGGCGGAATCACTTCTGGATAACCCATATAAATCATGGCGCAACAACGCTCTTTGCTAGTATCTACACCCACTTCTGCCATCACTTCTGTCTCATAAATCATCGGATTTGTGCTCCATTGCGCACCTAGTCCTTTATCGGTAGCCGCTAACAATAAATTCTGAATGGCACAATGCGTCGCTGCTAAGTCCTCTTCCCGAATAACAGGCTGACGATCTAATCGACACACCACCAACAAAATGGCTGGAACAGCTAAAAACTTATCTACCGCTTTGTTTTTAATGCGCTCATGTACGCTTGCATCGGCTGCCATTGCCTTAGCGGCTTTCGCTTCGCCATAGTATTCAGCCAAACTCGCTTGCGTTTGCTTACCCAACCAAATAAAGCGCCAAGGTTGCGTTAAACGATGATTCGGTGCCATTACAGCTGCTTCAATTAACGGATAAATATCATCCACAACCAGTGCTTTAGGTTGAAACTTAAACACACTGCGTCGCGACATAACTACTTGATTAAATTCCATAAAACCTCTTTCTATAGAGTGAATAATATAGGTTATAAATTGTGGATAATATGGGGATAATGTTGCTATTAGCGACAAGGATCCAAATAATCCAAAATAATACACAAGCTTGTGAACAAGAATAAAACAAAGCTGTTAGCACAATATTCACATCCTAACGCTATGAAAAAAAAGCAAAAATAATCTTATCCACATACCCACAGGCACTATAATCTTAACAATAAAGAAATAAGAATATCTCTTTAACTAATTAGAACCCATCACCATGAGCTCCATTTTACTCTAATGCTTTCTCTTCATCAGCATTGGTTACATGCTGAAACAAACCAAGCCACTTGCCTTTGATGCAGAAACCGTTAGTAAAGCCATTATTTCGCTTATTTACCTAGTTCTATTGCCCGCATTAGTGATTAAGTCATTATGGAATTCACCTGCTGAATTGATCCAATGTCAAATCAGTGCCAGTATGATCGTCACCATTTTCATCACAGCAGGCGTAATTTAGTTTATTTATCGTCACCTGACAGACAACAAAGCCATATTGGGTAGCGTCATACTCGCAGGTAGTTTAAGTAATGCAACCTACCAAGGGCTCCCCATTTTGAGTCATCAATTGGGTGAATTGGGTACTGCCATCACCATTCAATACGATTTTTTTGCCCAAACCCCTCTGTTACTCACCCTAGGCATTTTATTAGCACGTTATTTTGGCCAGAAAAACACAAAAACAGCCGCTGAAGTTTGGTGGAAAACCTTAGCTAAAGTACCTGCTTTGTGGGCTGCATTCATTGAACTGTTACTGAATCAACAGCAAATACCCACCATTAAACCCATCATGACTTGGTTAACGCATTTGAGTGATCCTGTCATTCCGTTAATGCTCATTAGCATTGGCTTAGACTTAAAACCGGAAAGCATTCAATGGAAAGACATTCCCTTTTTAACTCCCGTTATCATGATAAACTCATCATAACTCCTTTAATCATGATTTTTGTTGCCAGATCTTTCGGTCTCAATGAACAATAAGTGGTAGGGCTAGCTTTAGAAGCCGGTATGTCTAGCATACTCATTGCTATTGTGCTGGTTGAGCGTTATCATTTGGACATTAAGAAATTCATTGAAATTGTGACCTTAACCTTACTACTTAGTTTAGGAACCCTACCCTTATGGCAATGGTTACTCGATCAACAGTTGGTTTAGCTGGATTATTGCTGTTTACAGCGCTGTTATCAGGCTGTAGTAGTCAGCCCAATCGTCAGGCTAGCGTTAACAGCCTGATACCGCCAGCATCAACACAACACATGTCCAAACATGAAGCGAGAAAAGCGGTTGTTGAATATAGCATTGCTCAATTGGGAAAGCCTTACAAACTGGGCGCTAACTCACCCAGTGAGGGTTTTGATTGTTCTGGTTTGGTATTCTATACCCACTTAAAGGCAGGTAAACTTGTACCACGGCGTGCTAAAGAACAATTTAGCTCGATTAAACGGTCCAGCAAAATCTTACCAGGCGATTTGGTTTTTTTTACCACCGATTCTCGCGGTAAACGCGTCGATCATGTTGGTATTTATATTGGTCAAAACACCTTTATTCATGCACCAGGTAAAGGAAGACCTGTTTCTACAGCAAATATTACCGATGATTACTGGCAAAAACGCCTAGTCGGTGCCGGAACCTATTGGGATTAATTCATGTACATAAAATCAACCCTGATTGGCCTACTTAGTTGGTCAATATTGGCTACTCCTGTCTATGCCAATCAAACAGACCCTTATGAATCCTTTAATCGTCCGATTGATGAATTTAATGCAGGTTTTGATAAACATGCTTTCAAGCCAGTCGCTGAAGGTTATGTTGCTATTACTCCTGATCCTGCACGACAAGCAGTACATAACTTCATCAGTAATTTATTTGAACCCGAAACGATTGTGAATGACCTGTTACAGGGCAAATTCAGTCAAGCAGTGCAAGATACAGCGCGTTTCATTTTTAACAGTTCCTTTGGACTATTTGGTCTTATCGACATAGCAACACCGATGGGATTAGCTTATCACAATGAAGATTTAGGTCAAACTTTAGCGGTTTGGGGATGGAAAGATTCTGATTATTTGGCTTTGCCTTTTTTAGGGCCTTCAACGGTACGTGATACTAGTGTTAAGCCCATAGAAATCTTATATTTAACCAGCTATGGTTGGCCAGTTAATGTGTTAAAGCTAGTGGATGTTCGTTCAAATTTACTTCCTCTAGATCCCATGCTGGATAGTGCTTCCGATCGTTATATCTTTATTCGTGACAGTTATTTACAACAACGTCAATATCGCATCAATGATGGGGTATCGGATAATAAACAAAAACTCAACAGTTTTGATTTTTCAGATTAGCGCTTTCCAAAACACGAAACATGAGCAAATAGGTTTTTGACTTTTACACCTAACACCGTTAGGCTTATCTATTGATTCTAATTATTGTATTGTGGGTTAGTATTGTGTCATTAATGGTTGTTTCTTTTAATATTAATAGCTTACGTGCACGTTTGCATCAGTTGGAAGCGGTAATTAAGCAGCATCAACCAGAACTGATTTTATTGCAAGAAACCAAAGTGCAAGATGCCGATTTCCCTATCGAATTTATTCACGCGTTGGGTTATCAAGTCGAATTTCATGGTCAAAAAACGCATTATGGTGTGGCTACTCTATCTAAACTCCCTTTGGTTTCAGTGCAAAAAGGCTATCCTTGGGATGATGAAAGCGCACAACGTCGTTTTATTCATAGCCGATACCAATTAGCCGACGGCAAAATGATAGATGTGATGAATGGCTATTTTCCGCAGGGAGAAGAACGCACTCATCCAGTAAAATTTCCTTATAAACAACGCTTTTATAAAGAACTAAACGACTATTTGGCCAGCATTCCACCCAGCAATCTAGCCGTTTTGGGTGGGGACATGAATATTTCACACACTGATTACGATGTGGGTATCGGTGAAGTGAATGCAAAACGCTGGTTGCGTACGGGTAAATGTTCCTTTTTACCAGAAGAGCGTGAATGGTTCGATCAGTTAATGCAATGGGGCTGGACAGATACCTATCGTTATCAACATCCTAATCCTGAAGAAAGTGAACGTAGTTATTCGTGGTTTGATTACCGCTCTAAAGGATTTGAAGATACCCCTAAACGAGGACTACGCATTGACTTGTTGTTGGCTTCTGCGCCATTACAAGCACATTTAATGAGCACAGGTATCGATTATGTTACGCGTGGCATGGATAAAGCTTCCGATCATGCCCCTGTTTGGGCAAAGTTTGATGTGGTTAGCTTATGAATCATTCAAACTTAACCACTTTTCATAGCCGAATTGTTGCCGTTAATCCCTTAGCTGGTAACCTAGTCGAGTTATTACTAGAAAGACCCAATCATTTTAATTGGCAAGCTGGTGATTATTTCTGGTTGGGTTCAGATGAAACCCAATTAAAACCGTTTTCCATTGCCAATTTATCCGATGAACAGTCAGATCATATTCGGTGTGATATTGCTGTTACAGAAGCTTTGGCTGAATGGTGGAAAAATCTGACGCAAGCAACAAGCTGTCTTATTAAAGGACCTGTTAACCAATATCACTGGCCAGAGGGTGATGCACCTGTTTATCTATTAGCGGGTGGTACGGGAATTACGCCCTTACTGGCTTTGTTAAAAGCACATGAGAGACAGTTGAAGGATCGCATCGTAACGCTGTATTGGGGCGTGCGTCAGCAGGCATTATTATTTGCACAAGATGAATTGAATCGGTTGATGCAAGCCTACCCCAACTTTCACTGGCAAGCCATTATCTCTGAAGAAGATGAGCTTTGGACTGGGGCTAAGGGCAATTTACCCGATGTGGTTATGCAAACAATGAGTCAGGTTACAAACTATGATTGGTTGATTTGTGGGCCTTGGCCAATGGTACAGTTGTTAAAAAACTGGTTGATTGATCAGGGTGTTAAGCCCCAACAAATTCAGTAAGGAAAAAAACCGTCATGGATGTCATTTACGGACTGATTCCCAGTGTTATTATTGTTGGCATTTTGGTGGTGTTAGCCATTATTTGGGCAGCGAAAAAAGGTCAATTCGATGATTTGGATGGGGCAGGGAGTCGTATTTTAATGAATGACGATGACCAACCTTTCGCTGATCCCACGACTCAGTCTAGGGCTGAAGTGACGACTGAGCCGACAATAACGGATAAAACCAACGCTTAATGCGTTGTAATATAATCGGCTGTGCGGCTTCATTGGGATGTAAGCCATCGGCTTGCATAAGATTGGTATCGAGCGCCACATCAGCCAGAAAAAAAGGTTCTAATGGAATCTGTTCACTTTTGGCCAATTGCTGATAGAGTGTTTCTAGGCGTTGGCTGTATAAAGCGCCATAATTAAGTGGCAAACGGATACCCAATAACGCCACTTGTACGCCCTGTTTTTTTGCTAGTTGAATCATGTTACGCAATTTTTGTTCACTCAAGCGTAAGTCTTGACCGCGTAAGGCATCGTTAGCTCCCAATTCGATGATGAGCCAGTCGGGTTGATGTTGTGTCAGTAAAGCAGGTAAACGCGCCGCGCCGCCCATGGTGGTTTCACCACTGATACTAGCATTGATAATACGGATATGGGCATCAGACGCTTGCCATAAGCTCACCCAGCCTTGCTGTGTCGAAAGGCCATAAGCAGCGGATAAACTATCCCCTAAAATCAATAATTTAATCGGTTGATTCTGCGCCCAAAGCGCATTAGCATAAGCCCATAGCCCCAAACAAAGGATGAATCCATGTCGCCAGTGCTTCAGTTGTCTCAGGTGCATTATCAGGTTCCTGTGCAAGATTCGATACTGTCCATCTTAAAAGGCTGTGACTTAACTGTCCAGTCGGGAGAGCGCATTGCCATTGTTGGGCGCTCAGGGTCGGGTAAGTCAACGCTGTTAGCCTTAATGGCCGGGTTAGATGTGGCCACTTCGGGTGAGGTTCAGTTGTTAGGTCAGCCATTAAGTCGTTTAACTGAAGACGAGCGTGCGGCTTTGCGGGCCACTCAAGTGGGCTTTGTTTTTCAGAATTTTCAATTATTACCGGGTATGACCGCTTTAGAAAATGTGATGATGCCCATGGAACTATTTGGTTTAGCCAATGCCAAACAACGGGCGATGGAAGCACTGGATTCGGTTGAACTGGCGCATCGAGTGCATCATTTTCCCAATAGTCTTTCTGGTGGCGAACAACAACGTGTGGCCATTGCGCGCGCCTTGGTTACGCAACCAGCGATTATTTTTGCCGATGAACCCACCGGTAATTTAGATGAAACAACAGCGCATCATATTCAACAACTGTTGCTGAATTTACCCAATAGCACCAGCCTGATTACGGTAACGCACGATATGCAGTTTGCCCGTCAAAGTCAACGGCATTACCTGCTTACCGATGGTCGTTTGGAGTTATCGGCATGACCTTAGCGGCACGTTATTTTTGGCTAGGCTTGCGACGCGGTCAGTTTCGTTGGTTGTGGTTGGCTATTCTACTGGCCAGTTTAAGTGTCACTTTTATTGAACAATTGGCACAGACGGTCAAAGCCAGTATGTTGGCCAATAGTGCCCAGTTGTTGGGTGCGGATGCGGTCATCAAAAGCAGTCGCCCGATTGAATTGAACGAGTCGCAATCAGCCTTAACCGCTGGGTTACGTCAGGCGGAAAGAGTCAGTGTCATGACCATGGCCATGTCGGAAGATCGGTTTCAACTGGTTACTTTGCAAGCGGTCAGCCCCGATGTGCCCTTATTGGGTTCTGCTTATGGCTTAACTGACTGGCAAGCCACTAGTCATGAAGTGCTGATTGATCCGGTGTTAGCGGCACAGTGGTCATTGCAGGTGGGCGATGCCTTGACTATGGGCAATCGAACCTTTCGCGTTCAAGGCATATTGGCAGAAGCCGACCCTTTGCAAACGGTGGCTAGTCAGTTTGCGCCACAAGTGATTATTCCTCTCAAGGTCTTAGCCGAATTAGGGTTAACCGGTGCGGGGAGTCGTATCAGTTACGAACGCCTGTTTGCTGGCGATGAAGCGCGCATTAACTCACTCATGCAACAGCTTAAAAGCAATTCACCAACACAGTGGCAACTAATTTCTAGTCAAACGGCCAGTGAAGACTTAAATCAAACGCTGAATACAGCATGGTTATTTCTCGATATTGCTGCCTTGGTGAGCCTATTGGTGGCAGGTTTAGCGGTATTAATTGCCAGTCGATTTTATTTACCACAATGGCGTAAACAACTGGCGCTTATGCGTGCTTTGGGTATGACACAAGGGCAATTAGCGCGATTATTTGCTGCTCAACTAACTTTGCTGGCGCTGTTTGCCAGTAGCCTAGGAGTATTATTAGGACAAGGCTTATTTGCTTTGAGCAGTGATTATTTGGCAACCTTATTTGCCCATTTTCGTTGGGCAGCGCCTTGGTCTTCTAGTTTAATGGGATTAATCAGTGCCAGTTTGGTGTTCTGGGCGTTCAGTTGGCCGATCTTCATTAAACTGGTACATACCCCGCCACAACAAGTTTTCCGAGCCGTCACGCCACCACAGGCTCTCTGGTTAAGTGTGTTGGGAAGTGGTTCGGCGCTGATGGGCTTATTGGGCTTGTTGTTACCCTGGCATTTAGTCGCTTGGACCTTGGTGGCATTGGTGTTGGTCAGTTCGTTGTTGTGGTTAGTGGCAACGGCGGTATTGTGGGGGCTATCGAAAGGGCAAGCAGTTAGTAGCGGTTGGTTTGCCATTGCCTTAGCTAACGTGAGGCGTGATCCCTTGTTGTTTCGCCTACAACTCATTGCCTTTGGCTTGGTGCTCTATTTGTTGTTACTCATGACTTTGGTACAGCAACAATTGCTAGCGCATTGGCAAGCCTCTTTGCCGCCCGAAAGCCCAAATGTGTTTGTCGTTAACGTGCAACCCGAACAACGGGATAATCTACAACAGCAATTACAGACCCTCTCTGCCAACGCCAAACTGATTCCGATGGTGCGCGCTCGGTTAACGCAGTTGAATGATCAACCCATTATCAGCGATTCCCCCCGTGCCAAACGCTTGCTTGATCGAGAAGCGAATTTGGCGGTATTAGATGCTTTACCGGCACATAATCGCGTTATAAAAACCTTAGAAAATGCGAAGGATAATGCCTTACCCAGTGTTTCGGTGGAACAGGGTATTGCTGAATTGTTCAACATTCAGTTAGGCGATACACTCACCTTTGATATTGTTGGCCAGTCAGCCAGCTATGTCGTTACCAGTGTGCGTGAAGTGCAGTGGCAAAGTTTGCAGGCCAATTTTTTCTTTATTATTCAGCCTTCGGCTGCGTTGGAATTGCCAGTCACTTATCTGTCCAGTTTTTACACGCAGTTAGGTTTGGTTGAGCAAACGCAATTAAAACAGCGTTGGCAAGCCGATTTTCCGGGTGTGATGTGGATTGATGTGCAACAGTTAATCGACCAAGTGCGCACGCTGATGCAACAAGCCAGTATGGCCGTGAGCTTGTTAACACTATTCACGCTCGTAGCGAGTATCTTAGTGCTGTTAGCATCGACTAAAGCCTCGCAAGACGCGCGTTTACGTCAATGGTTGGTGCTGCGTACGCTTGGCGCTAACCAGCGTCAAATTCGCTTAATTGGATTGGGTGAATATGTGTTGCTAGGCTTGCTGACGGGCTTATTCGCCAGTAGTCTGGCAAGCTTAACCAGCGCCTTAATGAGTGTTTATTGGTTGAAAATTCCCGTTTCGCTCAGTCCCAGCCTGTGGTTGGTTGGTTTAGTGGTCAGTAGTAGCAGCTTATTACTCATGGCTTGGCTGACGCAATCCAGTTATTTACGTATGCATCCAAGACAACTTGCACAAGCGATTGAGGATTGAAAAAAGCCCCCAAAGTTGGGGGCTGTTAAGCGGTAAAGAGCGGATTGAACGAATCACAAATCCTTAAATTCCTTCGTGTCCATTTTGATGCCCTTCTCACCTGATTCAGTTCCCCAGACGCTAATTTTGACTGAGGCAACATTGCCTTTAGGCAGGTAACGATTAATCAAATCACGTGCGCGCGGTGGTGATTTTTTGTTCACATACTGGTTAATATTTTTGATGATGCAGGGATTATCGGGATCAGAAACGGCGGCCCGAATTTTACCCGAACCTTCAAAGACGAAACCGTCTTTACTTTCAAAAACAATTTCATGGTAATAATCCCCCGATAAGGGTTGGTCGAAACAAATTTTAACCAAGCGGCGAAAATCTGGAGAACCCACTTCCTTGCTGACCATTTCGATGGATTCAACTTTGACACGCGGTTGGTCACCGCAACCGGCAATCAATAAACTGCTAGCGAGCATTAGCCCGATGATAAGACGACGAAACATGACAATTTCCTTTTAAACGTTGGTGCATAATGATAAGCAAAAAAAAGACCAACATGGCTGTTGGTCTCTAAAATGCTCAATCCATATTAACGCCTTACTAAGCTTGTTGAATACCGGCTAACTTCCATTCGCCATCAGCTTCACCGATGCGAACCAAATGCCAGAACTCATTAAAGGCGTGGGCAAAAGCACCCGCCTGTTCAGCCACATAACCAGTAAATTGTACGGTTAACACCCAGCCATTGACATCTTGGCTCATTTCGCGCACTTGCGCGCGTACTTCTTCAACCCGTGTTTGATTATCGTCGGCTTCGGCACTGCGTTGCGCTTTAAGTTGAGCAAACAACTCTGGCGTGCTGAGTGCGCTCAAGGTCGCCCAATCCTGATTATCCCAAGCCGATTGCAATGCGACATACCAAGTTTCAGCTTGTTTAACGAATTTGGCTTCATCAAACCAAGTCGGATAATTCGATCCCATCATCCGTGCCATACCCACGCTGTTACCAACATGGCTACCAATTTGGATGCCAGCAGCACCCATTGTATTCGTAGGCTCTGCTTGACGATACTGTTGATTGGGTATAGGCGTTGCCGTTGCCGGCATGGGCACAGAAGCCGTATCTTTATTGGCTTGTTGGGCGCGGCGACGTAAGAAGAAGATCACGCCGCCGGCAATTAATAACAGCAGAATGATGTCCATCGCGCTAATGCCCTCAAAAGCACCACCCATAAAGGCGGCAGCCAACAATCCACCTGCAGCCAAGCCCATTAAGGGTCCCATCATGGATGGTTTGGCTGCTGCACCCGCCGCTGTGCCAGTGGCACCTGCTGCTGCGGGTTGTTGTGCTGGGCTAGTTGGCGAGCTTTTCGAATTACCTGCTGGAGAAGCTGGCGCGACATAGCGTTGCATACCCGAATTGCTTCCACTACCCATACGTTTCGCAAAAGCTTCGGTGCTGACCATGCTGACACTCACCAACAGCGCCATAGCTACAGAAAATAGTTTTGCTTTCATTGTTAACCCTCTTTTACCGCACGTGAAATGGTGTAATCACGTCCTTGTTTAACTTTCTCATAATTACCGAACTGTTCATTAAAGGTGCGTTTCATATAATCACGCAAGCCATTAATGGTGACGACAACCAGCTGTCCACCTGGTAACAAGTGCTGGTCTATATCATACAGGAAAATCGACATTAATTCCTTACCTACCTTAGCAGGAATATTCGATACAACGGTGCTAAATCGTTGATCTTTTGGTAATTGTGCCAGACCATTCGACAATAACACCTGTCCTTGGGGTATGCGGTTGGCAATCAGATTGCGGCGCGCATAGTCCACCGCGACAAAGTCTTTATCTAGCATAGTGACACTGCCATTAGGGGCATCTTTGGCCAGAGCAATGCCTAAAGGACCATAGCCACAGCCCAAGTCTAAAATATGCTCGTCGGACTGAACATCGCAGTATTTCAGCAATAAATCGGTACCCGAATCAATTTCGCGCGGCGAAAAAAGTCCCCAAGTGGTGGTAAATTGCAATGAATGACCACGCAATTCGGTGTTAAAATGCAGGTCTTGTTTGAGTGCGTCTATGTTCATGATGATCTCTGGGAAGGGGGTCTGGGGGAAGGGATGCATGTAAAACACATGTAACTCATTGAATTAATCCCTTCTACCAGAGGTGAAATCAGTTAGAGATGTTAAAAATGCCACTAAGTGGGATTTTTAACATCCCTAGCTTATAATGATGCCCCTTTCTCGTCTTTAGGTCAAATTTGCGTGCAACTCAATCCAGCTCAACAACATGCGGTTCAACTTACGCAAGGTCAGGTTTTGGTGCTGGCAGGCGCAGGTTCGGGTAAAACGCGCGTTATTACGGAAAAAATCGCTTATCTGATCGAAAAAGAAGGTCACAATCCCAAAGGTATTTATGCCGTCACCTTTACCAACAAAGCGGCGAAAGAAATGCAAAGTCGCTTAACACAGCGTTGTGGCGAAGCGGGTCGTGGTGTGCAGGTATCGACTTTCCATACGCTGGGGCTAGAAATTTGCCGACGAGAATATAAAGCGCTGGGTATTCGCCATAGCTTCTCGCTGTTTGATGATGCGGATACGATGCAACTCTTGCGAGAGTTATCGCGAGATAGTGAAGTGGATAGTGACAAACTCAAAAGTGCTCGTCACGCCATTTCGATGGCAAAAAACCGCCTGCAATCACCCGAATGGTTATTAGCACAAGCAACGAATGAAGATGAAGCCTTTGTCGCACGCCTATATGCGGCCTATCAGGAAAGCTTGCAAGCCTATTCTGCCCTCGATTTTGATGACCTAATTGCGCGTGTGGTGTGGTTGTTTCAGCAAGATGCCGATATTCAACAAAAATGGCGTCATAAAGTAGGTTATTTGTTGGTCGATGAGTATCAAGATACCAACCCTGTGCAATACGAGTTAATGAAGCGTTTAGCTGGGTCGCACGGGCATTTTACCTGTGTGGGAGATGATGACCAATCTATTTATGCGTGGCGTGGTGCAGCGCCGGAAATTCTCAGTCAGCTACAACAAGATTACCCTAGCCTAACCTTGGTAAAACTGGAGCAAAATTATCGTTCCAGTGCGCGCATTTTACAGGCAGCCAATCAGCTCATTACCAATAATCCGCATTTGTTTATTAAAAAGCTATGGTGTGATCGCGGTCATGGCGACAAGATTCGCATTTTGGCTTGTCCCGATGAAATCACCGAAGCCGAACGTATAGTCAGTGAACTCTTGGTGCATAAAATTAAGAACCAAGGGCAATGGCATAATTACGCGGTGCTCTATCGGAGCAACCACCAGGCGCGTTTGGTTGAGCGTGCCTTGCGCGAACAGGCAATTCCCTATCGTATTTCTGGTGGTCAATCCTTTTTCGATCGCGTTGAAATTAAAGATCTGCTCGCTTATTTGCGTCTGTTAGACAATCCTGACGATGATGCCGCTTTTTTACGCATTGCCAACACGCCTAAGCGCGATATTGGTCCGCAAACGCTGGCGAAGTTATCGGATTATGCCAAAGGGCGCGGTGTGAGTCTGTGTGTCGCTTGTCGTGAATTTGGTTTATCGCAACTTTTACCCGAGCGCGCGCTGGTGCAGTTGCAGCGGTTTGCTGAATTTTTAGATCGTTGGCGTCCTGCCTTGGGTGGCATGGAATTACCCAATCAGCTCATGCAGTTTTTGAGCGATTTGCAGTACGAAGTCTGGCTGATGGAAAATGGCGATAATCCCAAAAAAGCAGCGAGACAATGGCAAGCGGTACTCGATTTATTGCAATGGATCGGTCGTTTGGTGGAAAAGCACGATGGTGCTTGGGGGTTATCGGAGTTAGTGCGTCATTTAACGCTCGTGAACACATTAGAGCGCCAAAATGATGAACAAGAGAAGGATGAGGTCTCCCTCATGACCTTGCACGCCGCCAAGGGGCTAGAATTTGCTCATGTATTTTTGCTGGGCATGGAAGAAGGCATACTGCCGCATCAAAACAGTATTGACGCTGGTAGCGTGGAAGAAGAACGTCGTTTAGCCTATGTGGGTTTGACGCGTGCGGAGCGTTCATTGACTCTAAGCTATGCCCGATCGCGCAAACGCTATGGTGAGCAACAAAGCACCACCCCTAGCCGCTTTTTAGACGAGTTGCCGCTGGATGATATTTACTGGGAAGGTAAAGACGAACAAGCCGATACAGAAGCGCAAGCTAAGGTGGCAGCGGATCATCTCGCTGCCATGAGGGCGATGTTGGGTTAGAGGTATTAAGACTCTTGTGCTAAGGCATCAAGTTTATTGTGGCGAATAGATGACCAAACGCCAGCAGAGATAAATAAAATCCCAATCAGACCGGTAATGAGCTCAGGCACATGAACGTGCATCGAAATCATCATAATGGTGGCTAATGCACCGACAGCATAATGAGCACCATGATCGAGATAACGGTAGGCACTGAGGGTTTCGTGCTTCACTAAATAGATGGTGATAGAGCGCACAAATAAAGCACCAACACCCAAACCGAGCATAATAATGACCACATCTTTAGTGATGGCAAAAGCACCAATGACGCCATCGAAACTAAAGGACGCATCGAGTACTTCCAAATACAAGAAAGAGGCTAAACCAGCACGACCAGCGGTGCCAGTCATGTCCATGTTCATTTCCATATACTGGTTAATCGATGCCAAAAACACAAAGGTAATCAAACCTGCAATACCCGCCACCAAAGCCGCAGACTGCTCTGCTTCGGGTAAATAATGTACGCTAGTCAGTAAAATGACTAAGGCAAATACAATTTCTAACGACTCGAGTTTACCCATGCGTCCCAGCCAAACCTCAAGGTTTCCTAGCCAATGAACATCACGTTCATCGTCGAGAATAAAGCCCAAGAACACCATGAGCAGAAACATACCGCCGAAGGCCGCCACTTGAACATGGGAAGATTCTAGGTATTTGGCATAGGTATCGGCATCATTTAATGCCATATGGGCTACGTCCCACATGCTCAAACTGGCAACAATCGCAACAATAGCGAGCGGGAAAAGCACGCGCATACCAAACACGGCAATCACCATACCCCAAGTGAGGAAGCGTTGCTGCCAAATCGGATCCATTTTTTTCAGAATACCTGCATTCACCACCGCATTATCAAAGGATAAACTGGTCTCTAACACAATCAAAATAACAGCAGTAAAAACTCCCGCCCAGCCAGCCCATAGCCAAGCGAAATAAAGTGCTAAAATGGTAAAGCCGATTGTCCAGCGAAAGTTTTGGAAAAGATGCGCGAGCATGGTTAACCCTTATGTATCATAAATTTTATTTATTATTGCACAGATTTTTATTTATAGAAACAAGGTTACACTAACCAAGGTTCGGGCTTGTGAATGCCGTAACCCTGTGCAAAATCAACGCCAATCATACGCAGTTCATTGATGATTTCTTTATTTTCGACATATTCCGCTACCGTTTGCACATTGAACACGCGTGAAAGTTGGTGAATATTGGCAACAATGGCGCGGTTAATCGCATCCTGGTGCATATTTTTGACAAAAGCCCCATCAATTTTCAGGTAGTCAATCGGCATTTGCCGTAAGTAGGCGAAGGAAGACAAGCCAGTACCAAAGTCGTCTAGTGCTAGTGCTGCACCCTTACCTTTGATTTGATGCATACATTGCATGGCTTGCGATAAGTTACTCATTAAAGCGGTTTCGGTAATTTCAAAGCAAACAAAAGGCATTAACGAAGCATGCTCATCTAAAAGTTGCAGGATGAACTGCATGAATTTTTCACTGGCAAGAGACTGACCCGACAAATTGATGCTGAAAATGGTTGTATCGTTGCTACCTGAACGGTGTAGATGAGCGATGTTTGTTAAAGCGGTTTTCACCACCCATCGATCAATTTGTTCCATGATACCGTAGCGTTCGGCGGCAGGAATAAATTGAGAAGGAAGAAGCAGCTCATTTTTTTCATCGCTCATACGTACCAGCACTTCAGCGTGCCGATTGCCCTTTTTTAAGGGTAGCATGCGTTGTATAAACAGTGTCATATGACCATTTTCAATGGCGCGAGGAATGCGCTCTACCCAGGTCAGTTCTTCATGACGTTGACTGATTTCGATGTTATCCGCGCTCGCATACTCAACACGATTACGTCCTTTTTCTTTAGCCAGATAACAGGCCGTATCGGCGGCAATCAAACATTGCTCCACGGATAGTTTTTGTTGATCAATGAGTACCAGACCAATACTGACACCAATTTGAAAACGTTTACCTTGCCAAATAAAAATAAAAAGACGAATGTCGTTAATCAATTTATGACAAATTTCAGTCGCTTCTGCTAACTGGGTGTTGTAAAGAATGAGCCCGAACTCATCACCACCCAAACGACCTAGTACGGCATTGTCGGGAAGGTTGAGCATAAAGACATTGCCAGCTAATTGACGTAGTAATTGATCGCCCGCTATATGTCCTGCGGTATCGTTGACCACTTTAAACTGATCCAGGTCGAGATAGCAGAAGGCATGCACTTGACCAGATTGATGTGCCAGCAGGATGGCGTTTTTCAGTTGATGTTCAAATTCATAACGATTGTATAAACCGGTTAAATGGTCAAATTTAGCCATGCGTTCGATTTGTTGACGCATTTCTTCCAAATGGGTGACATCTTCTAGCACTAGCGTAGCGCCATGAATCAGATTATCGGACTTATGAAGCGGCGAAAAGGTGACATCCAGTAAAAGTGTATCCCCTTCTTGTGTTTTGGTTCGAATATTATGCAGGCGAACCAGTGTTCCCTGACTGATGGCCTCTGATAGACTGCGCTCTATCTTCTCCAGTTCGTCCGAAAGCTCGTCTGGGAACAATGCCTTAAAGCTGAGCTCAAGAGCAGCATTCCACTGAATGGAAAAAAGCTCACTCGCTTTGGGATTCATAAATCGGATGCGACCATCGTTGTCGGTCGTGATTACGCCTTCTCCCAGTGAGTTGAGTGTGGCTTTGGCTTGATTACGCTCATCGGTTAAGACTTGCTCGATTTCTTCGCGCTGTTGTCGTTGCAAGGCTTTATGGCGCAGTGAGCTGTAAATCAGTGCAACCCAAATCCCTGCAATGAGCAGAATAAAGAAACCAGGCACCAGATTCAGTTGATTCAAGCTGGGTTTGCTAGACAGAAAGAGTTGCATGGACTTGTCGGCAATACGGATGGATTGGTTCAGCTCAATACTGGGTAGCCAAGTTAAAGGCCGCTCGTCAGCAACTTGGGCGAGTTCGCTGGTCCGCCATTCTTTCGCATTGCGTTGGGTTTGTAAACGCAGTGTTAGGTTTGTCTTGGCATCAATGCTTTTTTTCAATTGGGTATCAATTAATTCTTCTAAAAATAATTCACTACTGATCAGCAGTTGCACATGCTGCATGCGTTCTTTAGCAGGAATTTGCTCGATTGCATTGGTATCGTAAATGGGAGAGAAGAGACTGATTCCATGCGCGTTGTCAACATAACTGTGCGACCAAGCGGCAGAAATACGGTTTTCTGCAATGGTGTTATTAATTGCGTCAAAGCATTGAGGATAGCTGTAAACATCTCTACCCAAGTGTTTTAAGCTCATGACACGATCATTTTTGACATCACTCACCGGAAAGTGGATGACGTTTGCTTGCTGTTGATAATTATCGGCACTGCCTAAGACCTGGAAGTTGAGATAGCCTTCATCCCGTTTTTTTTGTTCAAAGGCAGCCAGTTGTTTATCGGTTACCTTGGGCAGAATGTAAAAAGAAACACCTTGTCGATTCTTGCCAATTTCATTGACGTAACTACGCAGATTTCCGGCAAACTCGCCTTCAATTTTGTTTAAAGTGTGAATATTGGCAGCAATGCCTTGGTGTAACGAAATAATCGATGCCACTTCACTGTTGGTTTTTTCGACAAAACTAATAAATTGCGATCTTAGGTTTTTGTTAAATTCTTCTTGAGCTAGCCAAATGCTCAGTGCTATGGCACTGGTCATGATGGCAAGGGCGGCAATACTAAAGCGCCATTTGGGGAAGTGAGTCTTGTTGGGTATTTTTTTCATGGCGTTTGTGTTCGATAAACAATGGCATTACGTCTGATATAAGCTGGTAACTCATAGGTTGTCAGTGATAATAAGGATTCATTGATGTAAGGCGTAAATTGCTGATTAGGAATAATAGGTATTTGCCAGGGCTGATTGCCGGCTAATATTGCTGTTGTTAATTTGGCTGCCCAGCTGCCGAACTCTTCGGGAGATTTAGAAAGACTAAACATGACATAGGGTCGCATAAAGTCTTGGCTAGCGAAGGTGAATCGTTGGTTGTGGGTTTTCAGCCATTCAATCGCCTGCGACTCATCCCAATCCGCAATACCCTGATTGGTTCCTAAGAAGATGGCATCGGCGTCTTGGGCTTTGACTACCGCTTTCTTCCAGTCGTTGAAATTACGAACGAAAATAGACTCAGCTGTTAATTGGTGCTCCTGTGCGGCTTGTTCAATATAACGACTGTCAGTCCTCTCTAGTGAGTTGTCGGCACTAATAATGGTTAGTTTGGTTAAGGTTTTTACAGTATGGCGTAGAATGCTCATGACTTCTTGCCTCGGCCACACTTCGGTCATACCAGTTGCATTATTCATAGGATAACCATAGGGTCTTGGATCCCAATTAATGCCGACATAAACAACAGGTATACTTGAGTTGCGCAGGTAGGGTTGAACCACATACTGACTGGAAGCATCGTCTGCTGCAATCACAATATTCGGCTTAGCAAGCTTAATTAGGTTGGCAATTTCTCGCCCTTTTTCTTTCAGCTGTTCGTTAGAGCTGTGTTTTGCATCCAAGTAATAAGGGGTTATAAGACATTGCTGCTGAGCGTCTTTTTCAAACTGTTTCTGTATGCGGTCACCCCAGTCATAGCCAGGGCTGTAAGCATTAATATAAATGCAATGGTTGGCTAGGGATTCCATCGTCACTAGCGACAGACAGAAAAACAGCGGTTTCAAAAAGTGCGAATGCATAATCCTATGAGTAGTCCAACTGATGACGGTGCTTATGTTCGTAAACGTCGAAAATGGTAATCGCCATGGCCGCTAACATAGGACCAAAAACCAGTCCCATCATACCAAAATGTAGCAGGCCTGCAAAGGTTGATAGCAAGGTTAACCAAGTGTGATCCAGTGCATTGCGGCCAGCATCCTGTCGATATTGTTGACTGAGGTGTTGAATAATTAGCGTCCTCAACAAATTGTCGATGACGACCCCAATAAATAGTGCACTGTACAAGGCCGTCACAATGGCTAACCAAGGCGAACCCTCGATTAAGAAATAGAGTGCCACTGGCCCCCAGACTAAAAAACCACCAATCACGGGAATAAATGAGGTTATGGCAAAGGCGAGCCCCAGGAATAACCAAGGCAATCCCAACACCAACATTAAGAGACTAAAGGCCAATCCTTGAATCATGGCGACGCCCAACACACTCACCGTGAGGACATTGGATAGGGTAGCAAAACGTCTGAGAATAAAGTGATCGAGATTATTAGATAAGGGCGATAAATTCACCAAGCGTTTAATAAAGCTTTGTCCGTCACGGTAAAAGAAGAACAGACTAAATAAGGCAATGCCCATAAAACCAATAAAACTGGTGATGCCACTGAATAGATTACTTGCTACCCATAAGCTTAAGGCTTTGGTTTTTTCAACAATGGTGGGTAATTGATGTTCGATGGTCTGAGCAACGCTATGCTGCAGGTTTTCGGGTAACGGTGTACTAGCCAATAAGCGCTGTTCCAGTTCACGAATAGAAGCTGGAGATTGTTGCCCTAACCAGTTTTGTAGCTGACTGAACACTTCTGTTCCCATGCGTCCGCTTTCTGCCAATAAGTAGCTGATGGGTAGAAACACCAGCAGCAGCGCGGCGGTGGTCATTAACATGGCCGCTCGGTTGGCGTTCATGCGCGGTTGAACGCAGAGCTTTTGAAACAGTGAATAACTGCTGGTGGCTAGTAATAAGGCAAATAAAAAAGCGGGAATAAATTGGTTGAATAACCAAATAAGAGAGACCAAGGCGATGAGCAATAACGTCAAGAGAAAGCTTTCTTCATAAGGGTGTTTTTGTTGCATTGACTTGACCTTTATGACTGGTTTGTTATCACTTGAGAAGCCCTAAAAATCTCACTTCGACCGTTCGACAAGCTCACAGCTCAGTGCGAACGGACAGTAAAACAACAGGTGACCTCTAAAAACCCTAACGGGAAGGGGGTCAAGAAAAAATAACATGTAGCCCTTTGATTTAATCCCTTCCACCAGAAGTAAAATGAACTTGGGCACTCTAAAAACTCCACGAAGTGAGTTTTTAGAGTTGCCCAACAGTAAGCTAGCGTTTATCATGAGCCTGTCGAAGGATAACATGGTGGTTGATGATCAATTATTCGTTAAATAAGCGTTCACCGCGCATGAGGTCTTCCAAGGTTTCTCGTGCACGCACGCATTGATGTTGAGCACCATCGACCATGATTTCTGCCGCCCTAGGACGTGTATTGTAGTTAGAACTCATAACAAATCCATAAGCGCCAGCGGATAAAACAGCAATATAATCATTGGGTTGTGATGTCAATTGCCGTGATTTTCCTAAAAAATCGCCCGTTTCACAAACAGGCCCCACGACATCGACTGATTGAGCTACTTGCGCGTTATCGTATACATCGACAATAGATTGCCAAGCATCGTAAAGGGCAGGACGAATCAGATCGTTCATTGCGGCATCAATGACCATAAACGACTTGCCTTCATTTTCTTTGAGCAATTCTACTTTACTCAGTAGTACACCGTTGTTACCAACAATGGCGCGTCCAGGTTCTACCAAAACTTCCATATCGGCTTGTTGTATGGCATCTAACAAAGCTTGCACATAAGCAGCGGGCGTGGGCGCTTGATCACTGTCTTGATAATCAATGCCCAAACCGCCGCCCATGTCGATATGATGTAGTCTGATCCCTTCGGTGTTGAGTTGCTGTTGAAAGGCAACGACTCGTGTAGCCGCTTCTTGAAGTGGTGCTAAATCGAGCAGTTGTGAACCGATATGGCAGTCGATACCTTGCACCATTAAATGAGCAGAAGCGGCAGCATAGCGATAGAGTGTCAGTGCTTGTTTGAATGAGACGCCAAATTTGTTTTCTTTGAGCCCTGTTGAAATATAAGCATGGGTTTTAGGATCTACATCGGGATTAACACGAAGGGAAATGGGAGCAACCATGTTTAATGCTTTTGCAACAGACTCTAATCGGTAAAGCTCAGCTTCTGATTCGACGTTAAAACATTTAATGCCACTTGCCAAAGCAAAGCGCATTTCCGCTTCACTTTTTCCCACTCCAGAAAAAACCACCTTGCTGGCATCGCCGCCAGCTTTCAGCACACGCGCTAGTTCGCCACCAGAAACGATATCAAACCCCGCCCCTAGCTGTGCAAGTGTCTGAAGCACAGCCAAGTTGCTGTTGGTTTTGACGGCATAACAGACCAAATGCGGTTGCTGTGCAAAAGCATTATCAAATGCTAGCCAGCGTTGACGAATGCCTTGGCGACTGTAAACATAACAGGGTGTGCCATAGTGTTCTGCAATCTGTTGTAGATTGACATGATCCATGTAAAGCATGCCGTTGTGACGATGAATAGGAGTAACGTTCATAGGGTTTCTTTGTTGTGCGTGATTGAAGATGGATTTAGAGGTTTATTTGCATCTGTCGGAGGCGGCGATAAATTGCCTTTTTTTCCGCAGCCAGTCAGCATTAGCAGTAATAAGACCGAGAGCAACCAATAATTCATAATCTTTTCTCATATATGTTCACTCATATTTTACTGTAATTTGGGTTTTTTGGTGTGGTTTTGGCACCGCTTTTGCTCAAATATTCATCAATATGGGTTGATTGCCTAGCTGTGTTATGGTTTCACGTGAAACGCTATGTTATGCTTACTATCCGTAGCGCTAATACTGATGAATTAGGAAGTTGTTCATGCGAAATGTTCGCCGCCACTTTCGATTAGATGTGGTTATACCTGCTGTCATTAAACTGGCCGACCAGAATGAGGTGGTTCGTTTGGTCGTGCCCGAATTAGCCAGTGGTCAGTGGCAGTCATCTGAGGTCGCTTATGATCAGCAGTTGACGCAATTTAATCAGGCTTTGTTAGCCGAAAATGAATTGGCTGGTAAGGTAATCGGTGATTTAGTCTTGCGTGTCAATTTACTCTGTGAAGCTATTATTTTATTGGTGCAGGGTCACTCGGTCTATGAAAGTATCGAGTTTTACAAAACGCGTCGAGGGAAAACGCCGCTAGCGATGCAATTAAAGCCAGGTAGTGCGACAGCAGATTTGCTACGTGCTTTCAATGCTAAATTAGACTTCTACTTTGATATTGTTGATAGGGCAATTCATAAGGCTTATGCCGACTATCTGCAAGCGTTAGCACACAGTGAGTTTGTTTTCGATGAAAAGTTAGCTGAATTAACTGAAAAAGCACATCACGGTAGTTTATTGGCTAAGTCTGTGTTGGCAATGCATGAAAAGTTAGCTCGTCATCTTCCTTTTTTAGTTAAGTTTCGTCAGGAAGTGAGCTATTTGGTGGATAAGAATGCTTGGCCATTAAGACAGTTAAATTTGAGCGCTGGTGGTGTCGGTTTCGTCAGTCGTGACCCTTATCCCAAATTTGCGCGCTTGCTAATTGATTTTCGTTTTCCGACAGCAGGTAACGACGAAGAGTTTAACATGATGGGAAATATTGTTAATAGTCGCCCTATTCCTGAAGGTTTCTATATTTCGGTTGAGTTTACCAATGCCACTGAATCCATACAGCACCGAATTATCCTACTATTGCAGAATGAAGAGTTAAACCAATTGATTGCTTGGCAACGAGGACGTCGTGCTAATGCCTCGGCTAATCAAAACTCCCTGTTGGCAGCTTTGTAATATGGCGCTACTTCATCCTTATGAAAATTACTTGATTCGTCAGTTGCCTCCCAACGCACAACGGGTTGCCGAGGCTTTGCTGGTAAATACTTCAATGGCTGAGTTACTTGCGTTACGTGAAGAAAATCGTATTGATTTGTTTTTACTGGATCAAAATAGAGTAGCTCATGAATTATGGCCAGAAATTTTGCGTGCGGTGATATTGGCGCGCGTGAGTTATTTCGAGCCTTCACCTTTATTAGATCAGGAAAAGATTTTATTGTTGGTCAAGTTGGCGGTTGAAACCCTAGGTTTTTCTCTATCTACTCCATTGCCGCAAATTGTGAATGCCATCAAAGCCGATTACCCGCACTTAACCAAGTGGTTGGCAATGATGGCACAATTATTGGCAAAAGTTAAATCAGCTCAAGGTCATGTCTAAAAACATCGCTTCGCTTACTTTTTAGAGTTGCCATTCTCATTTAACCTCTGGTGGAAGGGAGTATATTAATTGGTTACCTGTTTTTTTGTTAATCCCTTCTTCCCTCATCCCCCCTTACATTTGAGTTTTTAGTGCTCAACCTAAATTAAATAGACCGCTGGATAAGTAGCGATCACCTCGATCGCAGACAATACAAACAATACAGGCGTTTTCGGTTTCTTGCGCTAATTGTAAGGCGCAAGTCATGGCACCGCCGGAAGAGACGCCACTAAAAATCCCCTCCTCTCTTGCCAAGCGGCGCATGGTATTTTCGGCGCTGGTTTGGTCAACATCCATAATGCGATCGACTCGCCTCGCATCATAAATGCTCGGTAAATATTCGGCAGGCCAGCGACGTATGCCGGGAATTTGAGCGCCATCGGCAGGTTGTACGCCGACAATTTGAATATCAGGATTTTGTTCTTTTAAGAACATGCTGGTACCCATGATGGTGCCTGTTGTCCCCATGGCGGAAACAAAATGCGTGACTCTGCCAGCGGTTTGTCGCCAGATTTCAGGGCCGGTTGTTAAATAGTGCGCCATGGGATTGTCGGGATTAGCGAATTGATTGAGTAAATAACCATCGCCGTTTGCTTGCATCGATAGGGCTAGGTCTCGCGCCCCTTCCATACCTGTTTCACGTGAAACCAGAATCAACTCAGCGCCATAAGCAGCCATCGCATCCTTGCGTTCTTGCGTCATGTTGTCGGGCATAATCAACTTGATTTTATACCCGCGCATTGCCGCAACCATCGCTAAAGCAATGCCTGTGTTGCCGCTAGTGGCTTCAATCAGCGTGTCTCCGGGGCGAATTTCTCCACGTTTTTCGGCTTGTAAAATCATGTTAAAAGCCGGACGATCTTTAACGGATCCAGCAGGATTATTGCCTTCAAGTTTGCCCAGAATGACATTGCCGCGTGTGTCTTGATAAAGACGCTGGATTTGAACCAGTGGAGTGTTGCCAACGGTGTCGGCTAGTGTGTGATAGAGCATCTTCCATTACGCCTTAGGTTGATTGATGTAGAGCAAATCCCAAACGCCGTGACCTAAACGCTGACCGCGACGTTCAAACTTGGTTTCGGGGCGGTAGTTAGGCTTGATAGCATAGTTTCCTTGCCCTGCACTGTTACGAAAGTCCGCAAAGTTATCCATCATTTCCAGCATCCATTCGGCATAGGCTTGCCAATCAGTAGCGCTGTGAAAGACGCCTTCAGGCGAGAGTCGTGAATGAAGTAACTCTAGAAAAGGAACCTGTACAATACGGCGTTTGTGATGTTTGGTTTTATGCCACGGATCGGGGAAGAATAACAAGACACGTGCTAGGCTATGTTCAGGAATCATGTACTTTAGAACTTCCACTGCGTCGTGGCTCATGACGCGAACGTTGGTTAGCCCGAGCTGCTGTACTTGATTGAGCAGGCTACCGACACCGGGACGATGCACTTCGATACCGATAAAGTTGATGTTTGGCATTGCAGCGGCCATGTGCGCTAAACTCTGTCCCATGCCAAAACCGATTTCGCACCAAACTGGGTTATCATTAGCAAACAACTCAGCGAAGTTCAGTTGGTGATCGGCTTGATAATCGATGCCAAATTTGGGTAAGAGTTCGTTGAGTGCTCTTTCTTGTGCGGGGGTACATCTGCCCTCTCGGCGTACAAAACTTTTAATTTCACGGCGGTACGGGGTATCGCTGTTTTGCGGTAGAGGAAGGCTCTGTGTCTCAGTCATGGGAAGAAGGTTCCTTTAGTGAACGGTTATTGGCATGGTTCGATCATTATGGTCGTCACGATTTGCCTTGGCAACACCCAGCGACACCTTATCGTGTGTGGGTTTCAGAGGTCATGCTACAACAAACGCAAGTGGCAACAGTGATTCCCTATTTCGAGCGTTTTATGGCGCAGTTTCCCAGTGTTGAATCCTTGGCGAGTGCATCGGTCGATCAGGTCTTAGCCTTGTGGAGCGGATTGGGCTATTATGCCAGAGGGCGCAATTTGCATAAAGCGGCACAGGTTATTGTGCGCGATTTTATGGGTCAGTTGCCGAAAAATGCGCCAGACTTAATGAGCTTGCCTGGTATTGGTCAGTCAACTGCGCATGCTATTTTGTCTTTGGCTTATCAACAACCCACCGCCATTTGCGATGGTAACGTGAAACGGGTTTTGGCGCGTTGGTTAGCCCTGCCCTTGCCGATTGAGACCAAAGAAGCACAAGAGCGCTTATGGCAAGTGGCCGATGAGTTACAGAGTCGTGCGCGTCCTGGTGCCTATACACAAGCAATTATGGATTTAGGAGCTACCTTGTGTACACGCACAAAACCACGTTGTGAGCAGTGCCCCCTAGCACAGGATTGTGCTGCCAGAAAAAGTGATCAAAGGGTTACCTCTTGGCCACTACGCCAAGCTAAAGCCAGTAAATCGGTTCATGCCGTTAACCTGTATTGTTATATGAGCGCAGATGGAGCGATTTGGTTAGAAGCGCCTCAACAGCAAACGGGTATTTGGGGTGGCCTGTACCAATTGCCCCAAGCGCCTTTATCCGATTCGAAAGAGTCATTTACGTTATTAAGTCCAATTAAGCATGTTTTCACGCATCAGCTATGGCATATTACGCCCCACGTTGTTGTTATGACGCACAAAGCACATGAGAAGCAGTTGTCTAACAATGGCTTATGGTATAATCCTAATCAAATCAATCAATCAGTCGCTAGACCCGCTGTGGTAGATAAGTTGCTGAAATATTGGGCATTACATCAAGGAAGTTTATTATGAGT
>JACXUY010000075.1 GCA_014763665.1 Gammaproteobacteria bacterium
GGTGGTCATAATCCACCGATTATCGTCATTCATGGCAATCAGTTAGATGATATGCCAGCCGCTTACACGCGCTATTTAGAACAACGTTTTCGTAAGGCTTTTGATTTGTATGGTACGCCAGTACGTATTGAATATAAAACCAGTGAAAATCCTTACGAAGATAAGCCGAATAAGTTATCGGAACGCCAGATCAAGCGTAAAAAACGCTTGGTAAAATTTGTTAAAAAGGCTGAAAAACGTAAACGACGTTAGTTTTTTGAGATTGGGCACGGTGTTTGCTTTACGTTGAATGTCCAACACACGATTTCCTTGAGTGAGCCTATCACATGAAAGCCTTTAATGCCTTATCCATGCAGCGAAAACTTTGGCTAAGTTTAGTGCCAGGGTTGGTGTTGTCATTGGTTAGTCTTGTTTTGGTATCGCTGGTGTTGGTTGGTGACAGCGTGACAGGTGTGGCTGAAACTAGGCTTTCCGCCGAGCCAGTATCGGTGATGATGCCTGAGCCTTTACAAGCAACTCCCATCAAACCTTTGTCAGCCTTAACTCAGGCTGAAGCTGTACTCAGTTTAGAAGCTCAATTAGACAGCAATTTTGCCTTAGTTTGGATGCCCTTAGCGGCGCAACAAAATGATTTGTTGTCGCTGATGCGTTTGTCGTCGGTGGTCGATGCTCGCCAAGAAGCCTTACAAACCTATGAACGTCTGATGCATCATTTGACTGAGGTACAAGCAGATCAGTCACTATGGTCCGATCCTGTCAATGCCTATTTGCCTAAGTGGGCGTCTGCGTGGCAACAACAATGGCATGAATGGCAAACTCAATCATCAGCCTTATCTTACCCACCTGTTGCTCCTGTCAATTCTGTTGAATTTGCTGATGAAACCTTAACACCTGAGCCAGCCTCTTGGTTGACGTCGGCTTTATTGATTAGTTTGCTATTGACCATGATTTGGTGGTTATTAGTCTTATTTTGGTGGCTCAGTTATTGGCAGCAGGTGTGGCTACCGAGTTTGCGTCAATCGGGACTGGCGATTCAGGCTGGCGATGAGATGCAATGGTTGATGTTGTCGTGGCGTCAACGCCAACAAGAAAAACAACAGTTGAATCAAGTATTGGCGCACTGGGAAACTTATCAAGGGCAAATTAGTGGACAAATGCAGGTATTGCAGGCAGCTAAATCGCAAACGCATCAATGGATGTTGGATCAGCAACAAGCGAGTGGGCGGTTAACGCAAAGCTTGGCTCGTATGCAGCAAACAGCTCAAGAAATGAGTGAGCTGCTAGATCGAAGCGGTAATCAGATTAGCGGTAGTTTAGCGCAGACGCAACAGGGTCAGCATAGGGTGCAACAAATGCGTCAAACGATGCTGACGTTTACGACAGAACTAGCTCATATTCAATCGGCAGTTGCTAGGTTGGTTGTCGATGGTCAATCCGTTGGGCAGGTGCTGAAAGCTATTCAAGGTATTTCCGAACAAATCGCCATGTTGTCTTTGAATGCCGCTATCGAGGCGGCGCGCGCGGGTGAATATGGTCGTGGTTTTGCCGTCGTTGCTGATGAAGTTCGACGCTTAGCCAACAAGACACAAGAATCTACTGATGAAATTCGCCAAATCGTCGATAATATTCAACAAGCCACATCGGATGTGGATACTGCGCTGAATCGTAGTCGCGATTCACACCAAGCGAGTTTGCAGACGACAGAGCAGGCGCTGGAGTGGCTCGCGCCTTTATCGGTTGATCTCGCGAGCGCGGATGCGCAATTGCAACAGAGTAAATCTTATCTGAGCGCTTGGCAAGACGAAGCTGAGCAAACTCAGGCTTATGCGAGTCAAGTCAAGCCATCGGCAGCAACAGCTCAATTGTTGCAGGGGGTTGATCACTTGTCTCGTTCGGTACAACAACGTCCGATGCCACTCAAACGTGGGTAGGTTAGCGTTGCCTTTTAATCGGTTTTAAGGGAAGTTTTTATGGCGCGTCGATCGACACGAAAAGCAGCGACAAATAAATCGTCTTTTTCTTTAGTTAGAGTGCTGATTTATGCCGTTGTGGCGCTAGCAATTAGCTATTGGCTGACGCATCAATTACCCGCGAGTGTGACGGCTGCGTCTTCGCAGGCGGTTCTGAGCAGTGAATCAACTTTACCTTTTGGTTGGCCGGTTCCTATCTCTGATACCAAGGTGATTGATCCGGTTCAGTTACTAGAAAATAAATGTTATGACGTGGGTTATAGTAATGCACGCGCTAACCCTTTATGGGTCACTTATCGACTGACGCGACACAAGGACGATGGTGTTGATAAGCGTCAAACTAAGTTTATTACCGACACACGAACGTCGGCGCAGATTGTGCACGAACATTACAATCGTTCTGGTTATGATCGTGGTCATATGGCACCTAATCATGCTATTGGTGCCATGTGTGATGATGAGGCGCAAAAAGAAACTTTCTTCATGACCAATATATCACCCCAAAGTAAGGCGTTAAACCAGCGTTGGTGGGAACGCTTAGAACGGGTTGAGTTTAATCATTTTACGCGTATTTTTGATAAGGTATGGGTGATTGCGGGTCCGGTATTTTCTGATTATCCTGTAAACTTGCCTAACGGTCCTGTGCAGTTGCCAGTGGCGTTTTATAAAATTTATTTAGCCGAAAAGGCTGGTCAATGGCATGCGCTGGCTTTTTTGGTGGAGCAGGGGGTTGAAGGCAAGGAGCCTTTATCTCAGTATCGAACCAGTATTGAGGAAATAGAATCCAAAACAGGGTTTGATTTTTTGCCAGAGCTAACAACAGAAATGAAACAGCGACTGATCTCTGATACGCAGGACACTAGTTGGAAATTGAACGAAGTTGATTTAATTCCAACTCGTTACTAGGGAATCCGTGAAAAATACAAAAGGATGGGGTGGGGTAAGGGCTACATTTTAGCCTGACCTAAAAAGGATTAAGACGCTATTGGTGAGTTTAATGCTAATTATGTCGGGATGACAACATCCTTAGTCATATCTATGATGACATTGAGTGCGAGGATTGAGGCGCACTGGCTCAAAAATGCTAGAATAAAGGCATTGCCGCTGCATCACTAGGGTCGAACTTATGAAATTTCTAGATGTTAAAACCGACTACGCCTTCAAGCGAGTCTTTGGCTCGACTTCCTCTATACCTCTGCTTACTAGCTTTCTCAATGCCATTTTAGACTACACTGGCGAACAAACCATTGTTGACTTAACCATTCTCGACCCATACCTTGTCCCAAAACTACAAGGCATGAAAGACAGCTATGTCGATGTCCGTGCCAAACTCGCCAATGGCAGCAGCGTTATTATTGAAATGCAGGTGCTGAACGTGAAAGGCTTCGAACAACGCATTCTTTACAATGCCGCTAAAGAATACTCAAGCCAACTGCAATCAGGACAAAACTACAAACTCCTTAACCCTGTCATTGCCATTACCTTTACCGATTTTGTTATGTTCGAAGACATCAACCACTATCAAAGTAGCTTCGTCCTGCAAGAAAAAACCCAATTCATCCAATACAGCGACGATATTGAGCTGGTGTTTATTGAACTGCCTAAATTCACCAAAGCCGAACAGGAGCTGGTGGACATTAAGGACAAATGGCTCTACTTCGTTAAAAACGCAGGACAACTTCACTACATCCCCGATGCCCTACAAGAACCCTGCATTACCGAAGCGCTCAGCATGGTCAATGAAGCGGGCATGAGCCGTGAAGAGCTGGAACTTCAACACCGTCGTCACGATTTCATTTGGTTGCAACAAGGCAGCTTAGAATTAGCCGAAGCCAAAGGCAAGCAGGAAGGGATTGAGATAGGTAAGCAGGAAGGGATTGAATTGGGTAAGCACGCTGAAAAATTAGAAATTGCTCGCAATATGCTCAATAAGGGTTTAGAGGTTGCGCTGATTGCTCAATTAACTGGTTTAACGCCAGACGACATCAATGCCCTGCGCTAACTTTACAGAAAAAAGGGGGCATGTGTCACCCATGACCAAGCTTCGGGAGTGGGAACAAGCCAATCCTGAGTTATTGGTAAGAAACCTAGATAATCAGTTGAGTCTCGATATTAGAGTTGATGGCTACCTTTGTATGGATGACTGATTTTTGATGTACTTGTATATCAAAATAGAAAAAGGAGATCTTGATGTTAGCAATTAGATTGCCTGCTGAAGTTGAAGATCGATTAAGCATGTTGGCTCAAGCAACAGGTAGAACGAAAACCTTTTACGCCCGTGAAGCCATTCTGAAGCATTTAGACGACTTAGAAGACCTTTATCTAGCAGAACAGCGCTTGTTAGATATTCGCGCAGGGAAAAGCAGAACTTATACGCTAGAAGAAGTGGAGAAGTCACTTGGCTTGGCAGATTGAGTTTGATGAAAATGTCAAAAAGTATTTAGCGACACTAGACAAGCCGATAGCCAAACGCATCACCACTTTCTCGCGAGAGCGTGTTGCAAACTCAGACGACCCTAGAAGCATCGGAGAAGCACTAAAAGGCTCTAAGCTAGGCGAGTTCTGGAATTATCGAGTTGGTGACTACAGAATCATTGCCAACATCGAGGACAAAAATGTGAGAATTATGGTAATCAAAATAGGCAACAGAAAAGAAGTCTATCGAGAGAAATAGCACTTAAATTCTCGCAGTCAAAAACCACGCCCGCTATGCGGGAGTTGGTGTTTTTGCGCGCAAAGTTTCGATTTTATTAGTCGTGGCATAGAAGTCACCGAGGCATGGTAAAGCGTTTAATGGTCGAATGAGCTAGCTGTTGGCGCAAACACAATGTCGATCATCAAACCAATTCTGAGTTATTGGTGAAAAAGCTAGATAATCAGTAGAGTCCAAAAAATGGGTGATGACAGGTATTGCCCAATGGCATCCACTTTTACCTATCCCCTCGATAGATTTTTATGCTAAAACAAGCAGATAGAACAAGGCTCAGAGTTAGCATCGTGCAAACACAACACTATTTAGATCCCAAACACCTAGGCATTCAAGTCTATGATCTGTTGTCTCGTTCTGACACTTTCAAACGGATTTGTTCAACAACTGATAACAATGTCGCGCCTCCTGATATGCGCCCTAACGTTCGAGTTAGGCATCACCAGGGGCGCGCGGAGTGCGAAGCGGGAAGGTGAACATGACGAACGGAGTAGGGTCCTTCTCGCCGCCAGCTCGAGAGTAGAGCGCCTGTGCTCAGGAGTTCTCCAGTTCGGTAGTTGTCCAAGCTTCGGTACAACCAAGCTCCGAGGCGCGCTCAAGCAGCCTTTTGCCGATGCCCTGACCTTCGTAGCTTTGTGAGACGCCAATCTCGTTGATGAACATCTGCGCGACTTTGTCGGGGTGAACGTAATGGACTCAGTTGGCCATGCCCACGACTTGCCCCGCTTGGCTGATTGCTACGGCTAAGTGATGCCGCTCGTCGCGTAAGAACTGCTTCGCCAGTTCAGGCTAGACGGGCTCATCGAACACTTCAGAGGCCATGTGTTCAAGAACCGAGTGCTCGAATGCGGTGAGGATTCGGACGGTGACTATGATGGTAGTTCGTGTGATGCCTAACGTAAAGCTCACCGGCGTGCCCAAAGCAAGCGAAACGCCGCTTTGGGCACGTCCAGTGGAGCGACTTGTTGGAGCACTTACTCCACTTTTACTTCAATGGCCTTAGGCTTTGATTCAGCAGTTTTTGGAAGTTGAAGATTCAGCATGCCATCCTTGAACGTGGCCTTAATTTTGGCCCCATCAACATTGTCAGGCAGTGTAAAACTACGGACAAAACTTCCGTAGTACCGCTCGACTCGATGGAATTTTTTCCCCTTCTCTTCATTCTCCTGCTTCCGTTCCCCCAGGATTGTAAGAACCCCATTTTCCACAGTGACTTTCACATCCTCTTTCTTGACCTCGGGTATTTCCGCCTTAACTGTAAACTCAGCGTCAGTTTCGCTGATGTCAACACGAGGGGACCAGTCGCCCGTTGCGACCAGTTCCTGACCGCGGATCGAAGGCCAGCCCATTGCTTTCGTATAGCGGTCGAACATGTCTTCGATTTCACGCAGCGGTTCCCATTTAATAAGCGCCATGATGATGCTCCTTTATTTTGCGGGACTGGTTGATCCTAGCGAATGGCCCGCTTTCCAGCCACTAGGCTTTCATTCTAGTGCTCCAACTATAATTAATAATTATGGCACAAAAAAGAGATAAAAACAAAGTGCTCTAGAAAAACGCCGTATAACAAAAAATGATTACACAAAAGCCGAAATTACTCGACCAAGTGCGCAACGCAATGCGTGTGGCACACAATAGCTACCGCACCGAGCAAAGCTATATTGGCTGGATAAAGCGCTATATTTTCTTTTACAACAAAACTCATCCACAAGAACTCAACCACACGCACATCGAAGCATCTTTAACACATTTAGCCGTTGTTGGTAAGGTATCAGCGTCTACTCAAAATCAAGCATTATCGGCTTAATTGTTTTTATACCAACAGATACAAATATCGACTTACTTTTTTTAGACGATATTACCAGAGCCAAGCGTCCTAAGTGTTGGGACTCCACTGATTGGATGGTTATCATTATCTAAAATCCCTATATCTCATTGATGGATGCAAAGCAGAGATGATAGTCTTCCTGCAATCGAACCAAGAAGCAATCATAGCATGAGCATTCACCCTAGCCACCTCACCCCTCACCCAAAAGATATGAACTAGCCCTGACGTAAAGGGGATAAAGACGCTATTGGTGAGTTGAATGCTACTCATGTCGGGATGACAACATCCTTAGTCATGTCTATGATGACATTGAGTACGAGAATTGAGGTGCACTGGCTCAAACATGCTAGAATAAAGGCATTGCCACCGACCTTAGCGAGCACTCTGTCATGAAAGAAAAATACGTTAACCTATTCACCGACTTTGGCTTTAAAAA
>JACXUY010000204.1 GCA_014763665.1 Gammaproteobacteria bacterium
AAGCCCCTCAAGGTTCGTCCTGAGGGGTTTTTTTCTAAATGCATTGTGCGTAGCAGTGCCTTTAGAAAAAAGAGAGTACTTGTAAATGAGCAGTGAATTTATTGAGCAATCTATTTCTGAGGACAGTACGGTCGTGGCGCTTTGTGTGCAGGCCGAACATTTGGTCCGAACACAGCAGTTATTACCGGCAGAGCGTCTTTTACAGGAGGCCGCCAGGCGTTTCCCGCGCCAGGCGGTTTTTATAAGGCTTCTGGCAAAGCTGGCCCTGTTGCAGAAGCGTCAGGCGCAGGCATTAGGCTTGTTTCAGCGTGCGGTGGCGATGTCACCGGGGTATCTGCAGGCGCAATCTGGTCTGGCGCAGTGCTTACTCGCAGAAGGCCGCCTGCCTGAGGCTCGTGAACATTTTCGCGTTGCTTTGGGGTTGATGCTTGCAGCACCGGTGTATACTCCCAAACCGGCGGGGGATGAAATTCGTTTTGATGCAGTGGCGGCTGAGCGTGGGTTGTGGCGCGTTCTGTCCGTCATGGCTAAGAACGGCGTGCATGCCTTTGCTACTTCCGGCACGCTGCTTGGTTTAACCCGTGAAGGGGCGTTATTGCCTTTTGACAAAGATATGGACATCGGTCTGCCGTTTGCAGAAATGCCTAAGGCGATTGCCGTTATGCAGGCATTGGGATGGAAGCCGTTAAACACAGTTAAAGGTTTAGTTAACCCGGTTGCTTTTTCTCACCCTCAGTATGGCGTGATCGACTTATGTGGTTTTAGTCTGGAGGCTGAAAAACAGCAGATGGTTAGCGGTTTCTGGTTTGAATCACGCGAACATCCATGGAGTCGTGTGACAGAATTTCCGCGCTTTAAACTTAATTATAATGAACAGGCCGGGTATCCGTGTTGGCATGTGGCTGAACCAGGCCTGTTATTGGAAGCCTTATACGGCGCTGATTGGGTGACGCCACAGCCTGATTTTGATACGGTGATTGCCGCGTGCAATTTACGTGGCTTTGCGTTGCTGACTGAATGTTTTGTCTATGCGCGCATTTTGTCGAATTGGCAGCAGGGTCGTGTCCCTAAAGCGCATTTTTTAGCACGCACAGTGCAGCAATATTTGTCTGGTGATGCGTTAATGAATAATATTGAGAGAGCTTTGCACGAGAAGTCATTGACTGATGACTTAAAATAGCCTTACTTAAAATTTAGAGAGTTAATTCACATGGCTTGGAAAAATACCTTTCAG
>JACXUY010000076.1 GCA_014763665.1 Gammaproteobacteria bacterium
ATCTTGGTCAGTATGGGGGGTATCGATGCTCAAAATCATACCTCACAAATTTTAGTAGCGATCAATTCACTAAATTTACCCAAGACTTTTCATTTGACCGTTGTTCTGGGTTCAAACGCACCGCATTTGCAACAGGTTCAAGCTTTAGTGAGCACACTGAGTTATCCAACACAGGTATTAACCAATGTTGACAATATGGCAGAACTGATGGCGAATGCGGATTTAGCTATTGGTGCTGCTGGGTCAACAACATGGGAACGGGCTTGTTTAGGCTTGCCTAGCTTGCTATTCTGTTTAGCAGATAATCAAAGAACGAGTGTTGACTCGGTTTCCAATCAAGGAGCTGCATGGTTTATGCGCGACATGAAACAGCTCGGCTATGCGCTGGGCCTATTAACAACCATGCCAGAACGCTTAGCTCAAATGCAGAGGTCAGCCAGTGAGCTTACGCAAGGATTAGGGGCTGTAAAGGTGGCTCAGAAATTACAGCAGAAACCACTAACCCTCATTCCCGTTTCTTTAGAAGACAGTCAAATACTATTCGAGTGGCGTAACCATCCTTCCATTCGTTCAGTGAGTTTGCAACAAGAAGTCTTGCAATTTGAAGCCCATCAACAGTGGGTAGAATCATCTTTAGTTAATCCCAACCGTGTCATGTGGATGGCCTATTGTGGTGACAGTAGGATAGGTATGATTCGTTTTGATCGCTCGCACGAACTCAGTCGAGAAGCAGAAGTTTCACTTTATCTAGCACCGAATCAACAAGGAAAGGGTTTGGGAAAACAGTTGTTAATAGCCGGTGAGCAGGCCATTGTAAGACATTGGTCGAACATCGAACGGATTAAGGCGCAAGTGTTAGCGACGAATCAGGCATCTGTTAATTTGTTTACACATGCACAGTATCAAGCAAATTTGGTCGCATTTCAAAAGCAGGTTAGTTATGAACCCTTTTATTCACATTAGCGGTCGGCCGATTGGTGCTGATTATGAACCCTACGTCATTGCTGAAATGTCGGCCAATCACAATGGCGATATGAGTAATGCTGTTAAGATCATTGAGATGGCGAAAGCATCAGGAGCTGATGCGGTCAAACTGCAAACCTACAAGCCAGATACCATTACATTGGACATGACAACCCCAGATTTTATGATTGAAGGTGGCTTGTGGGGCGGACAAAGTTTGTATCAACTCTATGAAAGTGCCTATATGCCTTGGGAATGGCATAAACCCTTATTTGATTATGCACGAGAAGTGGGTATCACCATTTTGAGTTCGCCATTCGATTCGACCGCGGTCGATTTGCTTGAAGACTTAAATGCACCGGCTTATAAAATTGCCAGTTTTGAAGCCGTCGATTTGCCACTCATTCGTTATGTCGCCAGTACCAAAAAACCCATGATTATCTCTACGGGCATGGCAGATGCGCAAGAGATACAAGAAGCCGTCGATGCTGCTAGAAGCGCAGGGTGCGAGCAGCTTGTGTTGCTACACTGTGTCAGTGGTTATCCTGCTCCCAGTGACGATTACAACTTACACACCATCACCGATATGCAGCAGCGGTTTGCTGTTCCCGTTGGTTTGTCGGATCATACCTTAGATAACACCACGGCAATCGCCAGCGTTGCCTTAGGGGCTTGTGTCATTGAAAAACACGTTACCCTAGATCGTTGCGGTGGTGGTCCTGATGACAGCTTTTCATTAGAACCCGCAGAGCTAAAAGCTTTGTGCGATAGCGCGAAAACAGCTTGGCGCGCCTTAGGTCAGGTTAATTACGCCCGTAAGTCGAGCGAACAGGCCAATGTTAAATTTCGTCGCTCTTTGTATGTGGTCAAGCCATTGCAAGCGGGAGAGATGATTACTCCAGAGCACATTAAAAGTGTTCGCCCCGGTTATGGGTTAGCACCCAAGTATTGGGATGATGTTCTGGGTAAAAGGGTTAAGTTCGATATTCCGAGTGGAATAGCACTTAATTGGGAGATGCTCCTGCCTTAGCCTATGCCGTTAATCGGTTATAATGCATTAAGTATGTCTCAAGGGATAGTTGACTACTAAAAGAGGGTAGCTTTGGTGAGCGAGTTTCATATCCATGATACAGGTTATAAATACCTTTTTTCACACGCTGAGTTAGTTCAGGAGTTGGTGGAAGGTTTTTTGCCGACTGAACTGTGTGCTATGTTGGACTTCACTACCTTGTCATTGGTATCGGGTAGTTACATTACCCCTTCAATGAAGCATAAAGAAGATGATGCGGTTTGGCGTGTGCAGATGGGTGATAAATTCGTGTATTTCTATTTGCTATTAGAGTTTCAATCTACCGTTGAAGAAACCATGCCGATTCGCATGATGCAGTATGTAGCTTCACTATACGAGTCATTGGAACCAAAGAAGCCAACCCGAAACAACTACCCCCTGTTATTCCTATCGTGCTTTACAATGGCGAGGAACGCTGGAAAGTCGCTACAGACATTAATCAATTGATTGAGTGTTCAAGTGTGGTAAAACCTTATCAGCCAAGTTTACGTTATTTATTGCTCGATGAAGGCGCTTATGATGAGCATGAGCTGCTGGGTACGAATAATATCGTTGCCAGTGTGTTTGCGATGGAAAATGCTACCGATCACCATCAGGTTAGGCATGTGTTGTCGCATTTAGCTGGTGCCATTGCTCAGCACCCTTCGAAAGAGCGAATGGATAAGGCATTAGCTAAATGGGCGGAAGGCTTCAAAAATGAAGGCGTTCAACAAGGTATTCAACAAGGTATTCAACAGGGCAAGTCTTCGTTATTAAAAAGTATGCTCGCGATGAAATTCCCCAATACCGACTTGACTCGTTACCAATTAGCTATTGATAACGCGGCTGAAGATGACTTGATGCGTTATAGCATGAGATTGCTTAGTGCTGGCTCAGTAGAGGAAGTCTTTAAGGCTTGAAATTTAGCTTAGATTTTTTATGAGATTAACACCATCACAACAAACCCTTCTAAAAGAGGCTGTCATCGAAGTTTGCGGGGAAGATGCGCAAGTTTATGTCTTTGGCTCTAAGCTTGACGACACGAAAAAAGGCGGAGATATTGATTTATTAGTCAAAATAAATCACTTCGTCTCCAATCCAGCCTTAATTGCAGCTAAAATTCAGGCAAAGGCCATGCTGAGTTTGGGTGAACAAAAGGTTGATGTGCTTATCCAAGCGCCAAATTTAGAATCTTTACCTATCCACGAAGTGGCGCTAGCGCAAGGTGTGTTGCTGTGAATGAAAATTTAAAGGCACGTTTAACTTTTTTAATAAGAGTGGTTCGCAAAGAGATAAACCACTTGCTGGTTTCTCAACGTGTCGTGTTTAATCCCAACTTTACGATTGAAGAAGCGCAACGACTAGAGGCAGATGCCGATCTTTCGATAAAGGTTGATGCTTTCTCAAGTCGTTTCGCACGACTGCAACATACGGTTGGCGATAAATTAATCCCACTGTGGCTGTCGGCTTTGAATGAGCCAGTTGGTGCAGCCATTGATAACTTGAACAAAGCAGAAAGACTGGGCGTGTTAAGTTCAGTAGAAAATTGGTTGACCGCACGTAGTTTGCGAAATTTGATGGTGCATGAATATATTGAGTCATTGCAAGTGCTAACAGATGCGTTAACGCATGCCAATTAGCATTTACCTATGATTGTTGAATGTGCTAACTCGATTATCGAAGACTGTGAGCGTAGAAAAATATTGTAATTTTGTATATTGTGGTTACTCTAAATAAATTTCATATAGGATTTTGATGTGTTGGAATGGAAAGAAAATGCTTATGGCGAACGCTATTTGCCAGCTTATAACAGCGGTTTTGAACGCATGCCATCGGCTGCTCTGTTCAAACAATATGTTCACGAGCACATTAAAGAGCCACACACACTTTATATCATCGTTGGTAGTGATTCAGGATTGTTGCCTTTGTATGTGGAGCAGAATTTCGCTGACTCTGGCAGTCGTTTTATCTTTATCGAGTCCGAAGAGGTAGCCGAATACCTGCAACAAACCTACCCCTCGTTACAATTACCTGAAAGAAAGCCAGACAGTGAAGCCTTTGATTTAGAGGAAGAACGGCCTGAGTTAACTGACTCATTAGTTTATGTTGTTTCTGATCCCTTCGATTTGAATCAAATTGCGAATCACAAGGTGTTTGATGAATACATGCTTCGTCAGAAAATGCAGGTGGTTAAGTCTTTGTCTGTTGTTGAAAAGCCCGAAACCAGCATTGGTAAATCAATTACTTTTTATGAAAATCAATTCGGTGGTTTTCGTATACATCATAATGTCGGCGCCCAGCGCTACTTCATGGAAGCAGGCCTGCACACTGTCGCTGATATGATTTATCCCTTAAAGCGCATGAAGGATCACTACAAGGATAGAACCTTTGTGCTGCTGGGTGGAGCACCTTCTCTACCAACCATTTTTCCTTGGTTAAGAGAAAATAGAGATAAAGTAGTCGTTATCGCAGCCAATAGAATTGCGGGTCGTTTAGCGCAAGAGGGCATTTCTCCTGACTATTTTGTCGCCGTTGATCCTCAGCCCCAAGTATTAGATTATTCCCAAAAATTGTTTGATTTTCACGACCGTAGTGTTCTTATCACATCAAACCATTTGGCACCCAACGTAATGAGTCAATGGGCGGGCAGGCATTTTTACATGCATACACGTTTCATGTTTTCCCATATTCCACCTTCAGAACGAGGAAATGTACTCTCATCTGGGCCAACCGTTATGAATTCTTCGGTTATGGTTGCTGGCTATTTAGGCGCAAAAACGATCATTTTAAGCGGTGTCGATCTATGCTTTGATCCTTCTGGCAACAGCCACGAGTCTGCCAGTTTAGAAAGTAAAGTAGGACGATATTTACGCTATGGCGGTACCAGAGTCATGACTTATGCTGGCATAGAAGCTGAAACAGATATTCAAATGTTATCGGCTGGTGAGTCCTTGAGAGCGCAAGTAAATTGGTTAAAGTCCATTCGTCCAGAACTGAGCGTTATTAATATCAATCCTTATGCAACTAAAATTGATATTATCGATCAACTATCAGTAGATGAGTTGCCTCGCATTAAGCATCCAGTGACTGTGCGTGAGCGAACAACGGCTTGGCGCAAGGCATCTATTGATGCTGAAAGTTATCGTCGCTTGTTGAAGCAAGACGTTCAGAAAGTCTTAACAAAACAAATTAGCAATTTGACTAAAGCAATTCGTTGGTCTGACTTGGCACTTAAGAGCCTCGCAAAAGTTAAAGACGAACACTCGCCTAAATTTAATCATGTTCTTGATTTGGTGATTCAACGTCGTAAACTGATTGAAAAAAACTTGGGTGAAGACCTGTTCGTTTTATTTAATTACAGCTTTGTCGATTATGTTAAATTGCTAGAGCCGTTACAGGGCGAGCAAACTATCGTTGAAGCATTGGATACATTGCGCAGCTATTTTGCAACTGTCTCACGAACGGCATCGTCTTTTTTAACGGTGCTGACACAGGTTCAGCAGCGGACAGAATGGCGCATTAAAGAATGTGATGCTAAGTTAACGCAAGAGCTGTTTGATTTTTGGATGAAAGAGAATACCCCAGGTCGATGCCATGTTTGGTTTGAACGACATGGTTGTCCAAAGCTTTCTGAAGAAGAGCAGCAGCTTTTTGATCAAGCATCCTCCGCCTTTAATATCTTGGTTACGGAGAAAGCTCCATCCTTCAGAAGCCAGTTGGAAAGTCCTGATAGGCAACTAATTAGTTTGTGGAGCCATGTCAAGTCTGCCATTAAAGTAAAAGATGCAGAACGCATTCAAGACTTAGCAGAATACATTGCCACCATACCGGGGGAAGCGTTTGAGCAGTTGTCTTACTTTTTGAAAGCACACCTAGCCGCTTTGTCACAAAATTGGTCAGAATGCGAAAGCTTATTAGCTAAAATTAACCATGAGCGCTTGGTTATTCCTGCGTTACAGCTTAAATTAGACAACGCTTTCAAACAGCAAGATGTTTATGCTCTGCTCGAAGCTATTGAAGATTTGGCACAATATGACGATTATTACTACTTTATGTTAGCAACATTAGCCAATATGAGTGGGTTAGATGAGCTTGCTGGTAAAGCCTTTGTGCATTATTTAGCTAAACGTCCGAAGGACGTTGTCGCAGTGTGGGATTATTGGCGTTGGTTAGCACCAAAACGAGATGTTGATGCCATGAAAGATTTAATTGCATTTATGGATCATCATAACATTATAGATGATGCGTTATTAGACCAAATTAATGCTGCTATATCGATTTAACTAATTGTTTTACAATGTTTTTTAAGATTTATTTGAAAAACGGCAAATTTTGCCGTTTTTTTTCTTAAGTTTCTTGCCGATTGGCCGCTATGCGTATTGAGAGGATCGAAAGATCAAAAAATAGTCAGCGCAAGGAGCACTATCATGGCAATGGTAATTAACACCAATACGGGTTCAAATAATGCGGTTCGTTTGTTAGATAAAACGGCTCGCAGTCAAGATATTTCAATGGAGCGCTTAACTTCTGGTTTGCGCATTAACTCTTCTAAAGACGACGCGGCCGGTTTGTCAGTATCGACTAATATGACCACGCAAATTCGTGGCTTGAACATGGCAGTACGTAATGCTAATGATGGTTTAAGTATGGTCCAAACCATGGATGCTGCTATGGAAGAAGTCACCAATATGATGCAACGCATGCGTGATTTAGGTATTCAGGCAATGAACGGTACTTACACGTCAGCGCAACGCGCAGATATGAATGTAGAGTTCTCTCAGTTAGCTCAAGAAATTGCGCGTATTGCCAGTGCCACTAAGTTCAATGGTATCTCTGTATTCAGAAACGCTAAAATGTCGAACATGAGTTTCCAAGTCGGTTGGG
>JACXUY010000205.1 GCA_014763665.1 Gammaproteobacteria bacterium
CACGCGTCGCGCCCCCCGCGGGCGCGTGGATTGAAACATACTCAGAAAACTAGACAAATCTGGTTATGGTTGGTCGCGCCCCCCGCGGGCGCGTGGATTGAAACAGGTGTGCGGTTTGAGAATTTGCCCACTATTCGACCTCAAGATTTTTCTTGAGCCATCGGCTGATCGTGCTTATTTCGCAAGGAATGCGTTTTTCAGATAGGAAGATTTGCAAGCCTTCAAGGGTTACGCCTTCGGCTCTGAGTGCTAAGAGTTCAGGCTTCCACCTATCCAGTTTGGATGTTGAGTATCGGCTTTTTTTTCGTGCTTGCGCCTTGGCTTTAAGCCTTTCGGCTTCAGCTTTAAAATCCATTTTAAAAATCCTTGTAAGAACAGTTCGGACAGTTTCCCATCCTATACGCTTGCGCGGTTGGCCACTTTCACACGCTGCACATTGCAGCGGTTAGGTTCTGACTCGGATTCTAAGAATCGCATCTACCTACCTCATTACCAGTTGAGGTTCTGCTCGTATTCACCAAGGTTTACCATGCCTTGATTTCATTTGAGTTCACTTCATTTTGCTGTTTGAAGTTCAGCCAGATTTGCAGTTCTGGTTCTCGTTCCCCTTTACCGTTGAGGTGGTCGCGTTGGGTGGTTCGCTTCGCCTTTAGTGCTTCCAGTTCCTTATGCTGGGTGACGTTGCACTTAGTGATTCATCGCAATTATGACGGGCTTGCGGGTTGCCTTAATGCCTTTCGGCTTCCATCGTACTGCGTCCGATTTTACGGTTCTAACGCTTGCAGTTCGGTTTGATTTAGCGGGCTTTCTGGGTAGCCATACCACTGGATGAGTTTGCAGAATACCACAGTTGGCGGAGTATGTCAATTGCGTGTTTTGTTTGCGTAATGGTTTGCGTTTAATTCATTATATGCACAATATAAAGGCTCCCCGCTATGCTCCAAAACAGCGTTAGCGGTTTGGGCATAGCGGGGAGCCTTTGAGCAAGACGCAAAATTTAGCATCACCGTGCCTGCTAAATTCCTCGGCCGCACCTTCAATTCTCCAGTTTCAATTGTTGTTGTTCGTCTTCAATGAATTGAAACTTGATGTGCGTTATTTTTCGCCCTTTCTTGATGTATTGGGCGCCTAAATGGATGTTGGTCGTTTCTAGCAGTTCTTGTTGAGAGCGTTCGATAATCCGCTCTTTAACGTGTACCCATTGAAAGCTTTTGGGCGCACCC
>JACXUY010000206.1 GCA_014763665.1 Gammaproteobacteria bacterium
TTTGCCGAGCAACAAAGCACTTTTGATATGAGTTAAATCCAGCTCAAAATTTTGCAAACTTCTAAAGTTATGCACATAGAGTTTTTTTAGCATTGTGTTCCCTCATTCAATTCAGCACGCTATTTTAACAGCAAGGATTAGTTAGTTGTTTCTGTCCACCACCAGGCCTTTATGCCCTTTGGGTATGGTGGTTAGCTAATCGTTTATCGCGCCCACGCGGGTCATAAAATCATGCGGCACATAAAAAACAAAGCCTTTGCCGTGTTTGCGCTTTTCTAACAAACCATATTGATCAGACAAGCCGAGCAAATCGGTGCGCGCGGTTTGGTAGCTGGTGCCGTGTTTTGTTCGATGCGCTTCAATCGTGAAGGCATGATGCGCGTGTTTTATCGCCTGGCGCAAAATATCAAGCTGACGATGATTAAGTTGCCCTTTGAGTTTAAAGTTTTTGAGAACCTGCTCGGTTTGCACCACCTCTTCGTTTTTTCGAGCAAGGTAGGAAAACAATTCGTCAATCGCTTTTTGTAAAACCTCAAGCTGGTGAATCAGAAAATAAGTTAAATCGTTATCATCGGTTTCGGTGTGTAAATAGGCCTTGGCATATTGCGCCGGGGCTTGTTTTAACACTCTGGAAATCGATACAAACTCGGTGAGCCAATAGCCTTTTTTCGCCATATACCAATAAAACAATGCACGCGCCGTGCGACCGTTGCCATCTACAAATGGATGGTCATAACCCAGCATAAAGTGCAAAATCATCGCTTTTAGCACCGGGTGGATAAAGTGCTTCGGGTCATCGTGATTGGCAAAGTCACAAAGGTTTTGCAATCTTTTCGCCAAGCTTTTCGCCGGTGGCGGCGTGTGTAAAACCTGTCCGTCGCGATTATCCACCACTTGTATTTGATCGCTCTCAACACGCAACTGCCCGGCTTTGGCGGGGTCGTCTAAGGTGTTTTCCGTTAAAACCTGGTGCAAATAAAACACCAGGCCTTGTGAAAGCGGCTCGTCTTTTAAATCGGCAATCGCCTGCATCGCATGATAGTTATTCACAATCATCTGCTCGCTTTTGTCGCGCGGCGCACGCTGTTGTTGCAACATCGCTTTGGCAACATCTCGCGTAGTCGATGCCCCTTCAAGTTGGCTGGAGTTAATCGCTTCTTCAATTAACGACGACACTAAATATTGATCACGCGTGCCGGTATTCGCAATCGGTTGTGGCA
>JACXUY010000207.1 GCA_014763665.1 Gammaproteobacteria bacterium
TCTGGAAAACCCAAAGCCAGCTGGCAAAGCTGGCACTGCGTCTGCAACACCTGCTTCACCTCAAACGCCTGAACCGCAAAGACCACTGACCCGGCCTGTCGGGTTTTTAAAAGCCTTTTCAAAAACGCTCAAACAGCCGACTATGTACTTTCCGAAGGGACGCTTTCAGATATTTATGACAAAACAGATATAGATGGGGATATTGCTAACCGCTCTGTCAATCGCAAAACGGCTAGAAAATAGATTAGTCTTGCGATTTCTCTGCCTTGGCAGACGTTGGTCGAGTGTTTTGCAATTGTAGCGATGCTGCCGAGAACCCTTTGAGAGAGAGCTCCAGAACGGCATTATCCTTTTGCCCCAGGCCTCTAAAGCCCACTTTAGCCTTATTGCCTTTTTTGAACTGTTGCATCAGTTCTTCATTCATCTCTACCACTGCAATGCAGCCCGCCTCTAAACAGGTGACAAAGCCGGCACGAATTTCAGGCTGGTCGTCGACTTGCATCGCAATCCCCGCGCGTAAATCCACGCCCAATGGAAACAGCAGTTCCATCACCACTTTTTTGTCTGGCGTTTGTGTCAACGTAGTTTGCAGCATACGTACCTGACGATTATTCTGGTTGATCATCATCACCTGTTGCATTTGGCAGATTTCGGCCTTGGCCTGTTTATTGCACAGTACGCTCCAATCTTGATATTGCGTGCGTTTAACTTCAGATGTTACAGCTGTATCGGCTGCTGCCACGGTATGTCCTCCTAAAATAAGCGGTAATCCCAATCCAATGGCCGGGAGTTGTTTGGTCCAGCTTTTCATACTGTTTTCCTTAACAGATTCATAAAGTTACACAAAAAGGCCTTGCGACCTTTTTGTCTTTTGTATGACAAGGCGGTTAACTATCCGTTAAAAACGATAGCTGATATTGCTCCACACGCGTGGCGTGTCGTCGCGGGTATCGGATTGCGGGGCTTCATCCGTGGTGCGCCATGCCAAGCTCACGTCGGCATTCCAGTTTTGGTAATTGGCTCTGATACCAATCCCTCCTCCGGCAATGGCGTGTTCGTTGTCGCCTACCGTCCAGGTGCTGGCGTTGGTGGTGGTTTTGCCTAAATCGTAGAAGGCGTAAGGCGTAAAGTCCTGGTATTGGTAACGCACTTCAATTTGCCCCAAGAGTGCGTGGTCGCCGCTGGCTTCACCTTGGGGGTAGGCGCGCACGCCGCG
>JACXUY010000208.1 GCA_014763665.1 Gammaproteobacteria bacterium
CCATCACCACCGATGCAGCGACCGATGCCGATGTAGAAGGCGATGAGTACTACGATCTAAGCGTAGGTGGTGTAGCCACGACAGGAACGATCACCGATGTAAATACTTTGCCAACAATTGGTGATGATTCAGTCGCTGTATCTGAGGAAGGTTTGAATGGTGGTATTGCTGATAGTGGCGCTGGAGATGGTTATACAGACACAACAAATAGTACGGTTGTTTCTGGAAGTGTTGCGATAACTGGTAATGGTACCGCAGCGCTTGAGGTTGGTATCAATCTAAACAGCTTGCCAACAAATTTAACTTCCGGCGCTAACCTGATTACCTGGTCATATGATTCTGGTAATGAATCCGTTGCAATTGGTTCCACCACGAATGGTGAGGCTATTCGTATTGAATTGAATAATGGTAATACGGCAGTAAACGCTTCGGGGTCATTGCCTCCAGGTTCGATTGGCTATACGGTTACTCTAAGTCAACCTCTTGATCATGATGTTAACAGTCTTGAGGATGTTTTGAGTTTTGATTTTGGTGTGACAGTAAGTGATGGTGCCAATCCATACGATTCAGGAACTATTACAGTTTCTGTAGAAGATGATATGCCTGAACTAGGTACATTTGCAGTACTTGAATTAGATAATCAGAATGGGGAAACCGCTACAGCTAGCAACTCAGGCTTCCTTTCTGGTGCTGACGATTGGGGTGGCATTTCCCTCACTGGTCCAGAGTTGTCTGGAATCACTTATAAGTCGAGTACTGAAGTACTTGACGGGGTTACGTATTCTGTACTAACAGCGAATGATGGTACTGATGACGTTTTCTCTATCAAGCTTGGTGGAAATGGTGACTATCATTTTGAAATTCTCAAGGCTGATGCAGGAAGTGTAGAGTCCTCCATCGATTTTGAACAGGTTGTGGCAGGAAGCCCGTCTTCAGGTTATGACTTTGGCGATGTAACAGCAACGCCGACAGGAACAAACACTGACCTAAATCCTAGTACAACGGGCTTGGCGGGTGACAGTAATAGCTTGCGAGTCGGTGAAGCGATTACCTTTACATTTGATTCCGTTCAAACAAGTGTGGACGAGGTGGTTTTTGGATTGAAAGCGCCGCAGGGCGGAACGTTTAACTACGAGTTCTTCAATGGTACAACTTCGATTGGGTCAGGATCGGTAAGTACCGATGTTCAGAATGGTGACTTGCAGATTTAT
>JACXUY010000209.1 GCA_014763665.1 Gammaproteobacteria bacterium
GTAATCACCGCCAAACACTGACAACTTCTCGCGCAAACCCACCGCTACTTGTGATACAAACGGCATCAAGTTATTTGGAATGCCATTCGGGTCTTCACCGATCAATCCTGACTCATGCGCCCCGACGGGATTAAAATAGCGCAACAAACCAATCGACCAGGCCTGGTCACTGGCAAACACATCGCGCAAAATGTTTTCCACCATCAATTTTGACGCGCCATACGGATTCGTCGTCGATAACGGAAAATCCTCTTTAATCGGCACAGTCACCGGATCACCATACACCGTCGCCGACGAACTAAACACCACCCGCTTGCAACCATACTCCGCCATCACCTCAAACAAGGCCACCGAACCCGAAACATTGTTATCGTAATAACGCAACGGCATCGCCACCGATTCACCCACCGCCTTGAGCCCAGCAAAATGAATCACCGCCTCAATCTCAAACCGCGCAAACACCGAGCGCAATAATGCACGGTCGCGAATATCCCCTTCGATAAACGCCACCGACTTTCCAGCAATCTGCTCGACCCGCTTGAGTGACTCGCGTGAAGAATTGGACAAATTATCCAACACCACCAAATCAAAACCCGCCGCCAACAACTCTACACAAGTATGCGACCCGATATACCCCGCTCCGCCAGTGACTAAAATCATCAAAACCAACCTAATAAATTAAATGCTAGCAAGACATAAGCATCACGCTTGCGCCTTCTTAATTTAGAAAAATTAAGAATCAAAAAATAGCGCTTTAGGGAAAATCCTTCTGGATAACCGAGCAAACCCAATAGTTTTTCCACCTCACGCCGGAAGCGTTTATCTCTGATTTGAGCAACCCTAGTTTTATAAGCTTTCAATCCTTTATTAAAACCAACCTGATTATTTGCATGCTGTCTATAACGCATATTAGCTTCATCATCAATAAACCACTTAAAACCGTGTTTACGATAGAAAGCATAGATCAACCAATCATGCAACTTAAAATCATCTGTGGCTTTGTTATCATGAAGAAATACTTTAAAACTAAGAAATGAATCAACCGTTAAAACATAAGTGCAACCGGGGCCCGCCGCTTCAAAGATATAATCAAACTGTTTTTGCGCTTGTGATTTTATGATTACCTCTTCACGCCCATCTTCCCAGAAGGCCAAAACATTAGAAGAATAAGCATCTAATGATCCTTGTCGGATCTGTGAAACAGC
>JACXUY010000210.1 GCA_014763665.1 Gammaproteobacteria bacterium
CTTACGCTTTGCGATTCGTGAAGGTGGTCGTACGGTAGGTGCGGGTGTTGTTTCTAAAGTATTAGCCTAATCCGCAGCCCTAACCGGCAACCCAAGAAAAAGCCCGTCAGAAATGACGGGCTTTTTTATCGGTGTTTTGTTGTAAAAGGCAGGTTTATGACTTGAAAAATAGTTTGAGTTGTCCTATAATAACCAGCTGTTTTGCTTTAAATAGCAATTAACTCCAGGGGATTAGTTTAATGGTAGAACGAAGGATTCCAAATCCTTTGGTGAGAGTTGCCTTCGTTAATCACTTGCCATAAAAACAACAACTTGTGTCTAGCCTCCCAAATGTTCAACGGGATTATTACCGTTAACATTGTCGAAAATCCGTAGCAAACCGTAGCGGATTTAGACCACAAAAGAGGTTTCACATAATGGCAACTAAAACCCCCATCACCTTTATCGCTTCTGTTGGCTCATTAGTTCGTGGCATTGATACCGCCATAACTATCGCACACGACAAACTAACATCCGCTAACCTAGTCAACGCATGGGTTGATACCTACCATATCCGACAAGTCGATGATGAAGATGTGCTGAATCGCGTATCTGCAAAAATGGCTATCCCGTTAGCGGGTAAAGTCGACGATGTTCGCTCCACTCCATGGATAGATGAAATTTTCACCTATTGCGACAAAGCCAAAGACGAGCCGACGCCTTGCATCAAAAGCGATGATTACACAATCCATTGCATTGCTAACGACTTCGCGCCTGATGCTTTCGCTTATATTGACATTGCCCAAACCTATCACGCGCTCAAAGCACTTATTAATGAGACCATCCCAGAGTATTTGTGCTTCATCGACGCATCACATCCCGTATATGCTGATATGATGGAATTACGCAAAGCACTGCAAACTGCATTGATTGACGTAACCACCTTTCAGATGAGCCTAGTACCTATGGGCAGTGATACCACCTACCGCTCGATCCGTTTCACCGACTAATTGATCAAGTGCATCCCCCTGGTGGGGATGCATCATAGAGGTATCACTATGCAACCTAAAATTTTCTTAAATGATGAGCTAATCCGTTCGCTCATTGGTAAGCCAGGTAGGCGAATCTATAACGATAGCGTGATCAAACCACTTAAAGTTGTTGTGACTCGACGAGGTGCGACGTGGGTATATCGTCGTGGCACTGAGTATAAAACCTTAGGC
>JACXUY010000025.1 GCA_014763665.1 Gammaproteobacteria bacterium
TTTGTATTTTTCAGAGATTCCCTTAGTCTTCATGTTATGGTTTTTAGCCGTTCCACATTATAATGATGGATTATTTTGTATGATGTGATGACGCTATGACACCTCAAGTCGGAATTATTATGGGCTCGCAATCGGACTGGCCTACCATGCAACAAGCGGCGAGGATGCTGGAAGAATTCGGCATTGCTTATGAAACCAAGGTGGTGTCGGCGCATCGCACACCCGATTTGCTGGTTGAATATGCTAAATCGGCGGTGGATCGTGGCTTAAAAGTCATTATCGCTGGTGCTGGCGGTGCTGCGCATTTGCCGGGCATGGTGGCGAGCATGACCCGTTTGCCTGTATTAGGCGTGCCGGTACAGTCTAACGCCTTATCGGGCTGGGATTCTTTATTGTCGATTGTGCAAATGCCCGGTGGTGTACCTGTGGCGACCTTAGCTATCGGTGATGCTGGCGCTAAAAATGCGGGCATTTTAGCGGCACAAATTTTAGCTACCCATGATGAGGCGATTGCCGATAAGTTAAACGCCTTCCGCACCGCGCAAACCAATGCGGTGTTAGCACAACCCAACCCTAACCTGTGAGCAGCTTAAAATGAGTATCGGTCCGGTTATTGGTGTTATTGGTGCAGGTCAGCTAGGACGTATGCTGGCCTTGGCAGGAACACGCTTGGGAGCGCGCTTTGCTTTTTATGAGGATGTCCCTAGCTCTACCAGCGAAACGCTGGGCAAGCTGTATCATCAACATCAGCTGCAAGACTTTATTAGTAGCGTCGATGTGGTCACGTTTGAATCGGAAAATACGCCCGTTGCTTTGGTTGACCAAATAGCACAACACAAACCCGTTTTCCCGCCTGCTAAGGCATTATTTACCGCCCAGCATCGCGGACGTGAAAAAAATCTGTTTCGCTCGCTTTCTATTCAAACCGCCCCTTTTGCCCTTGTCAACAGCCTAGCAGAGCTAGAAGCGGCTGTGGAAAGCATTGGGCTGCCAGCCGTGCTCAAAACAACTACAGAAGGTTATGACGGCAAAGGACAGGCAGTATTGCGCTCGCCGGACGATGTTGTAAGCGCATGGGAAAGCATCGGTCATCGCGAGCTGATTTTAGAGGGTTTTGTGCATTTTCAACGTGAGTTATCCATTGTTGCCGCCCGTGATGCACAGGGCAATACCGTATTTTATCCCTTAGTGGAAAACCAACATCAAGACGGTATTTTGCGCCTTACTCTCGCCCCTGCTCCTGCCGTTAGCGCTGCTACCAGCGCACAAGCACAAACCATGGTGCAAGCCATTATGGATACCTTGGATTATGTTGGGGTCATGGCGTTAGAGCTATTCGACACCGAAAACGGACTGGTGGTGAATGAAATGGCTCCACGTGTGCACAATTCAGGGCATTGGAGTCAGGATGGTGCTTGGACAGATCAATTCGAAAATCATTGCCGCGCCTTACTGGGGCTGCCGCTAGGCGATGCCAGTCAATCGGTTAACGCCTGCGCCATGCTGAACCTGATTGGTGAGCTAGGCAACTGGCAGCAAGCCTTAACCGTGCCACACGCACAGGTGCATTTATACGATAAAGCACCACGTGCTGGTCGCAAGCTAGGTCACATTAACGTCACTGCTGACAGCGAGGCAGAGCTACAGCAGACGATTGAGCGTGTGCAGGGCTTACTCGGTTAACGAATCACTCTCTGGCAATAAAAAACCCAGCGAGTTGCTGGGTTTTTTATACATGTCAACCGAATTACAGCTGACCAATATCCGCAACCAAACTCATTAACTGATGCGCACTGGCTAAGAGTGCTAAGCGATTATTGCGTAGTGCTTCATCATCAACATTCACCATCACATCGGCAAAAAAGGCATCGGCTGGCTCACGCAATGCCGACAAAGTTTGCAACACTGCTGCATAATTGGCTTGGCTATAATGCTGTTGCGCTTGCACTTCGATATCACACAAGGTCAACCACAGCTTTTGCTCCGCACCCGCTTGCAATAGGTCGGTATTAACCGTGGCACAACTGCTTGCCGATTTTTTCAGGATATTACCAATACGCTTATTCGCAGCCGCCAAAGCTTCTGCTTCGGGCAACTGAACAAAACGCCCAACCGCTTGCAAACGACGCCAGATATCGAGCGGTTGCGCCGAAGCCACAGAACGTACTGCTTCAAACCATTCTGGTTTAACGCCCGCTTCGACTGCATAGCCTTTGAAACGTGCCATCACGAAATCGACGATTTGTGCCACCAGATCGTCATTCACTGCAGGATTATGCAGTGCTAACGCTTCGCGTACCCAGTAGTCAACATCCATAGCCAACTCAGATTCAACGGCAATACGTACTATGCCCAGTGCCGCACGACGCAGCGCAAAGGGATCTTTATCACCAGTCGGAATCATGCCCGCATAAAAAATACCCGTCAGTGTATCGAACTTATCGGCCAAAGCAACCGCTTGCGCCACTGAGTTGGTGGGGATATCCGCACCTCCTCCTTTCGGCCAGTAGTGTTGTTCGATAGCATAGGCGACATCGACATCTTCATTGGCTTGTAGCGCATAATAGCGCCCCATAATGCCTTGTAGCTCAGGGAACTCGCCCACCATCGCCGACATGAGATCACACTTCGCCAATCGTGCTGCACGCTCCGCCAACTCAGGCGATGAACCTAGGTGTTTCGCCATCGCCGCTGCCAGTGTTTCAATACGCTCTACTTTATCAAACACACTGCCCAAGTCTTTCTGGAAAATAACGGTTTTTAACGGCTGCAACCAGGCTTCCATACTGTGTTTTAAGTCTTGCTGCCAGAAGAAACGCGCATCGGACAAACGTGGACGCACCACTTTTTCATTGCCTTCTCGAATTTGCGCTACGTCGGTACTGTCAATATTGGCAATAACGATAAAAACTGGTGTCAATTTACCTTGCGCATTAACGGTATGAAAGTACTTTTGGTTAGCCTTCATGGTTGAAATCAAGCACTCTTGTGGCACTTGCAAAAAGTCTTCATCAAAACGACAGGTCACCGCACTCGGCCATTCAACCAGAGCTGCCACCTCTTCCACCAACTCAGGATCAATTTCTGCAAACACACCGGCATCTTTCGCTGCCGCTTGTACCAAATCGACAATGGTATCCATACGCGCATTAAAGCTAGCGACAACAAAGGCTTTTGCCAAGGTTTGCTCGTAGCTGGCGGCATCTTTCAGCAACACTAATTCAGGGTGATGCACACGATGACCGACACTCACTTGCGCCGATTCAACACCCAAAATACGACAAGGCAAGACATCCTCACCCAACAATAAGGTGACGTGTTTGACAGGGCGCACAAATTCCGCATCGCCAGCACCCCAGCGCATACGCTTGGGAATGGGCAAGTCGGCCAAAGCTTTTTCGACCATAGCGGGCAAAAGATCGTGCGTGTGACCACCCTTAATGACCTGTTTTACTGCCATCCAGACACCCTTAGGGGTATCCACTTCAATCAAATCCGAAATGGCAACACCATTGGTACGCGCAAAACCTTCTAAGGCTTTACTGGGGTTACCTTCTTTATCAAAGGCTTGTGACTTGGGGGGACCTTGGCGCTCTTGCACACGGTCTTCTTGCTGGAGTTGCAAATCGCGCACGCGCACAGCCAAGCGGCGTGGTGTGGCAAAGGGTTCAACCTCACCATAGGCTAGGTTAGCCGTGGTTAGCTGTTTCGCCATGCCATCGGCAAAGGCGTGCATTAGGCGTTTAAGCGCTTTAGGTGGTAATTCTTCGGTGGCAATTTCAACTAAAAAATCGGCTTTCATTACACACCCTCCTTCACATCAACTTTACACATTGGGAAGCCCAGCGCTTCACGACGGGCGACATAGGCTTCAGCCACCTGCTTGGCCATAGCACGCACTCGACCAATAAATCGTTGACGCTCGGTTACCGAAATGGCTTTACGTGCGTCTAACAAGTTGAAACTGTGCGAAGCCTGTACCACTTGCTCGTAAGCAGGCAAAGGCAAATCCTGGCTAATAAGTGAATTGAAGGCGGCTTCACAATCATCGAAGGTTTTGAACAGTACATCGGTATTGGCGTACTCAAAGTTGTAGGTGGACATTTCCACTTCGTTTTGATGGAATACATCGCCATAAGTCACTTTACCCTGTGGACCATCGACCCAAGTCAAATCGTAAACACTATCCACGCCTTGCAGATACATAGCGATACGCTCAAGACCATAGGTAATTTCGCCCGATACAGGACGGCATTCTAAGCCACCTACTTGCTGAAAGTAAGTAAACTGGGTCACTTCCATGCCATTGAGCCAAACTTCCCAGCCAAGTCCCCAAGCACCGAGCGTAGGTGATTCCCAGTTGTCTTCAACAAAGCGAATGTCATGCACTTTTCGGTCAACACCCATCATTTCCAAAGATTGTAAATACAAGTCTTGAATATTATCGGGTGAGGGCTTTAACAACACTTGGAATTGATAATAATGTTGCAAGCGATTGGGGTTTTCACCATAACGACCATCGGTGGGACGGCGACAGGGCTGCACATAAGCCGTGCGCCATGGCTCTGGCCCTAAAGCACGTAAAAAAGTCGCTGAGTGAAAGGTTCCTGCACCCATCGGCATATCATAGGGCTGAATCACCACACAGCCTTGTTGCGCCCAAAATTCTTGCAAAGCCGCAATGAGTCCTTGGAAAGTTTTAATATTGTGCTTAGGGGTGACGGATGACACGGTCATAACTCCAACAACATCTGGATAAAAATAGATTTGTATTCTACCACAAGCAAGAGACGAATCAGATGAATGCAACACGACTGGGCATCGCTAAAAAACCCACTTTTCGTTCCGAAATCTTAATTATCTGGCGTTTTTAGCCTTCCCAAGTTATTTTACCTCTGGTGGAAGGGCTTAAATCAAGCAGTTATATGCACGATTAGCGCATCCCTTCCCCCACACTTTAGTGCACCCTAAGGTGAAACCCCCTACTCGTTAGGTTATTAGAGGTTCCCCACTCAGTCTCGCTCGACAATGGCTTTGCATGTGATGCCTATCACATGTATAATATAGCAATAAATTATCTTGTCCAAACATAGGTTACCCCCGCATGATGGCAGAACTCAAACACCGCATAGCGCCCACTAAGCGTTTACACAAGCTGGTCATCGCTAGCAGCTTAACCCTCGCAACCATTGCAACCATTGCCTCTCTTCCACTTCAAGCTAATCTGCCAACGCGCACCTTCGAACTTCCCTTACCCGAAATAACACGTCAAATTGATGAGTCTTTGGCATTGCTTGACGAAACGGAAGAAAGTGCCGAATTGGTCAGTCAATGGGTAGAAGTTAAGCCTGGTGACAATTTGGGCGTCATTATGGAGCGCGTCGGTGTGGGTGCTAGCGTTGCTGCACAGTTATCTGCTAGCCCAAACGGGGATGCTTTCCATAAGCTTCGTGCAGGCACGCACATGGAACTTAAGTTCGATGAGAACAACCAACTCGTTGCCCTCAACTACCATTTTTCCAGTTTGAATATTGTGACAGCAGAAAAAACCGATAGTGGCTTTGTTGTCCAGCAAATCATCAAACCCGTTGAAAGTCAGATTGTCAGTTTCAGTGGCACCATTGATAATTCACTTTTCTTAGACGGTCGCAAAGCCGGCATGCAAGCGCAGCAAATCATGGATATGGCGGACATTTTCGCTTGGGATATTGATTTTGGACGAGAACTACAGCCGGGCAATACCTTCAGTGCTGTTTTTGACGTTCCGCATGCGGAAGGTAAAGCGGTTGGATCGGGTAAGTTACTCGCTGCTCGTATTGTCATTGGCAAAAAAGAACATACCGCTTTCTACCATGCCGCTAGCAAAGCTTACTATGATCAAGAAGGCAAGAGCTTACGCAAGGCTTTCAACCGCAATCCAGTAGACTATGTTCGCATCACTTCTGGGTTCAGCAAAGCACGTTATCATCCGGTACTGCATGAGATTCGTGCACATAAAGGCGTGGATTATGCTGCTCCTATTGGCACTCCAGTTAAAGCAACTGGCGACGGCAAAGTCACTATGAAAGGCTGGGGTAATGGTTATGGTAATATGATTATCATTCAACACGGCGCTACTTACACCACTGTTTACGGGCATTTATCACGTTTTGCAAACGGTATAAAAGCGGGCAGCAACGTCAAACAAGGAGAAGTGATCGGTTATGTTGGCATGACCGGATTGGCTAGCGGCCCGCATTTACACTATGAGTTCCGCGTTAAAGGTCAGCACGTTGACCCCTTAGGCGTTAAATTTGTTGAAGGTGATCCGTTACAATCTAAAGATAAGCCAGCCTTCATGCAGCAAGTGGCACAACTAACCGAGCGCATGAATACGCCAGTGCTGGATGATGCCACCATGGCAAAATTTAGTGATGACATCAGCGTTAGCGCTGAAAGCACAAAAACGGCTTACAATACACAGTTCGAGTGATCAAACGTGCTAACACTGGGCATTCTTTCGGGTACCAGTGTTGATGCCATTGATATTGCTTTGGTAGATTGGCAATCACAATCTCCTAAGCTCATCGCTTTTGACGAGTTAGAATGGCCTAAGCACATTCAAACTCGCTTACTGGCGCTACCTGAATCCCCTCTCCTTTCTTTAGCTCAACTGGGCGAACTGAATACCGCTGTGGGTCAGGTATTTGCGCAGTGCATTCAATCCTTTCTCAGCAAGCATCAGATAGACGCGTCTTCCATTTCGGTTATTGGCAGTCATGGGCAAACGCTTTGGCATCAACCACAAGGCGAACATCCTTTTAGCCTACAAATTGGTCATGCCGCCGTCATCGCCAAACTAACGGGCATTGCCGTTGCCGCTGACTTCCGCATGGATGATGTGGCACTGAATGGACAAGGCGCTCCACTGGCTCCCGCCTTTCATGAAGTCTTATTCGCCAACGCCAATGAATCGGTTGGTGTACTCAATTTAGGTGGCATTGCCAATATTACGTTACTACGTCCGACTCAACCAATCATCGGTTTTGATACCGGTCCAGCCAACACCTTGCTGGACGCTTGGTATCGGCAGCATCATCGCGACTGCGCCTACGATATGGCAGGCAATTGGGCAGCCAGCGCACCTGTCGATGATGCACTTCTAACACAATTGCTGTCCCACCCCTATTTTAGGCAGCCCTTACCCAAAAGTACGGGTCGAGAAGACTTTTCGTTAATGTGGCTTAACGAGCAACTGACAGGCTTCACACACCTATCCGCAGCGCAGGTGCAAAGCACGCTCATGCAATTAACCGTGCAAAGCATTGCTCGTATAGTCATTCAAACACTCAGCAAGGGCAGTCTAATCTGGTTAGCTGGCGGCGGCGTCATGAATAATGAATTGATGAAAAGACTCACTTATGCCCTGCCCGACCATAGACTAGCGCCAACCGAACAAGCAGGCTACCCTTCTGCCGCTATTGAAGCCATGCTGTTTGCTTGGCTAGGCAAGCAACGTTTGCAGGTACAGACGGTCAATCTCACCTCAATTACAGGCAGTAAAAAGCCCGCCATTCTGGGCGGGCTTTGGTTACCATAAAATTGATCGCGCTTATCGCTGACTAATTGGCGTATAACGACGCTCACCCTCACCTATATATATTTGCGTGGGACGATAAATTTTATTCTTCTTTAACTGTTCATGCCAATGCGCCAACCAACCAGCCGAGCGCGAAATGGCAAAAATAGGCGTGTAAGAAGCCGGATCGAAGCCCATTTCACGATACAAAATACCGGAATAGAAATCGACATTTGGATAAACACCCTTATGCGCCAGCAAGTCTTTACAGACTTCTTCGACAGCTAATGCGATTTCAAACAACTTGCTCAGCTTACCGCCCTTATCCAGCAAATGTTCTTGAATGAGTTGTTGCAAAATGGCTGCTCGCGGATCCTTCGTTTTATATTCACGATGTCCCATACCCCAAATCACTTGCTTATTGGCCAAACGATTTTCGATATAGGCGCGCGCATTTTTGGCATCACCAATTTCTTCCAACATGGTAATGACTTTTTCATTCGCCGCACCATGTAGCGGGCCAGACAAAGAACCAATCGCCGAAGACACCACCGAACAAGGATTAGCTAGGGTCGAACCCGTCACCAAGGCAGTAAAGGTAGAAGCATTAATGGTGTGCTCTGCGTGCAAAATCAGACAAGCATCGAGTAAACGCTCCCAGACAGGGTCTGGCTCTTTGCCTTTGAGCATATACAGCATATTACCGGCATACGACAGGTCGATGCGCGGATTAATGGGGTCATAGCCGTTACGCAAATGCTCCCACATGGCGACAAGGGTTCCCATGTGCGCCAAAATGTTTTCCGACACTTCACGAATATAGGTGTCGTCATTCTCATCGCCTGCCATATAAGCGGTAGAGGGATAGAAACTGGCCATAGAAGCCATGACCGTTTGCAACATATGCATCGGATGCGTTGTGGCTGGCAAACACTTCATCAAGGAACGAATGTTGTACTTAACGCGACGGTTTTCGTTGAGTTTTTCAGTAAAACGCGCCAACTCATCTGCCGACGGTAATTCACCGGTCAGCAGCAACAGTGCTGTTTCTTCAAACGAAGAAAACTGAGCCAATTCTGCAATGGAATAACCCCGATAGGATAGAACACCCGCCTGTCCATCAATGTAGGAAATTGCCGACTCAGTCGCGGGAACCCCAGCCAAACCGGGAATATAAGCCATTGTCATAGATTATTACACTCACACACTAAACGAAGAACCACAACCACAAGTAGATGTCGCATTCGGATTTTCAATGACGAAACGCGCACCAGATAAATCCTCTAGGTAATCAATTTTGGCGCCTACTAAGTATTGAAAACTCATTGAGTCGATTAAAAGCTGCACGCCATCTTTCTCTAACGAAGTATCGTCCTCGTTAACGGCAGTATCAAAGGTAAAGCCATACTGAAAACCAGAACAGCCTCCACCCGTGATGTAAACACGCAATTTAAGATCAGGATTATTTTCATCCGCCAACAAGGTTTTGACCTTGGCGGCGGCATTATCAGTAAAGTTTACTGGCACAAAAGTGTCGCTCATGATGCAGGCCCTCGAGTTTTTATTTATATGATGGTTATTTTAGCACGAACCTTACTTAAGGTAAGAGTGCAATGGTTTCTAATCCCATGGATTCAGTCAAACCAAACAACAAATTCATATTTTGTACGGCCTGACCCGAAGCCCCTTTCGCTAGGTTATCAATGACCGAAGTAACGACCACTTTGTTGCGACCTTGTGGGCGATATACGGCCAAACGGCAGATATTCGTGCCTTTCACACTACGCGTTTCTGGCATACTGCCCGCAGGCATGACATCGACAAACTGCTCATTTGCATAGCGTTGTTCGAACAGGCTTTGCAATTCAGCGGCGCTGATATCTTGCGTTAAGTTGGCATAAACCGTGACTTCAATGCCACGAATCATTGGTAATAAGTGAGGCACGAAGGTGACATTAACTGGCTTGCCTGCCATCACGGCTAGGCGTTCTTCAATTTCAGGCAAATGGCGATGACCATTTAAGCCGTAGGCCTTGAAACTGTCATTGGTTTCGGCAAATAACATATCGACTTTGGCATTTCGTCCCGCACCTGAAATACCCGATTTGGCATCAACAATGACGTCGCTCACATCAATCAGGTTATTTTCAAGCAGCGGCATTAAGGCCAGTTGCGTTGCCGTGGGATAACAACCTGGGTTACCAATAATCATCGCCCCTTTAATCGCTTCACGATTGGCTTCAGGAAGCCCATAGACTGAACTGGGCACCAACTCAGGTGAAGGATGGACCTGGGCATACCATTTCTCCCACACAGCTAAGTCTTGCAAACGAAAGTCGGCGGCGAGATCAATCACCTTAACGCCCGCGGCTGTCAGTTCTTTTGCTTGTGCGGCAGCAACTCCATGAGGAGTGGCAAAAAACACCACATCGCAGTCTGTTAGGTTGGACTCATCTGGCGTGGTAAACACAAGATCATCCATCACACCCCGCAAGCTGGGAAATAATTTAGCAACCGATGTACCTGCCTCTCCGCGTGAAGTAATAGCGGTAACTTTTGCTTGTGGATGACGCGCCAAAATGCGTAACAATTCAGAACCAGTATAACCCGTTCCACCCACAATACCGACATTAATTGGCGCCGTCATTCCACTTTTTCCTTTTAAATTCCGTTAATGTTGTGTTATTAGCATAATCAAATCAACTTCACACTGTCCAGCTAAGAAACACCTTGTGTCATCAAATCGTCATACCGACAAACCTTCTAATTGGCATCCGCTTTTTTGCGCGCCCGTGTTGTTTTGGGTTTGCTTGCCGCCGCTTCACCTTCAACCGCTACCGCCTTTTTACGCGTCGTTTTGGGTTTGTCCGTGGTAGCTTCTGTCGCCTTAATTGCGGCCTGATTTGTCTCTTTCTTGGGCGCAGCCGATTTTTTAGCCGGTGCTTTCGCCGCTGTTTTACCACGCCCACGCATGGGTTTACTGGGTGCTTCAGCCAAACGACGTAGGCATTCTTCCAGCGTTAAGTCATGCGGGTTTTCTGTTTTGGCAATCTTGGCATTCACCTTATTCACCGTGTCGGCAATGTAAGGCCCCCATTGACCATTCAGAATTTGAATATCTGTTCCTTCAAACTTTTTCACCACTTTGTTGGCTTCTTGTTCCAACTTGGCTTGCACCAAAGCACTGGCTTCTTCAAGGGTGATGTCGAGCGGATCAAAACCTTTCAGCGTCACATTCAACTTGCCAGCCTGAATATAGTGACCAAAAGGACCACGCTTGACCACCAGCGGTGTACCCGCTTCGACGGCAAAGAGGGTTCCATCGCTACTATAGGCCGATAAAATATCGGTGGTAGCACCCAAATCTCTTGGCAGTTTGAATAAATCTAACGCCTCTTCCAGTTTGATGGTATCCATGCGCTGCGTGTTCCGCAGACTGGCATAAACGGGCTTTTCACCCGTCTCTTCTTCATTACCACCCAACTGGACAAAAGCACCAAAACGCCCCATGCGCACAGAGACAGGCTTACCGGAAACAGGATCGACACCCAACTCGCGTGCTTGAGATACTTCGGCACGCGAAATCTGCTCAGCTGCTTCAACTTGCGCATGAAAGGGTTGATAAAACTGAGCCACGGTTTCACGCCATTCGGCTCTACCTTCGGCAACGGTATCAAATCGATCTTCCATGCGCGCGGTAAATTGATAATCAATCACCTCTGGAAAATGAGCAATGAGAAAATCGGTAACAATACCGGCAATATCGGTTGGAAAGAGTTTATTCTTTTCACTGCCTGTCAGCTCGGTTTGTTCTGTTTGACTGATCTGTCCTGCTTCGAGTGACAACAGCGTCAACTGACGGGGCGTGCCTTCACGGTCCTCTTTCACGACATAACCACGATCTTGTACTGTCGAAATGGTCGGTGCATAAGTTGACGGACGACCAATTCCCATTTCCTCTAAGGCTTTCACTAAAGCGGCCTCATGGAAACGTGCTGGTGGTCGAGTAAAGGTTTCTTTCGCCATCGCTGCTTGCAATTGTATCGTCTGACCCACTTGCATCGGCGGTAAACGCCCTTCGTCTTTGTCATCATCTTCACTGCGATCATCGTAGGCGCGAATAAAACCATCAAATAACAAGACTTCGCCCTTAGCGACCAGCGACTCATTCGGCAGCTCGCTAATACTGATTTCAGCAGTGGTACGTTCAAACTTGGCCTCGGCCATTTGACTGGCGAGTGTGCGTTTCCAAATGAGCTGATAAAGTCGCTGCTCATTACGCTCACCATCGACCATATCTTTGGACAAGTCGGTAGGACGAATGGCTTCATGCGCCTCTTGTGCGCCTGCAGATTTGGTTTTGTATTTGCGAACTTGATGATAGTGTTCACCAAAACGGTCACGGATAACATTGCCAGCCTGTCCAAGCGCAATATCGGACAAGTTAACCGAGTCGGTTCGCATATAGGTAATCTTTCCCGACTCATACAAACGCTGCGCAATGGTCATGGTCTGCTTGACAGAAAAACCCAGCTTTTGTGCTGCTTCTTGCTGTAAAGTCGAGGTGGTAAAAGGAGGACGTGGACTACGCGTCGCAGGCTTAGCTTCTAAACTACTGACAACAAAGGTGGAGCGCGCCATGGCCTGCAAAAAGCTTTGTGCCGCTGTTTGATCATCCAACTCTTTATTGCGCTTAGCGGCAAACGCCAAATTGTCAGCGAGCAAACTGGCGGTTAAGCGAAAGCTCGCTTGTGCTTGGAACGCCTGAATTTCGCGCTCGCGCTCGACAATCAGACGCACCGCCACCGACTGAACACGCCCCGCGGACAATCCAGTACGAACCTTTTTCCACAAAACAGGAGAAAGCTCAAATCCGACCAAACGATCAACGACACGACGCGCTTGCTGCGCATCGACTAAATGCACATCTAAGGTACGTGGATTTGTCACGGCTTGTTCAATAGCGGGTTTGGTAATTTCATGAAACACAATGCGCTTTGTCGAATCAACTGGCAAGTTCAATGCTTGCGCCAAATGCCACGCGATCGCCTCTCCTTCACGGTCCTCGTCCGTTGCCAGCCAAACACTATCCACCTCTTTCGCTAACTTTTTCAGCTCAGACACCACCGACTTTTTGTCGGCTGACACCTCATAAGCAGGCGTAAAACTTTGCAAATCAATACCCATGCCTTTTTTAGGCAAATCGCGAATATGACCAAAGCTAGAACGTACCGTAAAGTCTTTGCCCAAGTATTTTTCAATCGTTTTGGCCTTGGCAGGTGACTCGACGATGACTAAATGTTTCATCAATAGCTCCTGAAACTCATTTGGATGGGGGTTCTGGGGGAAGGGATAAGCTTAAGTAGCCAGTAACCACTTAATTTAAACCCTTCCTCCAGACATAAAAATTTAAAACACTAAAAACTGAGCAGAGCGAAATTATTGTGTGTTTTTCATTTAGTAACGCTCTCCTTCAGCGAATACGGGCAATTTTATTGCCTCCATAGTTTTCCACGCTATCAGAGATTTCAAGTTCCATCAAGAGGGAAGCGAATTCTGATGCTGATAATTGACAATTCATTAACAACTCATCCGCACTAATCGGATCATAGGGAATTTGTTTCAGCAAGGCTGCTGCCGTGGGCGATAAATCGGAAAAATCAGTGTCACTTTGACTTGACGACTGGACAAAACGACGTAATTGTGGCGCCAACTCGGTTAGGATATCCTGCACCGTTTCCGTTAACTTAGCCTGCCCCTTCTTAATCAGCGCATGACAGCCTTTTGCCAAGGGATTATGAATCGACCCCGGAATGGCAAAGACCTCGCGACCTTGTTCTAGTGCCAAACCTGCTGTAATTAACGACCCTGAAGCCTCAGCCGCTTCGACCACCAACACACCCAGAGACAAACCCGAAATAATGCGATTGCGTTGCGGAAAATGCCAGTGCTCAGCACGCGCACCCAAAGCAAATTCGCTGAGCATTAATCCCGATGCGACAATCGATTCTGCCAGTGATTTATTGCGTGCCGGATAAACCAAATCAACCCCCGTACCCACCACGGCAATGGTTTGCCCCATATGGGCGGCCAAAGCACCCATATGTGCAGCCGCATCTATCCCCCCAGCCAGCCCACTGGTGACACACAGCCCCGACTCTGCCAACCCCTGCGCAAACTCCTGCGCAATTTTTTGTCCGCCAGTGGTCGCGTTTCGACTACCAACCATGGCTATTTGCGGTGCAGACAGCAAACTGACATCACCACGCGCCCACAACACGGGTGGCAAATCGTCAATTTGTTGCAGTTGCCGAGGATAATTAACATCATCCCACCATAACAGACGATGTTGCTTGGGGGAAAGTGCAAGCCATTCCAGCTGTTGGTCGGCTTGTTGCCAATTCGCTTGCCAGTCACTGGCCAAGCCCCAATGACGCTGTTCAGAAGCATTAGCCGTTACCAGCGATTGTGCACTTCCTGCCAACGACATCAGTTCTAAGAAGGCTTTTCGTCCAATTCCTTTGCTTAAATAGACCGCTAATCGTGCCCGATTTTCCTGTTCACTTATCATTAGCTGGTCTATCTCCCCTGTTTTAGCCTCGTTTATGACATATAATATGACAAAAAATGTTTGCGAAAAGGAAAATTTTCCATGTTGCTGGACATAGTCCTCCATCCTGATGAACGCTTACGCGTTCACTGTACGCCAGTTACCGAAATGAACGATAAGCTAGATCAACTGCTCAGTCATATGTTCGACACCATGTATGATGCTGAAGGCGTTGGCTTAGCCTCTACGCAAGTGGGTGAAAATCGGCGCTTTTGTGTGGTTGATGTTTCTGAAGATCGCAGCAAACCCTTGGTGCTCATCAATCCCGAAATTGTTGACCACAAAAACACCATTACGTGGAAAGAAGGTTGCTTATCCATTCCTGAAGTTTCGGCTGAAATTGTGCGCCCAAAAAATATTTTAGTGCGTGCGCTCGATCGCGACTTCAAACCCATTGAGTTCGAGGCAGATGATTTGCTATCGGTTTGTATCCAGCATGAAATTGATCACTTGGATGGTAAGTTATTTATCGACCATTTATCACCACTGAAACGTCGTCGTCTGATGGAAAAATACGCCAAACAACAAAAGGCTAAAACCCCATGAGTTTACGTGTTATTTTTGCTGGCACACCTGAGTTTGCAACCTACCCGTTACAAGCACTGATTCAAAGTGAACATCAAGTGGTTGCTGCGTTTACGCAACCCGATCGCCCTGCAGGTCGCGGTAACAAGCTTACGCCTCCGCCAGTCAAAGTCTTAGCCGAACAAAACGGCATTCCGGTGCATCAGCCACTGTCATTAAAGACACCCGAAGCGCAAGAACTGATTGCGCAATATAAGGCCGATGTCATGGTGGTGGTGGCTTACGGCCTGCTATTACCGCAAGCTGTTTTAGATGTGCCACGCTATGGTTGTTTGAATATTCATGGCTCGTTATTACCACGTTGGCGGGGTGCTGCGCCCATTGCGCGCGCTATTGAAGCTGGCGATAAACAGACGGGTATCGACATCATGAAAATGGATGCTGGTCTGGATACAGGCGATATTTTGGCGCGCGCTGTGCTGCCTATTTTACCGTCAGACACACAACAACAGGTACATGATAGCCTCGCTCCGATGGGCGCTCAATTGCTCATGACCGTGCTAAGTGACTTACCTCATTTTTTAGCGCAAGCAAAAGCACAACCCAGTGAAGGGATTTGCTATGCCCACAAGCTGAGTAAAATAGAGGGCAAAATTGATTGGATGCAAAGCGCGACGCAAATTGTGCGTAAAATTCGTGCTTTTGCGCCTTGGCCAGGCAGTTTTTGTCATTGGGGCGAACAGGTGCTTAAAGTTGGCATGGCAGAAGTGGTGAATGAGCAGAGCCATCAAGCTCCAGGCAGCGTGCTTGGGCTAACAGAGCAAGGCTTACTGGTAAATACGGCTGATGGCATTGTTGCCTTACAACAACTACAACGCACTGGTGGAAAAATGCTGCCGGTTCATGAGTTCAGCAAAGGCTGCGACCTGAGCGGACAACAATTCAGCTAATGAAAAACCATCCAACCCCACGTCGCCTTGCATTTGATATGCTAATGGCCGTTATTGTCGATAACGAGTCGCTATCCGCTGTATCACCACGCCTACTGCCACGCTTGAGCGAGGGACGAGACAGGGCTTTTGCCTATCGCTTAACGCTGGATACACTGCGCCAGCTCAATCGCTTAGCCTGGATGCGTGACCAATTATTGGAACGCCCTTTCAAAGGCAAAGACATGGACATTGCTGTATTGCTGCTGTTAGGCATTGCGCAGCTTTGTGATACGTCTTTAGCCGTACATGCCAGTTTGCATGAAACCGTTGAATTGGCACGCGGCTTTAAGAAAAAACCCTGGGCAGTGGGACTCATCAATGGTGTGCTACGCAATTTTCAACGTCAACAAAGCGAGTTAATACAAAAAGCAAGCCAACAAGTTGCCTTAGCAACAGCCCATCCCACTTGGTTTATTCAACAACTGCAACAGGCTTACCCAGAACACTGGCAAAGGGTTTGCCACGCCAATAACGAACCGGCAGCACTCTGTCTTCGCCTGAAACCACATTGTGATGTTGAAGCCTATATCCAACAACTCCCTGAATCACTGCAAGCGCAAGCACACCCGAACTTATCTCATGCCGTGTTACTGGATAGCACCGACGTAACACAATTACCCGGTTTTACTCAGGGTTGGTTTAGCGTGCAAGATGCCAACGCACAATGGGCGGGACATCTGCTGCAACCCAAAGCGCACGAGCGCATTTGTGATGCCTGTGCGGCTCCGGGCGGTAAAACAACGCATATTCTGGAGTTAAGCGACAATCAGTGCGATCTAACTGCCTTGGATATTGAAGCCAGTCGTCTAGAACGTATCGAAGAAAACCTAACACGCTTAGCACTGACCGCCAAGCTAGAGGTTGCTGATGCAGCAGATACCGCTTCTTGGTGGGATGGTCAGCTTTTTGATGCCATTTTACTAGATGCGCCCTGTTCGGCAACCGGTATTATTCGACGCCATCCCGACATTAAATGGCATCGTAAACCAGCGGATATTAAGGTGCTGAATGAAACTCAAGCGCACTTACTCGACCAGCTCTGGTCGCTCGTTAAACCCGCTGGTAGACTGCTGTATGCTACCTGTTCTGTCCTACCCAGTGAAAACACGGAACAAATTCAAGCTTTCCTAACTCGTACTCCAGATGCTCGGCTCATAACAACGCCAATCACAGGTGCATTAGACACTGGGTTTGGTCAACAACTACTGCCCAGTCACAGCCGCGGCGGCGATGGTTTCTTCTATGCGTTATTGGTCAAACAGGAAATGATTTGATGCGTTACTGGCTGCTGTTAACCATACTGCTCACGACTTTCAGTCAAGCGCTTTGGGCTGAGGTGACGCGTGCTACGCCCTTGTTGCCCAGCATTCAAGGACAACAGCTGGTGGTGGATGGGCAGGTTACACTCGGCATGACACCAACGATGGAGAAAGCACTCCTGCATGGCATTGCTATTGAGTATAGTATTCAAGTTACCTTAATTGATCCTGAACAGTGGTTTTGGCAAAACACCCTAGCCAGCAAAAAAATGCGCGTGCGCCTTTCTTATGATCCCCTCAAACAAACCTATCTGTTAAGCAATCTGACCTTATCCCGACTCAATACGGATCGAGACTTATCGCGAGCACTCAACACATTGGGTTCAATTCAGAGCTTTCCCTTAATCGCTATCGAAAAGCTTCAAGCAAATAAAGCCTATGCGCTGCAGTTAGAAGTGCGTCTCGAAAGAGAAAGCTTGCCCAACGCATTGCGTCTTTCCAGCTTGCTGAACAGTGAATGGCGGGTAAATTTAAGCGGACATCCGCAAACTTGGATGTATCAACGATGAAACGCCTTCGTAATAAACTAAAGCCATATCGCTTTGTACTCCTCATTGCCGTTCTACTCGTATTTTCGCTCATTCTGCTCAGTCAAAGCCTACAGACAGCGCAAGATTTTACCAACACCTACGGCGCTTTGTTACTGATTAACCTACTGGGTGCTGTCATTCTATTAGCTTGGCTGGCGGTTAATCTTTGGCAACTGAAACAAGATATTGTTCGGCAAACCCCCGGATCTAAATTACAAATTCGTCTGGTTGGTGTGCTTGCCTTGCTCATTGGCATACCCATGCTGGTTGCCTTCTTCTTTGCCCGTCATGTGATTCATCAAAGTGTTGAAAATTGGTTTGATACCCAAACAGAAGAAGTACTACAAGATGCACTGACGCTGAGTCGTAGCCTACTCGACCTCAAAACACGCGATAGTCTCAATCGCTTGGAAGGACTGATCCAACTCAATAAAGAAGGACTCATCAGCCAACCTACTTTTACGTTAACGACAGTGGCAGAAATGTTAGGAGACCGCAACACCGATATCACCCTCTTTTCCAGCGCAGGACAAGTCATTGCTACTGCCAGTATTGACACCATTAATACCAATAATTTGCTTCCACAACCCTTACCCGAAAATATTCTACAACAAGTGCGACAAGGCACACCTTATGCAGCCTTGGACGCTGACCCACTTTCAGACGGCACTGTCAGTAGCTTTATTCGTATCGTCTTGCCGGTACGCGACCCCAACCAACGCATTCCCTCGTTATTGCAGGCTCAATTCCATTTACCCGACGAATTGCGCCAGCAAGCTGATCGCGTCAGCAAAGCCAATGCCCAGTATCAAACGCTCGCTTTTTTACGCGAACCACTTAAGACCTCCGTTACCATTAACTTGGCCTTGGTGGTACTGCTGACGCTGCTCGGCGCGGTATTAGCGGGCATTCAAGCGACGCGCAACTTTATTCGCCCTGTCAGCGAATTGACCCAAGGCGCACGTAACATTGCCAAAGGCGATTACAGCCAGCGTTTAGAAACCGACCGTCATGATGAACTGGGTGACTTGATGCACACCTTTAACGACATGGCAGAACAAATTCAAAAATCACGCGATGAATTAAGACGTAGCCAACTGACCGCTGAAGGTCAAAAACGCTATTTACAAATTCTGCTCAATCAAATTACTGCTGGTGTACTGACCTGTGATCCCAAACTACGATTGCGTACTGCCAATAATGCCGCATCTCGTCTGCTTGGCACATCACTCGACAGTCACCTAGGATTATCTCTGAACGAACTGCTTGAAAAGCACAGTCCACTCTCGCCGTTTATAGAGGCCATCGAAAGTGCCGCACAAGAGCTTGCGCCACAAAGTGAAAAAGCCTGGGAAAACCAAATATCCATCGATGCTGCTGACAGTCGTCATATTTTGATGCTACGCATCAACCGATTGCCAGATTTACTGCATACATCGGGCGGCTTACTGGTTGTGTTTGACGATATTACCGCTATTGTACAGTCACAGCGTTACGCTGCCTGGCAAGATATCGCCCGCAGACTCGCTCATGAAATCAAAAACCCCCTAACGCCTATTCAATTGGCAGCGGATCGCATGCGTTACCGATTACTGGATCATCTTAACGAAGAGGATGCACGCATTCTCGACCGAGCCACCCATACCATTATTCAACAGGTCGACTCCATGAAGCGCTTGGTACAGGACTTTTCGGACTTCGCTAAAAGCCCGAAAGTAGTGATGCAACAAATCGACCTCAACAACTTCATTCAAGATATGGCGATTATGTATCCGCTCACCGATAAACAACGTATGCGCATTCAACTACAACTCGACCATCAGTGCCCTCACATCATCGCCGATTTGGGACGCCTGCGACAAATGTTTCACAACCTCATCAAAAATGCGATTGAGGCCAGTGAAAAAGAAGAAAAGCCTAGCCTGATCATCAGTACGCAATGTGATAAGGAATATCTAAACTTGACCTTTAGCGACAATGGTCCTGGTATTCCCGAAGACTTACGGCTGTGGATTTTTGAACCCTACTCGACGAACAAACCCAAGGGAACAGGGTTAGGAATGGCTATTGTCAAACGCATCCTAGATGAGCATCAGGCTAGCATCAGCATTGGCAGTAATGACCCACAAGGTGCTAGAATTAATGTTTCGTTTCCCCTCAACCCAAAAGGTTAGTCATGAGCAAGGCACATATTCTCGTTATCGACGATGAACCCGATATCACCACTCTCATCCAAGACATTCTGGAAGACGAGGGTTATCAGGTGGATGTCGCCAATACCGGTAATCAAGGGCGTGACTTAGCACAACGGAGTCACTATGATCTACTCTTACTTGATGTTTGGCTACCTGACATTGACGGCATTAGCCTACTCAAAGAATTCTTAGTATTACCCCATGCCCCGTCCATGGTCATGATGTCTGGCCATGCCACCATTGAAACGGCCGTAGAAGCAACCAAACTGGGGGCTGTTGACTTCTTAGAAAAACCGCTTTCCTTGGCAAGGTTACTGGCAACCGTAGAGCACGCATTGGCCGAGAGGGATTTAGCCAGCACCCTCACACACAGCGATGTGCCTAGCCAAGAAGGGCCTATTGGTCGTTCTGCTGCCATTAAACAACTGCGTGAACAAATCAAAAAATTGGCGCCATTAGATGCCCCTGTACTGATTGAAGGTGAAGCGGGGAGCGGCAAAAAGCTCGCCGCTTATGCCATCCATCGCACCAGCCCGGAACGCGGCAAACCCTTTGCTATGGTGACAGCGGCACAACTCAACGACCCGATTACCTTTAGTGAATGGGTAGGGGCAGATACCGACGGCAAGTTGGCGCAAGCCAAAGGCGGCACCATTGTCATCGAAGATGTGGACACGCTCACACCTCAAACGCAACAATGGCTTGATCGTTGGTTAAGCACCGGTATGATGACACGCTTAGATGGACAACAAGTCCCTCTACCTGCTCGCATTATTGCGCTCACCTTATCGCCATTGGTACCCTTGGTTTCACAACATCGCTTTAAGGATGAACTCTATTATCGCTTGTCAGTGTTAAGCTTGAGCATGCCCCCCTTGCGAGATCGCAAGGAAGACATTCCTGAATTGCTGGATTATTACATTGACCATTTTGTCCGCCAGCACAACTTAAAATATCGACGCTTTGGTATTGCCGCGCAAAATATACTGCGCCAACATTCATGGCCTGGCAATGTGCGTGAATTGAAAAATCTGGTACATCGTCTGTTGTTATTAGGCGGCGATGAAACCATTGGTGAACTCGAAATTCAACAAGCACTAACCGCTCAGCAAAACTCGGAAGATAAAAGCCACCCCTGCCCACTCAATTTGAACCTACCACTGAAAGAAGCTCGTGAAGCCTTTGAGCGTCGTTACTTAACAGAGCTCTTGGTCAATACACAAGGATCCGTTTCAGAAACGGCTCGTTTGGCCGGGCTTGAACGTACTCATTTATATCGTAAATTAAAAAGCCTCAATATTGATCTGCATACAGGGAGCCATAACGCATGAATATCATCATTCTGGGTGCTGGACAAGTTGGCTCTGCCCTAGCGCAATTTCTAGCAAAAGAAAATAACAACATTACCATTGTTGATACTGACACCCAGCGCTTGCAGAAATTGCAAGACCATATTGATGTTCGCACGGTTGTTGGGCATGCCGCTTATCCTTCCATATTGGAGCAAGCCGGTGCCGAAGATGCCGACATGCTCATTGCCGTCACACCAAGTGACGAAGTTAACCTGCTGGCATGCCAAATTGCCAAAATTTTATTTAAAATTCCCGACAAAATTGCCCGCGTTCGTCGCAGTGAATATATTACCCATCCCGAACTCTTTGATGTGGACTTTTCTGCCGATGCCATGGCGATTAACACCATTATTAGCCCAGAGGTATTGGTTACACGCTATATTGAGCAGCTGATTCGCTACCCTGGCTCATTACAGGTACTCGACTTTGCTCACGGTAAGTTACGACTGGTCGGCTTGCGTGTTCGCTCCACAGGTCCGATGATAGGACAAACCATTCGTGGTATCACAGCCAAGTTATCTCAACAACAAGAAATCCGTATCGTCGCCATTTATCGTAACAACGCCGCGATTGCGCCCGATGGCGATACTATGTTCATTGAAGGTGATGAAGTCTTTTTCCTAGCACAAGCCGATGCCATTATCGGTATCATGCGCAAGCTACAACGTCATGATTTACCTTACCGTAAAATTTTTATTGCCGGAGGCGGCAATGTCGGACTAAGGTTGGCAAAATCGCTGGAAAAAGATTTTCAAGTCAAATTGTTAGAGCACAACCTGGGACGTTGCCGCGAAATTGCTGAAGAACTCAATCATGCGTTAGTGCTACATGGCGATGCCATGGATCGAGATCTATTAATGGAAGAAAACATTGACCATACCGATTTGTTCATTGGTGTGACCAATCATGATGAAGCCAACATTCTTTCTTCTATGTTTGCCAAACAACTGGGCGCTCGTAAGATCATGACACTGGTCAATAACAGTGAGTATGTCAACATGATTCAAGACGACAAGATTGATATTGCCATTTCTGCCGATCAAATCACCGTATCAAGCTTACTCGCCAAAGTGCGCCAAGGTAGCACTGCCGTAGTCCATACACTCCGTCGTGGCGCTGCTGAAGCCATTGAAGTTGTTATTCATGGCAGTGAAAACACTTCAGCCGTTGTGGGCAAATCGGTCGAGCAAATTCAGTGGCCACCGGCAACGCTCGTGGGAGCCATTGTGCGCGAAGATCAAGTGATGATGGCGCATCATGACACGGTGATCGAGTCTGGGGATCATGTGGTGCTGTTTGTTGCTGATAGTGAACAAGTGCTGGCCATTGAAAAATTGGTTACCCCGAAAAAATTAACCTAAAGTCAAATAGACTCAGTAAAGGCTCTTCCTAACGATGGACTTAAAAGTTATTCAGCGCATTTTGGGCTTTTTGCTCATGGTGTTTAGTGTCACGCTCTTACCGCCCATAATGATTGACTTAATTTATCAGGAAGGTCGTTGGACTAACTTTTTCCTTCCATTGTTGCTCAATTTAAGTGTTGGTTTTTTACTCTGGTATCCCGCTCGCCATAATCGCAGTGAAATGCGTATTCGTGATGGCTTTTTCATTTCTGCCATGTTCTGGGTGGTGCTATCGTTGGTGGCGAGTACGCCTTTTCAACTGACGCCTGAACTTCAACTTTCTTTTACCGACGCGGTGTTTGAAGCTACCAGTGGACTGACCTCAACAGGCGCTTCTGTCATTACCGACTTAGATCAGCTACCCCATGCCATTTTATATTATCGCCAACAACTTAACTGGTTAGGAGGCTTGGGAATTGTCGTATTAGCGGTAGCCATACTGCCCATGTTGGGCGTTGGTGGTATGCAGCTTTATAAAACGGAAATGTCAGGACCCTCTAAAAACGACAAAATGGCACCCCGTATTGCCGAAACGGCGCGCGGATTATGGATCGTCTATGTTTCATTAACCCTAGCCTGTACGGGTGCTTTTTGGCTCGGTGGCATGAGCCTATTTGATGCCATTGGTTACGCTTTTTCAGTAATGTCACTTGGCGGATTTGCGCCGCATGATGCCAGTATGGGCTATTACGACACCCCTTATTTTCTCATTGTTGGTGGCTTATTCATTCTCATTAGTGGCATTAATTTTACCCTACACTTTACTGCTTGGCGCAACATGGGCGTGACTCACTACTGGCGTAATCCTGAAGTGAGGATGTACTTACTCATCGTTGCGATTGCCACAGTGATCATGACAGCAACCCTCTGGCATCATCAAGTTTATGACTCACTAGGGCTATCGTTTTTACATGGCTTCTTCAATATGATTAGTGTCATGACCACGACCGGACTCACCACCTCCGATTTATCCTTGTGGCCGACCTTCATTCCCGTACTGCTCATTATGCTTAGCTTTATTGGTGGCTCTGCTGGCTCGACCGCAGGCGGCATCAAGATTGTGCGCATTTTACTGTTGTGGAAACAAGGCATGCGCGAGCTTTACCGCTTGGTTCACCCTAATTCAATTGTGCCAATTAAGCTCGGCGCACAGACTGTTTCAGACGGTGTTATCAGTGCGGTATGGGCCTTTTTTGCGCTTTATATCTTCACGGCTGCTTTTATTACCTTATTATTCATGGCAACAGGACTCGACTTTTTCGGTGCTTTTGCCACCACAGCTGGAACCCTAAACAATATGGGAGTTGGGCTAGGCGGAAGCGTCGGCAGCGGGTTCGCCACCTTATCCGATACAGCAACTTGGATAGCTATCTTTGCCATGCTGCTTGGACGTTTGGAATTGTTTACGCTGCTGGTGTTATTTACACGCGCTTTTTGGAGAGGTTGATGTGATGGCTTATTTATCGTTACTCATGGTTGATGATACCCCAGTACTACTGAATATTCAGAAAGGACTGATTGCCCGGTTGGGACATCAGGTAACGACAGCGACTAGCGGCAAAGAAGCGATAGAACTAGCACAAAGAAGCACATTTGACGCCATATTAATGGACATGCAAATGCCTGAAATGAATGGTACGCAAGCGAGTATAAGAATGAGGGAGTTGGGCATAGTCACCCCCATTATTGCCTTAACGGGAAATGACTCCTTGTCTGATAGGATTCGATGCCAAGAGGCAGGCATGAACGGCTTTTTAACTAAGCCGTTGCAAACTTCGGCATTACAGCAGGAACTGATGAAACTAGGACTTTCACGCTAGCCAAAGCAAACCTAGGCCAGCTTAAACACGCTCATAATCTCTTGTAACTTATTCGCTGTTGGGACGCCACTGATTGAATGAGTTATAATTATCCAAAATCCCTGTATCTCATGGATGGATGTAAAGCAGAGATGATAGACTTCCTTCAATCAAAGCAAGAGGCAATCGTGGCGATTGCCAAAAAATACAATGTCGGTGTTGCCACGGCCACCAAATGGGCAAAGAGAGATACCAACACCGATAAGTCGCATCGCCCTCATAAACTGAGAACCGATCTAACAGAACTGCAAGCGTTTTTAATCGTGTATTTGCGCGAGACGTTGTTATTATCATTGGATGATTTATTAGCGATTAGTCGAACCTATATCAAAGCCAACTTGAGTAGAGTAGCCTTGGGGCGTTGTTTGAATCGCAATAATGTTGGCAGTTTACGTGTGCTCATGGCAGCGCAAGAGCAAGAAACAGACAAACCTGAAAAAGCATTCAAGGACTATCCACCTGGATTTATTCACATCGATATCAAATACTTACCAAGAATGCCAGACGAAGAGAAACACAAGTATCTCTTTGTTGCTACTGATCGAGCCAGTCGTTGGCTGCATTTGGCGATTTATGATGATAAAAGCCCTGCATCGGCTGCCGATTTTGTTGAAGCTGTGGTAGAAAAAGCTCCATTTATCATCAGCAAAATACTCACCGACAACGGCAAAGAGTTCACCTACCGCTATACAGCCAAAGGAGAAAGAGAGCCAACAGGTCAACATATCTTTGACCAAGTGTGCAAAGCATTCAACATTGAACATAGACTGACCAAACCACGTCACCCACAGACCAACGGCATGGTAGAGTGGTTTAATGGTCGAATTAGCCAGCTATTGGCGCAAACACAATTTAGATCATCACAACACTTAAGAGACAAGCTAGAGGAGTATCTCATGCTGTATAATCACCACATCATACAAAAGAACCTTGGACATGTTTCACCTATGACCAAGCTGAGAGAATGGCAAACAAATCAT